>JBJEVA010000053.1:0-20999 GCA_051884115.1 Candidatus Coproplasma sp. | reverse complement strand
ATGGACGCTAAGATGGCGATTATCGATAAACGCCGTCCCAAGGCAAATATGATGGAAGTTATGAACATCATCGGCGACGTTGCAGGCAAAAACTGCCTTATGGTTGACGATATGATTGATACCGCAGGTACAATCGTTCAGGGCGCAAAGGCTTTAAAGGAAGCAGGCGCTAAGGAAATCTACGCTTGCTGTTCGCACGGCGTTCTTTCGGGACCTGCAATAGACAGGCTTTCGGCGTCTCCTATAACCGAGCTTGCAATTTTGGATACAATCAATATCCCTCAGGAAAAGATGCTCCCCATCTTCAAGATTATCTCCACTGCAAACATATTTGCAAACGCAATCGAAAACGTATATCTCGACAAACCTATGTCTAAGATTTACGACTGATTGCCCATTAAACGCTTAACAAAAAATACAAAAGCCACGCTCGTCGTGGCTTTAACTTTAAAGGAAGGGTATGTTTATAATTGTCGGTCTCGGCAACCCCGAGCAAAAATATTTAAAGACGTTCCATAATATGGGTTGGCTCGCAGTAGGCGACGTCGCCGAAATTTTGGGCGTCAAATTTAAGAAAAAGGAATGTGAGTCGATGACCGCAGAGGCTAATATCAAAGGCGAAAAGGTCATACTTGCAAAGCCTTTAACCTATATGAACAATTCGGGCAGAGCGGTCAAGCAACTTCTTGCAAAATATAAAGCTACTCCGGAAGAACTTGTGGTAATCTACGACGATTACGATATGCCTAAGGGTAAAATCAGGATTCGTGCGGAGGGAAGTGCAGGCACGCATAACGGTATGCGTTCGGTAATAGCCGAAATAGGCACTCAAAAATTTGCAAGAATCAGGGTAGGCATACGCGACAGCGAAGTCAATATTCCCATAATAGATTACGTTCTTTCCAACGTTAAGCCCGAGGACTACGATTTATTTATATCTGCCTGCCATAGGTCGGCGGAAGCGTCCATCGCTATGGCGGAAGGTATGCCGTTTGAACAGGTGATGACCAAATACAACGGCTGACAATTTAAAGTAATAGCCTTTGGCTATATATTATTTTTAATTTTTAATTATTTACGCATAATTAAACTCTTGCCGTAAATATAGGTGATATATGAAAAGGGGTTTCTTTACACCGCAAAACTTAAAGGGCGAATATATCGCCATAGACCAAAGTATCCGCCTCGGCGAGCCGACGGCGGTTTTTGGTGTTGCGGACAGCGAAAAATATTTGGTTGCAAGCGTATGTAACCGCCCCGTTTTATATATCTGCGCAGACCCCGTTTCAGCGTCTAAGGCGTATTCGGCTATAAGCGTTCTCTCGGGTAAAAACTGTGCATATCTCACGGCAAAGGACGACGTGCTTTTGTATAAGTCCGCCGTGTCTAAGGACGCGCTATTTAAAAGAATAGAGGGCGTTTGCGGGGTTTTAGGCGGTGCGGAAATTATTGTCTGCGACGTTGAATCGGCGTTGCAACCCGTGGCGGATAAGCTCCCCGCGATTGCCTTTAAAAAGGGCGAAGACTACGACTATACCGCCCTGCCTTCCCTTCTTACGGGTATGGGCTATACCCGTGAATACTCGGTGGAGAGTAAGGGTGTGTTCGCCGTCAGGGGCGATATTATAGATATCTTCCCCGTGGGTGCGGAAAACCCCGTAAGGGTTGACTTTTTCGGCGACACGGTAGAGCGTATCCGCCCTTACGACATTGTCAGCGGAGACAGACTTCCCGATATCGAAAATATAACAATTCTCCCTGCAATAGACTGTTATATAGAGGAGGGAGAGTGTGCAGAGCTTGTTAACACGTTAAAGAAGTGTTTAAAGGAATGTAAGACGGAAGCTCAATTTAAACGTTCTTCGGCGCTTTTAGAGGAAATTACCCAAAAGCTTGAAGGCGGTTTTCCCTTTGCAGGGCAGGACTTTTTGTTCCCCGTCTTAAAATGCTACCGCTCGCTATTCGATATTCTTGCTCCAAATACGCTTATAATTTTCGACGAGTGTAAGAGCATTAACGATATACTGCAATCGCTTGAAAAGGAGCATAACGAAAGGTATAAAGAACTACTTTGCGGAGGCGAAGTATTCTCGTTTTCTCAAAAGGGATTGATAAGCGAAGAGGATTTTAAAAGGGGAACGTCCGCCTATTTAAATATGGCGTTGCAGACCTTTACAACTCAAATACCCTTTTTCCAACCCTTAAAAACCTACAATCTCCACACCGTACCTTCCCACAGCTATTTAAACAACGTACCCCTCTTAGCGCAGGATATAAAAAATTGGCTGTCCGGCGGATACAGAGTGTTAATTTTTGCCGACGGCGTAAACCATTACGAACGTCTGTGCGAGGCGTTGCACGACGAATATATAGGCGTAAGCCCCCTCCCCGATACTCTCGACGCGTTGATAGACGTATGCGTTTCGTCGCAACCGCTTGCTAAGGGCTTTATACTGCACGAATCTAAGCTCGCCGTAGTGGGTAGCGGAGACGTATTTACAAAGAGCGTTCAAAAGCGTATAAGAAAGCGCAGGGGCGATATGTTCACCGCACCCGAAGTGGGCGATTACGCCGTCCACGAAAAGCACGGCGTCGGCAGAATTATAGGCACTAAAAAGATAGAAACCACCGACGGAATAAAGGAATACGTGGCCATCGAATACCGCGGAGGCGACGTTTTGTACGTCCCCGTAGAGCAGATGGACGTACTCTCCAAATACGTAGGCGAAGACAATCCCACGCTGTCAAAGATAGGCGGAGCGGAGTTTGAAAGGGTAAAGGAAAGGGTAAGGCAGTCCGTAAGAAAGCTTGCCTTCGACTTAAAACTTCTGTATGCCGAACGTTCGGAAAAGAAGGGCTTCTGTTTCCCCGAAAATTCCGCTATGATGGAGGAGTTTGAAAGCTCCTTCGAGTACGAAGAAACGCCCGACCAACTTGCCTGTATAGAGGAAATAAAAGCCGATATGTGTTCGGATAAAGTTATGGACAGACTGCTGTGCGGAGACGTCGGCTACGGCAAGACGGAGGTGGCTTTGCGCGCCGTATATCTCTGCGTTCTCGGCGGTAAGCAGTCGGCTTTGATGTGTCCCAGCACAATACTCTCCGAACAGCATTACAATACGGCTGTAAAGAGGTTTGAAGATTTCGGCGTCAGGGTAGAAAAATTAAACCGTTTCCAAACTCAAAAGGAGAGGGAGGACACCCTCAAAAGATTGAGGGAGGGTAAGATAGATTTCATAATAGGAACGCACCGTCTTTTGTCGAACGACGTGCAGTTCCACGATTTGGGGTTGCTCGTTTTAGACGAAGAACAGCGCTTCGGCGTAGAGCATAAAGAGAAGATAAAACACGTAAAAAACGACGTCGATTGCCTCACTATGACGGCAACGCCCATACCCAGAACTCTGCATATGTCGCTGTCGGGCATCAGGTCGATAAGCACGATAAACACCGCTCCCGGGCGCAGACTGCCTGTACAGACCTACGTAGTAGAGGAGAGTGAAACGCTTCTAAGGGACGCCCTTATCAGGGAAATTTCAAGGGGCGGTCAGGCATTTGTTTTATATAACAGGGTGGAGAGCATAGCCGAGTTTACGGCTCGCCTTTGCAGGTTGGTACCCGAAGCTAAGGTTACCTATGCTCACGGAAGAATGGATAAGAACACCCTTGAAAACAACGTATTTTCCTTCTATCAGGGCGAAAAGAACGTACTCGTCACAACTACAATCATCGAAAACGGAATAGATTTGCCCAACGCAAATACCATAATAGTTATCGATGCCGACAGGTTGGGTATATCCCAGCTCTATCAGTTAAGGGGAAGGGTAGGAAGAGGTTCGCGCTTAGCCTCTGCATACTTCACGTTTAAGCCCGAAAAGGTTATGACGAGTGACGCGACGGAAAGGCTTAAAGCCATAATGCAGTTCACAGAACTCGGTTCGGGTATTAAGATAGCTATGCGCGATTTAGAAATCAGGGGAGCCGGCAACGTCCTCGGCGCAGAGCAACACGGGCATATGGATAAGGTGGGCTACGAACTCTATTCCAAGATTTTAAAGGAAGAGATTACGGGCGAGAGGCAGTTCTCGGCAGAGCTTGATATACACGTTGGGGCGTATATTCCCGAAAACTATATTGAAAGCAGTGCAGGCAGAATGGACTGCTATAAGCAGATTGCCGAAATACGCTCCGTCGAAGATTATAAAAGGGTATGCCGTAGCATAGAGGAAAATTACGGGGCAATGCCCGACGAGGTTTTACACCTTTTAATCATAGCGGTCTTAAAGTCCTATGCCTCGAAATTCAACGTCAAAAAGATTACGGTTGACGCACAGGGCGGTTATCTCGAATTGCCGTCGGTCAATAGTTTACAGGACGAAAGGCTTGCCTTTGCCTTGGATAGGTTTAAAAAGGAAGTAACGCTCTCTATGGCAAAAGCTCCACTCTTGGTGTTTGCACCGCAGTCATCTCAGACAAAAACTATGCTCGGAATGACTAAATTTTTGAAATTTGCAGTAAGTTTTACGCAAAACACATAAAAATAATTTGTCGCAAGCAAATTTATGGTGTATAATTAAACGGATAATATAGTAGGGGTTCCATAAGGAATGAAAAAGTTTAAAAGTAAAATACTCCTTTGCGCAACGGTAGCCGTGGCAATTACAATGGGCGGAACGCTCGCAGGGTGTGTAACAATTAACGAAGAAGACGTAAAACAGGTTGTTTCAACCGTTAACATTTCAAACAGTCAGGCTTTTAAAGACGAGTTCGGCGATTATGCTTCAGTGGTAACTACGGAGAGTATTTTAAAAAGAGATTTGCTCTCGGCGTTTTTAAGTACGGGTTACAGCTACGTTCAGCAGGGCTATTCTTATGCCGACGTGTTCGATTTGCTCTCCGACGGGCTTGTGGAAAATTCGGCGGTAACGCAGTATGCAACCGTATATCTTCTTAAATCCAAATGCGAGGACGCGTCAAGCGGAGTTGATTTGGCAACCTTTAAGTCTAAGCCTACTGAAAAGGAAAAGCTCGAATATCTTCTCGGGGGCGAGGATTCAAAAGGCGTAAGGACTGCCACATATACCCTTAAATATACTTTGAACAACACTCTCGACAGCTATGAAGAGAGCAAAATTAAGGAAGAGGACGATTCATACGTAGGCACTGATTCGCGTTCAACCCCTACGGACGTCGATACTTTAAACGAAGACTATATTCCCGAAAATTATAACGTCTATACGGGTTATAACGGCTATCTCCTTGCAGACGCCGGCAACGATTACGAGCCTCTTAACGGCACTAATCGCAACACCCGCCGTAAAGCATATTCTTCGTTTGTAAGCTATCTTAAAAACAACTATATGCTCACTTCGGAGGATACGAATACAACCGACATTATGTCGCTTACCTACGTACAGGATTTGTATTTGTCACAGCTTCAACAGCAGGTGATTTCCGAGTTCAGCGATTTGTTTGAAGACGAGTGCGAGAGCATTATTAACACAACCGACGATGACGGTAATTATACCTACATTCAAAGCAGATACGATAAAATGCTTACAAAGCAGTCAGCCGACTACGACGAATCGTCTTCATTTGAAACGGCTATGGGCAATATATCCGATACGTCTTTCATTCTGTTCAGCCCCGACACTTCCGACAGCGACGTGGCAGGTGGAACTTACGGCTACGTATATAACATTCTGCTTCCCTTCTCTAATTTGCAGGAAAGCAGACTTAAAGAATTGCAGTATTACCGCGATAACAACGATAGCATAACCGAAAGTAAGTATTTTGCAGATAGGAATAAGCTTCTCAAAAATATTACATCTACCGACCAAAGAGGGGCATGGTTCAATGGAACTAAAGATTATTCCTTCAACGTTTCTGAATACAATACCGAAAACGAAGATAAGGCAATTACCTACTATAACGGCGGTAATACAGACAGAAATTACCTCTTCTTTGAAAACAATTTAACCAAGACCGACAAATACGAACCCTTAGATAAATATATCGGTTTGTATTCCTACAACGGCAAGGTTATAGAAAATAAGGACGGAAGTTACACTCTTATTCCCAAAAAGATTGATATAGACGGAATGCTTGAAGAGTTTAAAGCATACGTTAACTTTGTACTCGGCGGAGATAAGGTGACGATATCCGCAGGCGACAGTCTTACGGGCGGAGATAACTTCTCAGCATTCTATTCGGTAACCGACTTCACCGTGTCGGCAGATAGCGACGATATCGACTATTCTAAGCTCGTATATGCAACGGGTAAGATAGAGATAGACAATCTTTCGGACGGAATAATGTTTGATAAGACGAGCGCGAGATATAAGGCTATGTCGGCTGTAAACGAATTGCAGTACGCATATACCACCGACCCCGGAATTCTTTCGGAGCAGTATAAGTATTTAGGTTACTCTGTTTCCGCATACGATACGTCATTTATAAAGGAATTTGAGTACTCCGCACAGCAGGCTATAACAATGGGCGTAGGCGCGTTTAAGGTCTGCGCAGGCGACTACGGTTGGCATTTAATTTACGTTACCGATACCTTTAAGGTTTCGGCTACGGAAGAATATACTCCCGTATTCACAGTTACTAACATTGAAAAGGAAGGTACGTTCGAAAACCGTTTCTACACCTGGATAAAGGATGCCGATATGACCGACGAAGCAGAATTAAAGCGTTCTGAAATCATAAGGGAATTTGTTAACGATAGTACTGTTAAAACGGATAAAAAGGTTTATAAAGATTTAGCGGAGCTTGATTCGTAATGCAGTGGTGGGAAGCGATTATCTTAGGCTTAACGCAGGGCTTAACTGAGTTTCTGCCCGTATCGTCGTCAGGACATCTGACCTTGTTGCAAGGTGTGATGAATAAAAACTTCGACGGGCAACTCTTCTTTAATCTGATTTTGCATCTGGGAACGTTGGTTGCGGTGTGCGTAATTTTTTGGAAGGATATTTTAAACCTGTTTAAAAAACCCTTCAAAACGTTATTGTACCTCATCGTAGCTACAATCCCTGCCGGAATAGTTGGTTTCTTGTTGGACGACGTCATTGAAGACCATATAACGGGCGGTGCGTATAAAGGTATTTTCCTTGCGGTGTTTTTCCTTATCACGGCAGGCGTGCTGTTTGCAACCGAGATTTATGCAAAGCGTAGGAAGAAGGTTCTGCCCCTATGTTGGCGCACAACGCTCCCTATGGGCTTTGCACAGGCGATTGCAGTACTCCCCGGAATATCGAGGAGCGGTTCAACGATTTGCGCAGGCATATTCGCAGGCGGAGACAACGACGAAGTTGCGCACTTCTCCTTCCTGATGTCAATCCCCGTAATATTGGGTGGGTTCTTAGTCGAGCTTGTAAAAAGCTTAATGGACGGCTCTCTGCAACAGCAATTCGTTGCGCCCGACTCACAGTTCGGTTGGTGCATAGCAATCGGCTTTATCGTCTCAGCACTTGTGGGAATTTTTGCAATCAAGGTTATGCTTACGGCAATCAAGAAAGCAAACTATAAGTGGTTCAGTTTATACCTTGTCTTGCTTGCAATAGCTTGCATAGTCTTGCATTGTACGGGAGTGCTTTAATACATAAAAAATATAAATAAAACACGGACGTAAGCCCGTGTTTTTTACTACCTTTAAAAGGTTAAATAAAACGCCCGAAGTAAATTTTACCTCGGACGCAATATTCAAAAAAGCCGTGCAACCCCTTTTGCCGAATGAAGCCGAAGCGTGACCTGTATAGGTAGCTACTACAAGGCTACCTTATGGCACACCCGTCTTTCCGTTTAGTGCTGCTATATCCCTATCCTGACACGGTTCACGGCGAAAAGTTGCATAAGACCTTATTATCAACACCCCTTGTACAGGGCGGCCTTCCACTTCATTCGTCGGGAGGGGCGATTCGTTCTCGCTGTAGCGGATTGCGAGTACAGGGCACCGCTAACTCCCCACTTAGCACGGTAATAAGATTATAGCACGAAAGATTGTTTAAAGGCAAGTAAAATTTTGTCCGTTTATAAATAACTTGACAATTGTCTGTCAATAACGTAAAATATAAAACAGTTTTTAAAGGAGTTCTTATGGCAGAAAATTGCAATCACGATTGCTCCTCCTGCGGAGAGGGCGGATGCTCTTCACGCAGTAAAGAGAGTTTAATTAAAAAACCGCACAAGCTCAGCACGGTTAAAAAAGTAATAGCCGTAGTTTCGGGCAAGGGCGGAGTAGGTAAGTCGATGACGAGCGCTATGCTCGCCGTGTCTGCTCAGAGGCGCGGATATAATTCGGCTTTAATGGATGCCGACATAACGGGGCCTTCTATTCCCAAGATGTTCGGCATACACGACAGGGCTATGGGTAGTGAAAACGGCATCTTACCTGTCGATTCAAAGACGGGCGTTCAGGTTATGAGTATGAACGTGCTTTTAGAGAGCGAGGACGAGCCTGTCGTTTGGCGCGGTTCGCTTATATCGGGTACGGTTCTTCAATTTTGGACGGACGTTATTTGGGAAGCAGTTGACTATATGTTTATAGATATGCCCCCCGGAACGGGAGATGTGCCTTTAACCATCTTCCAAAGCCTTCCTTTAGACGGTATTATTATCGTAACCACCCCTCAGGATTTGGTTGGAATGATAGTTCAAAAGGCAGTAAATATGGCTAAGATGATGAATATTCCCATCTTAGGCATAGTCGAAAATATGAGTTATATTGCTTGTCCCGATTGCGGAAGAAAGATTAGCGTGTTCGGAGAAAGCAAGGTCGATGCGCTTGCCCTTGAATACGGCATACCCGTGGTGGCAAAACTTCCCATTGATTTATCTTTAACGGCGTCGGCAGACGCAGGCAAGATAGAAGAGGTAGAGAATAATTATCTTCAGGACTTCTTCGATAAAATTGATAAAAATTTAAATAAGTAAAAATAAATCGGGTTGCCTTTATGGTAGCCCGATTTGCTTATGGCGTAAAATTAAAGTCCTGCAAATTAAACTTTGCAGGACTTTTTTAAGATTTTAAATGGTTTTGTTTATTTGCTTAGTTCAAGCTTTCTTCTTTAATGCAAAGCATAAATATGCCAGCCAAAAGATTTACGAAAAACAAATCGAAAACTCCTAATATCTTAAGGGGAGTAGTGGTCTTTGCTTTTGCGGTCATAACAATCGAAACGATAGCCAAGATAATCTGAACTGCACCCAATATGCCCAATACGATAGTTATGGGGGTTATGTAGGGTTCAATCATAGATAATTCAGGTGCTTCTGCAACAAGCTGGGGTAACAGGGTTGCCATCAATGAATTGAATGTAAGTGCAGAGATTATAGCTCCTATGCCGGAAAGTATGCCGAAAACCAAAAATACTCTTGCCGCTGTTTTCATATTCTTATCTCCTTGTAAGATTTTGTAATTTGTATATCAATATTACAATCAAATTTTTAATTTGTCAAGTGCTATTTATGTTAAATTTACGTAAAAGCAATAGTGTAAAGATAAAACCGTAATTTATAATATGAATCAAGTTTCAAATTCTTGACACAATTATTATTGAAAATCGCTATCGTTAAGGCACAAAATAAGTATTCCGCCAATGGTACTGCAAAAGATTAAATCAAGAATACCCCAAGTGAAGAGCTGAGATTTACTCGTAGCCGTTTTAAGTTTGCTAAGGGTGATAGAGCCGAAAACGATGGATAAAGCCGTACAAATAGTTAAAACAATTAAAACGGTGATTACGACGGGTATAAGGACTATGGCTATCGGTACGTCATATATGGCTTGCGGACCGATTACTAAAAGCATAATTGATATTATAAATGCCGTAATAAAACTGATTGAGGCAGAGATTATGCCTATAATGGTGAAGATTTTAGAAGCGGTTTTCATAGTTGTTTCCTTAAATATTATATGTATTATAAATATATTATATAATAAGAGTACCTATTTGTCAAGGTTGGTCGGTTTATAACGCGAACACCTTAAAAATAACGTCCGCTAAATTCTAAAATCAAACGGACGTAATTTATTTGTTTATGAAGTTTTATGCAATCAAAGGTCCTCGTTTTTGAGGCAAAGCACGAGTATTCCGCCTATAAGACTGCAAAAAAGCAGGTCCAGAACGCCCCAGACTTTAAGTTCGGATACGTCTTTTGCCGACTTCATTTTGCTGAGCGTAATTCCGCCGAAAATGAGCGGTAATATTGCGATAGCGCCTACAATCATTCCGATTATAATAAAAACTTTCGTCGCCGTTTTCATATTCTTTCCTCCTATGTGTAATAATTTAAGTACAAGAAACTTGTACTTTTTACAAAATTATACAAGTAACTTGTACATTTGTCAAGTGATATGAAGACTAAAATTGCGCAGAATATTAGATTTTACCGAAAACAACTGCATTTGACTCAGGAAGAGCTTGCCACTAAGTTGTGTGGAAAAAAGAGCCTTGTTTCCAATTACGAAAACGGTTATAGCACTCCCGATATTTATACGCTCTGCAAGCTTGCCGATATCTTCGATATAACGTTGGACGAGTTAGTGGAGTGGGATAAAAACGCCGACGGACAGTGACGGCGAAAATACAAATGCTTATAAACAAAAAAACGCGTCGGACAAAAGTTTCCGATGCGCTTAATTTTTTTCGGGCAGAAATTTCCAATACCTGACGGGCATATAGCCCTTCATCTGCTTTTCGTGCGGTCGGCTTTTAATATCGACCGATTTATAATATTGTTTCCACAGCTCTTCAAAATAATTTTCGTACTCCGAAAGGTATATTTCTGCGTTCTCTACTCTCGTCATAATAATCTGTTCGCCGTCGTACAGACCTGCAATCTTGCGCTTAATATCGTGAATAACGAACCGCAGGGAGGAGAGCCTTTGGGAAAAGTGGACGGCAAGAATGTCGGTTACGTCGTTGTCGGGGGAGTAGGGTGCGTATAAAACTCCGTCGGCGTTTTCCATAAACCGTAAAAATCCTTTAAGCCTGTGCGCCTCTCCCGTAACTCTTGAACGTATGTCGGTTGCTTCCAACACTCTTGGGTCAGCCTGCATACCGCGAACCGCCCCGTTGTGCTTTAAGATAAGCTTAATATACTCAAATGCAACGCTCTCTTTAAGCGGGTCGCAACTCTTTAAAATGAGGCGCACGTCCTCGGTTGCCAAGCTGTCCAACAAATTTAATTTTCGTTTAACCCTTTCTGCCTTTTCGCTGTCGGTTACAATTTCTCTAAGGTCGTAACCCAACCCCAACTGAACGTCACGTTCGGAAGTTATTATTAAATCTTTTTCTTTATAACCGTCGAAAACGGCTGTGTAAAAACAGTCCTCCGTTCCGTCAACAAGGAAGTAATTCATATTTCACCCGTAAGGGCGCTGAGTGCAACCGCGGGGGAAGAGAACATAGAAAGCTGTTCATAGTTTTCTTTTCGTTCGTCCAAAAGCAGTGAGGCGTTTACCGCCTTAGCGTTTTCCGAACCGTAGAATTTCCCCTTGCAGGTTATAAAATGTTTTGCCCTTTTAAGTATTATGCGCATTTTTGCAAGATTATCAAAGTCGAGCGAGGTATATTTTCTCGCCTCGGTAATGCGGTATGCACCCCTTGCCCCAATTCCCGGCACGCGCAAAAGCATTTCGAGCGGAGCGGTATTGACCTCAACGGGAAACAGCTTCATATTCCTCAACGCCCAGGCGCATTTGGGGTCTAAATCGAGGGGTAGGTTCTCGCCCTCTTCGCACAGCTCTTCTATGTCGAAGCCGTAAAAACGCAAAAGCCAATCGGCTTGGTAAAGCCTGTGTTCACGCAAAAGTCCCGCACCAACGTCGGGGAGCTTAGGGCTTTTAACGACGGGTACGTAGGAGGAGTAGTAAACCCTTTTAAGTCCCATCTTCCTGTACAGCGACTGCGTAAGCCTCAGTATTTGTCCGTCGTGTTCGGGCGATGCGCCTATAATCATCTGAGTGGTCTGTCCGGCAGGGATAACCTTGCCCTTTTTAACTTTGTTTTCCCTATCGTAAGTTAAGGCGTCGCTAAGCTTTTTCATAGGCAGTAAAAGGCTCTCCTTGCTCTTTTGCGGAGCAAGCAGTTTAAGCGACTTTTCGCTTGGAAGCTCTATGTTAAAGCTCATTCTGTCAACGTATTTCGATGCCCTCATAATCAGTGCGTCGTCGGCATTGGGAATACCCTTTAAATGAATATAACCGTTAAAGTTATATACCTTTCTAAGCTTAACCACCGTATCGCACAAAAGCTCCATAGTGCGGTTCGGGGAGGAGAACACGGCGGAAGAGAGGAATAGCCCTTCAATGTAATTGCGTTTATAAAAATTTATAGTCAGCTCGCAAATCTCGTCGGGGGTAACGCTCGCCCTCGGCACGTCTGCGCTCCGCCTGTTGGGGCAGTATTCGCAGTCGTATAAACAGCTGTTGCTCATAAGCATTTTAAGTAGAGATATACATCTTCCGTCAGGGGTAAAGGAGTGGCAGATACCCCCGACGGAAGCGTTACCCAATCCCCCTTTGGTATTCACCCGTTTTGAACCCGAAGAGGAGCAGGAGACGTCGTATTTAGCACTTTCGGTCAGTATAGAAAGTCTTTCCATATCAAGCATAAGTAACGCCTCCACTAAAACAAACAAACGTTTGTATTAGTATATTACCACCCGAGAAGCCCTTTGTCAATACAATTTATGCAAAATTTTAAAAAGTTTCACTCATTTTTCATTGACATATCTTTTCATATTAAATAAAAAGGTTTATAATTAAGTAAAAGATATTTTTGCGTAGGAGTTATTATGAGAGTACTTATAGTCGATGACGAGGAGATGATAAGGGGCGTATTAAAGGAGTACGTAGAGTTTGAAGGCAACGAAGCGTTTGAAGCCGTTGACGGAATGGAAGCCGTTAAGATGTGCAAAGAAAACGATTTCGACGTCATTTTAATGGACGTTATGATGCCCAAGCTCGACGGCTTTTCCGCCGTTAAGGAGATAAAGAAGTTTAAAGATATACCCGTAATAATGCTCTCGGCAAGGGGCGAGGAGTACGACAAACTCTTCGGCTTTGAGATAGGCGTTGACGATTACGTAACAAAACCATTCTCCCCCAAGGAAGTAATGGCGAGAATAAACGTAGTCACCAAGCGTAAAAAGCAGAAGGAAGAGGCTGGCGATAAGATTACGTTTGAAGGGCTTACCGTCGATATGGCAGGGCGCAACGTTTTCGTTGACGGCGAAAAAATCGATTTAACTCCCAAGGAGTACGACATACTCTTCTATTTCATAAAAAATAAAGGCATAGCGTTAACGCGCGAAAAGCTTTTGTACGACGTATGGGGCTTTGACTTTTACGGCGACGACCGCACTGTCGATACTCATATAAAAATGCTCAGGGCAAACTTAAAGCAATACCGCAAGTTCATTGTAACTTTAAGGGGGGTAGGTTATAAGTTCGAAGTCTGAGGGGAAGAAAAAAAGGATAAAAAAACTCCCCGTATTCAATAAAATTAAATCGACCAACGTAATACTTTGGCGTTATTTTGCCGTGTTTGCGTTCGGAATAGTAGCCGTAATATCCATTGTGTTTTACGGCATTTTGTCGAACACGGGGTTAGAGGGAGCAAAGAAAAGAGTACGCGAAACGGGCAGAAATATATCGGCAGAGATAAGTAGAGAGGGGCTTAGCGCAGACGAAGCTAAGAGCATACTCAACAACTACTCGCTCGAAAGCGGTTTTTACGTCTTTCTGTTCGGTATGAACGGGGAAAATCTTATCGAGGACAACTCCTTCGATGAGGAAGTTTTAAGCGTTATATGGCAGACGTTAGAGAGCAATACGGGTGAATGGAGAAATAATCAGACCTACGAATACACAACCCGTAACGGCGGAAAAGCCGTATTCCATTCAGTAAATTGCCTGCTTTACGGCGGAACGCAAGCAAAGCTTGTAGTGCGCTACCCCGTCGGTCCCGTAGGAGCGTCTATTTCGAGTGTAGAACTTATTATGCTATTGATTGCCTTAGGCGCAATGGTCATAGCCTTCTTTATTTCCTATTCGCTAGCAAATAAATTATCGTCGCCTTTAAGGGAGGTTGCGGGTACGGCAAAAAAACTTGCCCACGGCGACTATTCGGTACAATTCAGTTCTGCGCAATATGCCGAAATTGCCACTCTGTCCGACAGTCTCAATTATATGAAGGACGAGATGAAGAAGAACGACGACTTCAAAAAACAGCTCTTAGCCAACGTCTCTCACGACTTAAAAACACCCTTGACTATGATTAAGGCGTACGCTTCGATGATAAAGGAGATTTCAGGCGACGATAAAGTTAAAAGGGAAAAGCATCTGCAAGTCATAATAGACGAATCCGACAGGCTTACAGGGCTTGTAAACGATATATTAAGCGCGTCTAAAATAACTGCAGGGTTACAGGATTTAAATAAAAAGGTTTTAAACCTTACCGAACTTTTATACAGCGTAATAAACAAGTTTGCCTATTTGCAGGAAACGCAGGGCTATTCGATAATGGTTGACGTAACCCCCAACCTCTATACGCAAGCCGACGAGGAGAAGATACAGCAGGTTATATACAACCTCGTCTCCAACGCCGTCAACTACACGGGCGAGGACAAGACGGTTTATATATCGCTTAAAGACGACCTTGAAACGGGTAAAATAAAGTTCAACGTTCGCGATACGGGCAAGGGCATAGAAGAAGATGAACTTGAACATATCTGGGATAGATATTACCGCAGTAAGGACAGCCACGTCCGCCCCGTTAAGGGTACGGGGTTGGGGCTTAATATAGTCAAAAACATATTAGAAGCTCACGGCTTCAATTACGGCGTTAATACCAAATTGGGCGAAGGCTCTTCGTTCTATGTGTATTTCCCTTCCGTGCCTTCAACGCCCGAAGATATGCAAGTCAACGATGAAAAAGAATAAAAGTTATAAGCTTTTTACTACAACCCAAAACTTATTAAACCGACGGAAAACTATTCCGTCGGTTGCTTTATTTTAACAGCCGTGGTATAATAAATGTATGCAAGAAGAATTTTTAAGAACGGCTCTCGTATTCGGGGAGGATAATTTACAAAAACTTAAAGAAAGCCGAGTTGCGGTTTTTGGCCTCGGCGGTGTAGGCGGATACGTCGTAGAGGCGTTAGCAAGGGGAGGGGTAGGCTCTCTCGACCTCTTTGACGGAGACGTGGTTTCAATTACTAATATAAACCGCCAAATACTCGCCCTGCACTCCACCATCGGAAAATTGAAAAGCGAGGTTGCCCAAAGCAGGGTTAAGGATATAAACCCCGCGATAACCGTCAATTCTCATAATTTTTACTATAATGCGGAAACTGAAAACGAAGTAGATTTTTCCGCCTTCGACTACGTTGTCGATGCCATAGACGACGTGTCGGCAAAGGTACTTTTAGCACGCCGTTGCGCAGAGGCTTCTACTCCTATAATTATGTGTATGGGTACGGGCAATAAATTAAACCCTATGGGTTTTAAGGTGGCGCCCATTTCAAAAACCAAGGTCTGCCCCCTTGCCAGAGTTATGCGCAGAGAGTTAAAAAAATTCTGCATAGAAAACGTTAAATGCGTTTATTCGGAAGAGGAGCCTAAGACTGAGGTAATAAAGGAGGGTTCTCGCCATATCCCGGGTTCTGTCTCATTTGTGCCGGGGTCGGCAGGTCTTTTAATAGCCTCGGAAGTTATTAAAGATTTGTTGGGCTGATTTGCTTGCAATTATAATTTTGTAAATGTATAATATATCCAAATAAAACTTTTGTTCGTAAATAAATTATGCAATTCAAGCTACATTCAAAATACAACCCCACGGGCGACCAGCCTCAGGCAATCGAAAAACTTGTAGAGGGGGTAAAGGACGGTATCCGCACACAGGTACTCTTAGGCGTTACGGGTTCGGGCAAGACCTTTACCATGGCAAACGTAATAAAGGAAGTAAACCGCCCTACGCTCGTCATAGCCCACAATAAAACTCTCGCCGCACAGCTGTGCAACGAGTTTAAGGAATTTTTCCCCGAAAACAGGGTGGAATATTTTGTGTCGTACTACGACTACTATCAGCCCGAAAGCTACATTCCTTCAACCGATACTTATATCGAAAAGGATATGAGTTTAAACGACGAGATAGATAAACTTAGAAACTCTGCTACGAGTTCTCTCGGCGAAAGGGAGGACGTTATAGTGGTTGCGTCCGTCTCCTGCATATACGGCTTAGGCGCACCCGAGGAGTATTTCCGCCTTGCAATATCCCTTCGCCCCGGCGATACAATGGACAGGGACGAGCTGTTAAGAAAACTTGTCGAGATACAGTATCAGCGCAACGATACGGACTTCCATCGTTCTTGTTTCAGGGTGCGCGGAGACATAGTAGAAATCTTCCCCGCAAGTAACTCCGAAGTGGCTGTAAGGGTGGAGTTCTTCGGCGACGAAATAGACAGAATCTGCGAAGAGGACGCCTTAACGGGCAGTATATTATCAGAGCTTAAACACGTTCTAATCTTCCCTGCAAGTCAGTATGCTGTCGGCAACGAAAAGATGAAGTTGGCGCTCTCTATGATAGAGCAGGATATGAATAACGAGGTCAGGGCGTTTAAGGAAGAGGGCAAGCTGTTAGAGGCGCAAAGGCTTGAACAGCGAACAAATTACGACCTTGAAATGATGAGGGAGATAGGCTATTGTTCGGGAGTTGAGAACTATTCGCGCTACTTCGACGGCAGAAGCCCGGGCGAACCGTCCTTCACGCTTTTAGACTATTTCCCGGCAGATAGGTTCCTCGTGTTCATAGACGAAAGCCATATGACTATACCGCAGATAAGGGCTATGTATCACGGCGACCGCTCCCGTAAGGACAACCTTGTGGGCTACGGTTTTCGCTTAAAATCGGCATACGATAACCGCCCCTTAACTTTTGAAGAGTTCGACGAAAGGGTCCCCCAGCTCATCTGCGTTTCGGCAACCCCTGCGCCCTACGAGTTGGAACAGTCGGGGCAGACCGTCGAACAGCTTATCCGCCCTACGGGGCTTTTAGACCCCGAAGTAACCGTCCGTCCTACCAAAAACCAGATAGACGATTTGCTCGGTGAAATCAACGCCGTAACGGCAGAGGGCGGTAAAGTGCTTGTCACCACAATGACAAAGCGTATGGCGGAAAATTTAACCGACTTTTTAAAAGAACACGGCAAGAGAGTGCGCTATATGCACTCCGACATAGACGCGTTAGAGCGAATAGACATAATAAACGGACTGCGTGGCGACGAGTTCGACGTGCTGTGCGGAATAAACCTTTTAAGGGAAGGACTCGATTTACCCGAAGTTAAATTAGTCGCCATCTTAGACGCCGATAAGGAAGGCTTTTTAAGGAGTGAAACTTCGCTTGTTCAGACCATAGGCAGGGCGGCGAGGAATGCCGAGGGCAGGGTAATTATGTACGCCGACACGGTTACGGGCAGTATGAAGAGGGCGATTGACGAAACGTCGCGTCGCCGTAAAATACAGGACGAGTACAACAAGGCTCACGGCATAACTCCCAAAACCATAATCAAAACGGAGCGCATCTCCCTCGGAATAACCACTAAGAAAAAGGCTTCGGACGAAGTAAAGCTAAACGATATCCCTGCGGAAATCGAAAAGTTAAAGGCGCTAATGAAGGTGGCGTCCGCTCAGCTCGACTTTGAAAAGGCAATCGAGATTAGGGATACAATTTCCGAACTCAGGAAAAAACTGTTAAAGGCAAAAAAGAGTTAACAAGCCGTTTAATTAAAGATATTATGAAAGAAGAAATTTACGTAAAAGGCGCAAAGGAAAACAACCTTAAAAATATAGACGTGCATATCCCCCGCAACAAACTCACAGTGTTTACGGGGCTTTCGGGAAGCGGAAAATCAACCCTCGCCTTCGATACAATTTTTGCGGAGGGGCAGAGGAGATATATAGAAAGTCTTTCCTCTTACGCCCGTCAATTTTTAGGGCAGATGGAAAAACCCGACGTCGAGCTTATAGACGGACTTTCGCCTGCAATATCCATAGACCAAAAGACGACATCTCACAATCCCCGTTCAACGGTTGGAACGGTTACGGAGATATACGATTATTTCCGCCTACTATTTGCCCGTGTGGGCGTACCCCATTGCCCCCAATGCGGAAGGGAGATTAAAAGGCAGTCTGTTGACGAGATTGCCGACAGGGTTATGCTAATGCCCGAGGGCAGTAAAATCATAATCGAGGCCCCCGTAGTAAGGGGTAAAAAGGGAGCGTTTGAAAAGGAACTCAAAGGCTACAAAAAGAGCGGTTACGGCAGAATTAAAATCGACGGAATAATCTACGACTTGCAGGAAGAAATTCACTTAGAAAAGAATATCCGCCATAATTTATCAGTAGTAATAGATAGACTCGTAGTAAAAGAGGGTGTGTTAAAACGCCTTACCGACAGCCTTGAAAACGCACTAAAACTTGCCGACGGAATAGTCGTAATCGACTGCGACGGTAAGGAAGAGCTGTATTCCACAAAATACGCCTGTCCCGATTGCGGTATATCGATTGAAGAAATCGAACCCCGTCTTTTTTCCTTCAACACCCCTTGGGGCGCCTGCCCCGAGTGTTCGGGTCTGGGCTTTAAGCAAAAGGTGGACCCCGATATGATTTGCCCTGATAAGAGCAAGACGTTAAGGGAGGGTGCGATTAAAATAAGCGGTTGGAACCTCGATTCGTCTGCAATGACGCAGATGTATTTAAACTCCCTCTCAAAGGTGTATAACTTTTCGCTTGACGTGCCTGTAAAGGACTTGCCCGAGGGTATATACGATATGCTTATGTACGGCAACGGCGGTGAAAAAATCGACTTAGAATACAACGCCTACCGCTTTCAGGGCAGTTATAAAACGGCGTGGGAGGGCTTTGTAACCAACCTTCAACGCAGGTATAATCAAACTTCTTCCGAATCGGTAAAGTGGGATATAGAACGCTATATGCGCACTTCCGAATGTCCTTGCTGTCACGGCAAAAGGCTTAAAAAGGAAGCTTTGGCGGTAACGGTGGGCGGTAAGAATATAGCCGAGGTGTGCGATATGTCGGTTGACGATTTAAAGGAGTTTTCGGACTTTTCCTTCTTCACGCCTTCCGAACACCTTATAGCCGACAATATAATAAAGGAAATAGACAGCAGAATAAGCTTTTTGCAGAACGTGGGTTTGGGCTATTTAACCTTATCGCGTTCAGCTTCAACGCTGTCGGGCGGTGAAAGTCAGCGTATCCGCCTTGCCACACAGATAGGCAGTGCGCTTACGGGCGTTTTGTATATTTTAGATGAACCGTCTATCGGACTTCACCAAAGGGATAATTTAAAACTTTTAAACAGCTTAAAGGGCTTACGCGATATAGGCAATACGCTCATTGTAGTCGAACACGACGAGGACACCATAAGGGAGGCGGACTATATCGTAGATATAGGACCCAAGGCAGGCGTTCACGGCGGTGAGGTGGTTGCGTGCGGAACGCAGGAAGATATTATGAACGAACCCCGTTCGATTACAGGCGACTTCCTTGCAGGCAGAAGAAAGATAGAAGTACCTTTAATAAGGACTCAGCCCGACGGCAGATATTTAAAAGTTAAAGGTTGCCGTCAAAACAATTTAAAGGGCATAGACGTCGAGTTTCCCGTGGGACTTATAACGGCGGTAACGGGCGTATCGGGTTCGGGCAAGTCGAGCTTAGTCAACGAAATTTTATATCCCTACCTTGCCAACAAGCTCAACGGCGCAAGGCAAAAGACGGGCAATTGCGACGGCTTCGAGGGTATAGAGTACTTCGATAAAGTAATTGCAATCGACCAACAGCCCATAGGCAGAACCCCCAGGAGCAACCCTGCCACCTATACGGGCGTATTTACGACAATCAGGGAATTGTTCTCCGCCACTCCCGACGCAAAGGAGAGGGGATATAAGAGCGGAAGATTCTCCTTTAACGTAGCAGGGGGCAGGTGCGAGCATTGTCAGGGCGACGGCATATTGCAGATTGCCATGCACTTTCTCCCCGACGTATTCGTCCCTTGCGAGGTGTGCGGAGGCAAACGCTATAACAGGGAGACGTTAGAGGTTAAGTATAAGGGCAAGTCAATTTCCGACGTCTTGGAAATGACGGTAGAGGAGGCGGTTGACTTCTTCCAACCCGTAACCGCAATCTATAATAAATTAAAAACCCTTGCCGACGTAGGCTTAGGTTATATAAAATTAGGTCAAAGCGCAACCACGCTTTCGGGCGGAGAGGCGCAGAGGGTTAAGCTTGCCACGGAACTTGCTAAAAGGGGAACGGGCAAGACGGTCTATATTTTAGACGAACCCACAACGGGTCTGCATAGCTATGACGTCGATAAACTTGTAAAAATACTTGCAAGATTAAGGGATAGCGGTAATACTGTTATTGTTATCGAGCATAACTTAGACGTAATAAAGACAGCCGATTGGATAGTCGATTTAGGTCCCGAAGGCGGAGATAAGGGCGGAACGCTCGTTGCCTGCGGTTCGCCCGAAACCGTGGCGGAAATTCCGGAGAGTTATACGGGACAGTTCTTAAAAGAAGTTTTAAAGATATAATAAATTTAATTTACACGAACGTTAAGGGCGGACGGCTTGAATAAACCGTCCGCCGATATTTTTTACGTAGAAAAATTTAAAAAGGGGTTGAAATTGCAGGGGCGTTGTGATATACTACAAATTGCCAAACAATTTCATCACCGTAAACGGTATATTTTTTATGCTAATGCTAACCTTACTAATAGGCATTTTTGTATCCTATTTTTCTAAGGTTTGCGTTGGCTTTATGCCGTTTACAAAAAATACTAAGAAATTGTTTGGCGACGTTAGGGTACATTATGCGGGCGACCTTAACGGTCGCCCTTATTTTTTGCCCGTAAATAGGAGTTATTTTATGAAAAGAAAGTTATTTTTGGTTCTATTGGCAGTAGTTTCTG
>JBJEVA010000052.1:0-21182 GCA_051884115.1 Candidatus Coproplasma sp. | reverse complement strand
GCAGTAGAAGAAGCTGAACCATCATAGGCGTGCCTCTGAATACCGCAATGTACCCATCGACAATTCTTTTTAAAACTATTACAAATGGATTTTTGGAGGGGACAAGCTTAACAGTCGTCAAAAGACAGCCTATAAAAAAGCCCAATAAAAGACCTAACACGGCGATAATCGCCGTGTTTTGCAGTCCCACTAACACGCTTTTAAACGTGCCTGGTGAAGTAAATCTTTTCCAGAAAATTTCAAAATTACTCATATAGATTGAGATTATTTGTTAATGCTTTTAGCAATCATAAGCGAAGGCTGTTTATCGAGAATAACCGCATTGATTTTGCCGTTAACTAAATCCATCATCGCGAGGGCGCCTGTCGAGTATGCGTTAGTGGTCAAATTAGTGAAACCGTCATAGCCGAAGTCTGCATCGCCGTTGCTGTACATAAAGCCCGTTGTGCCTGCCTGAGTACCTATTTTATAGGACTTATCCTTGGTTTTAAGTATGGCTTCAACTTCCTCCGCCGTCGTGCAGTTGTCGAAAGTAGTATCGCTTTCAAGAACGGTTATAACCTGAGCAGAAGTATAGTATGAAGTTGCAAAGTTAACCTGTTCTAAACGTGTTGAGTTAACGGTCATACCTGCCATACCTATGTTGCTGGCACCCGACTTAACGCTTGAAATAATGGAATCGAAATCCATATCAAATACGTACAACGTCTTGCCAAGCCTTTGGGCAATTTTGTAAGCAATTTCAATATCCACACCTACGAAAGCGCCGTTGTCGTTGTAGGATTCAAAGGGAGGGAAGTAAGCGTTAGTCGCTACTACGAAGTCACTGCTCTGAGGAGAGGTAGTCCTATTTGAATAAGAGAAGGTTGCATTGCCGTCGAAATAGGAGTTAATCAACGTGTTTAAACTTCCGTCGTTCTTCCATTCGGCAATATAGCCGTTAACCTGTTCAAGGAGCGTTGTGTTCTCCTTTGCGATTGCAAAAGCGTAATCCTCCGTCGTAAGCTCTATGTCCTTTACGGAGAGCTTAGCGCTCTTTTTGCAAGCGGTTGCCGAAACAGCCATAACCACTGCAAATGCAAAAGACAGCGTCGCAATTAAAAACTTTTTAATTTTCATATTTTCACCTCTGAAAATTCTTATTTTAATGATGAAATAATTTTATTATTTTTACTGTCGTTTGTCAACCAATAAAATGTATAAAATTAAATATTTTTGCATTTTTATAAATTTACAATAAATGAGAATAATGAGCAAAAGACAGGTAAAAGCCTGTGATACTGCTAAAAAAGAGTAGAATAATTTAAGCGGATATGTATAAATATAGATTTGATAAAGAATAAAAAAAACGGCATGAAACGGTTAAATTTCACGCCGAAAGCAATGGAAAAATCTGTTAAAATATAATTTCAAAACAAAGCATTAAAACTTTTTAAAATATTTTATTTTGACTTGTCGTCCTTATTTACGTCGTCGCTGTCAAGAGAAACTATTGAATATTCAATGTTTCGGTTAGCGGAAAGAAGCGATTCGATAAAATCGTTATACCATTCCTGCTTTACAACAATTATTATATATTCTTCGTTATCGAATTTAACGGTAAGCTTATTGGTTTTTTTGTTGTCCTCGATAGAAGCTATCCTTTCAAGTTCGTATTTGCTTACGATAAAGCCGAATTTAGTCTTAAAATACTTCTCGTCGATTATGTAATACGAGGATAGAAGTATAGACGTCATAATTGCAAACAAGGCAATAGTAATTAAAAACATTAGAACGTATTGCAAAATGGGATAAACGGGGTCAACCGCACCTTTTATTCCCCTTGCAATGCAATTATAAAGATTGAACGCAAAACCCACTACGCTCAACGCCATAGCGACGATAATCAACGCCGTCATAAGTTTAGAAAATTGATACTTGTATTTCTTCATATTCATTATTATAAACGCAAATTATTTAAAAGGCAACACAAAGTTCATTTATTTATGGTAATAAAAAGTTGAAAAAATTTTCATAATAGGTTAAAATGTAAAATACATACCCATCAGGAGGCTATATTGATGATTAAACTTATTAAAGGTGGCGTTTACTATATGGGCGGAAGTCTTGTCAAAGAAAGACAGGCTTTTATGGTAGAGGCAAAAAAGGCGGAAGCTATTAAAGGAACGCTCGCTTATTCTATTTTGCAAAAACACAATAAGGGCGGAGAGGATAAGTTAAAAATCAAGTTCGACGCTCTTGCGTCTCACGATATAACCTACGTGGGAATAATTCAGACGGCAAAGGCTTCGGGTCTTAAGGAATTTCCCGTACCCTATACTTTAACCAACTGCCACAACTCTCTCTGTGCTGTAGGCGGAACGATTAACGAGGACGACCACCTTTTCGGTCTCTCTTCGGCTAAAAAGTACGGCGGTAACTACGTGCCTGCTCACCTTGCAGTTATTCACCAGTACGTAAGAGAATGCGAAACGGGTTGCGGTAAAATGATATTAGGTTCGGACAGCCATACCCGTTACGGCGCGTTCGGCACTATGGGTGTGGGCGAAGGCGGACCCGAACTCGTTAAACAGCTTCTCGGTCAGACTTACGACGTTGCCCGTCCCCAAGTTATCGCCGTATATTTAAAAGGCAAACCCAAAAAGGGAGTAGGTCCTCACGACGTGGCAATCGCATTAGTCGGCGCAACCTTCAAAAACGGTTTCGTAAAAAATAAAATCTTGGAATTTATCGGTCCCGGAATCAAAAACCTTTCAATGGACTTTAGAAGCGGTATAGACGTTATGACCACCGAAACAACCTGCCTTACGTCTATTTGGGAAACGGACGATAAGGTTAAGGAGTTCTATAAACTCCACGGCAGAGAGGAAGCATTTATCGAAATGCACCCCTCCGACCCTGCATATTACGACGGCGCAGTCGTAATCGACCTTTCGAGGGTAGAGCCTATGATAGCCCTTCCTTTCCACCCTTCCAACGCATATACGATAAGGGAAGTTATAGACAACGCCAAGGATATTTTGGGCGAAGTGGAGGAAGCAGGCAACAAGCTTAAAGGCGCAAACGCAAAGCCATATAAGCTTTTGAACAGAATTAAAGACGGAAAAATTTACGTAAGTCAGGGCGTAATCGCAGGCTGTGCAGGCGGTTCGTATGAAAACATAGCAGAGTCGGCAGAGATTTTAAGGGGTAAGAATTGCGGTGACGGCGAGTTCACGCTCAGCGTCTATCCCCAGTCCGTACCCGTATATAAATGTCTTGCGGATAACGGCTACGCCTCAACGCTTATGGGTGCAGGCGCAATCGTTAAAACGGCTTTCTGCGGTCCTTGCTTCGGCGCAGGCGACACCCCTGCGGACAACGGCTTCTCTATCCGCCATACGACACGTAACTTTGAAAACAGAGAGGGCAGTAAGTTAGGCGAAGGTCAGCTCTCTTCGGTTGCTTTAATGGACGCACGTTCGATTTCCGCAACTGCCTCCAACGGCGGTGTGTTGACCCCTGCAACCGAAGTCGAGTATAAGAAGAATATTAAAAAGTACTACTTCGACGGCGAAATCTATGCAAAGAGAGTATATCACGGCGCAGGCAATCCCCAACCCGAAAGCGAGCTTATTTACGGCAATAACATAGCCGATTGGCCCGAACAGCTTGCCCTTTCTAAAAATCTTTTAATAAAGGTAGCCTCTGTTATTTCCGACCCTGTAACCACCACGGACGAGCTTATTCCTTCAGGCGAAACCTCTTCGTACCGTTCCAATCCTTTAAGACTTGCCGAGTTCGCACTCTCACGTAAAGACCCTGCATACGTAGGCAGAGCAAAGGAGATTAAGGCTTTGGAAGAGAGCAGAAGGGAAAACGGAGTTCTCCCCGAAGAGGTATTAAAGGAAGTGGGCATAGATATCGATAATACGGCTATGCTCGGCAGTTGCGTGGTTGCAAGAAAACCGGGAGACGGCTCTGCCCGTGAACAGGCGGCTTCCTGTCAAAGAGTACTTGGCGGTGTTGCAAATATCGCCGTGGAGTACGCAACAAAGCGCTATCGCTCCAACCTTATAAATTGGGGTATGCTTCCTTTGATTTGCAAGAGTACAGACTTTAAGACGGGCGACTACGTCTATATCGAAGACGCAATTTCCTTTGTAGAGGACAGCAATAAGACGATATCTGCAAAGCTAATATCGAACGGTAAGGTCAAGGAAATCTATTTAACTATCGGCGACTTAACCGAAGAAGAAAAGGCGATAATTAAAAAGGGTTGCCTTATCAACTACAACAAAAAGTAATTAAAACGATTGCAATAAATATAAGTGCGTGATATAATATTCCCATCTGAATTTGAAGGGCTACCTGAGAATAAAGGAATGAATAATCACGCACGTAAAATACGTGTGTATTTTGCTATTCCTCTCGGGTATATTTCGGGAGGAATTTTTTAATGGAAGAAAACAGATTGGCTGTCATTTCAATAATAGTAGAAAACCGTGAAAACAGCTCTAAAATCAACGAAATACTCTCTGAATACGGCGACTATGCAATCGGCAGAATGGGTGTGCCATATAAGCAAAAGGGCGTCTCCGTCATATGCGTAGCCGTCGATGCCCCTATGGAAGTAATAAACACCATAACAGGTAAGATAGGAATGATTAGGGGTGTGTCCGCCAAGACGGTAGTAAGCAAGAAATAGGGTTCTCTGTAAATAAACTTCGTATTTCTGCGTTGCAGTCCGTGCTACCTTAGTCATTTGCGTCTATGCAAACTCCCTGCGGTAGTACTCCTGCGCCTTGAACTACTTGCATCTTTCCAGAGGGACTTGCCTAAATGCGGTAAGAGTTTCTTTCCAGAGAGACTTGCCCGAATAAAACGGTGTGGTAAGCCGTCATTGCGAACCGTCTAAAAGACGGTGTGGCAATCCCAGAGTACGAAGTCAGACAACAAAATAACAAAAAAATAAATTTAAGGCGGAAGGTAAGTCCTAACGCCGAAAAGGAGTAACATAATGAAAAAATTTTTAGCAATAACGGCAGGCGTTGCGCTTGCAATGTGTTCTTTTGTATCTCTTTCAGCTTGTAAGAAAGAGACTGCAAAAGGCGTAGTGTTAACCGAAGTCAGCTCTGACGATATCGGCAGAGTCAACGGCATAGATTACTACGTCGTTCCCGAACCTGCCGCAACGGCAAAGGTCAAGGCGTTAACGTCGGCAGGCTCTGCACACTACAACGTTGGCAACGTTCAGTCGCTTTACGGCGAGGGCGGTTATCCTCAGGCAGTAATTGTCGCAAAAAACAGCCTAATTGAAAACGACGGTAAGTTTGTAAGCGAGTTTATAACTAAATTCTCTCAAACCTCGCAGTGGTTGCAGACTGTAACAGACTATTCTTCAATCGTTTCAAAAATTACTTCCGCTGGCGGAACTTCTCTCAAAGCGCCTATGCTCTCTGCAACGGTAATTCAAAACTGCAACATAAACTACGTTTCGGCAGTTGAAGAAAAGCAGAATATCTTAAACTATATGAATTCGGTTAACGCAATCAACCCCAATATGTACGGTGAGTGCGCCGACGAATTTTTCTTGGATGCAACCACTATTTCACAGTCGGAAACAACTTCAAAGACAAGCGTCTCCGTCTATATGCCCGACGGCGCTCCCGCCCTTGCAATGGCGTATATGATGAGCGGAGAGGGCGAAACTCTTTCTAAGGAATTAAACTTTAACGTCGTAGCCTCAACCGCAATAAATTCAACCGTAACAAACGCAGATGAAAACCAAAATGCAGATATCTGTATTATCCCCGTAAACGCCTCGGCAAAGGTATTGGGAAGCGGTCAAAGGTATAAGCTTTTAGGTACGGTAACACACGGAAATTTCTTCATAATTTCCTCAAACCAAACTCAACTCACAGCCGAAAATTTTGCCTCTGCACTTGAAGGTAAAAAGATAGGCGTAGTAAATTTATCCGCCGTTCCCGGACTGACTTTTAAAATGGTGTTGAATAAATACAACGTATCCTACACACAGGAAAATCAATGAAGTCTCTTATAAAAAAACATTGGCTTTCAATAGTATTTGCCGTACTTTCAATCATATGTATGGCGGTGTGTTGGATAATCGCCTGGAAGGCAGAGGGCAACGAGCTGGTCGTTCCGTCACCTGTAAAATCATTGCAAAGCTTTTTTGCACTTTTTGCTGAAAAATACTTTTGGTCGTCGCTCGGCTTAACGCTCTTGCGCACACTCTCGGCTGTGGCTATATCGTTTGTCCTCGCTATGCTATGCGCCGTGATAGGCGTTGCTTATGCGCCGTTCAAGGCATTCTTCGCCCCCGTTATTGCGGTATGCAGGGTAGTGCCTACCATGGCTGTAACGCTAATTTTAATCTTAGCGTTCCCGTCGGACATAACGCCTGTAATAGTCACTCTGCTCGTCATATTCCCTATGCTGTACGCAACAATAACAGCATCAATCGAGGGGTTGGATAAGGGACTTTTGGATATGGCTAAGACCTATTCGTTAAGCAGAAAGACGACTCTTTCAAAGATAGTTCTTCCGCAGATTGCTCCCGAAATACTCTTTCAGTTGGGAACGGTAATCTCATTTGCGCTTAAAATTACAATTTCGGCAGAGGTGATTGCCTTTGCCTACCACGGAATAGGCGGAATGATAAAGACGGCAAACTATTGGATAGAGATAGCCAGAATGTCCGCCCTAACCCTCGTCTCCGTAATAGTCGGGCTTATTATAGAGCTTGTCTTCTTTATAATAAACAAAAACACCTTTAAGTGGAGGCGTGCCGATGCAAATAAATAATCTTACGGTAAATTACGGAGCTAAAAGCGTATATAACAATTTCAATTTGCAAATAGACGACAAGGGAGTAACCTGTCTTTTAGGTGAAAGCGGATGCGGTAAAACAACGCTTTTAAACGCAATAGCAGGGTTAATTGCCTACACGGGCAATATAACCCCTGTTAAAATTTCCTACGTATTCCAAACTCCCCGCCTTGTGCCTAACCTTACCGTTTTAAATAATTTAAAGCTTATCGGCGCGGAAGAGGGGCAGGCGAAAGAAATGCTAAACGAAGTGGGGTTAGCAGATAAATTCAACGCCTACCCCAAAACCCTTTCGGGGGGAGAGGAGCAGAGGGTGTCGCTTTGCAGGGCGTTTTTATATCCTGCCGACCTTCTTTTGTTGGACGAACCCTTTTCGTCGCTCGATTTAAAGACAAAGCTTGCGGTAATGAATTTATTTAAAAATCTGCAACGTTCAAGCGGAAGGGGTGCGGTTTTCGTAACCCACGATATCGACGAAGCCTGTTACCTTGCCGACAGAATAATAGTATTAGGTAAAGGCGAAGTTATCGGCGATATGCAAAATCTAAATAAAGGGGAGTACGGCGAAAACACTTCTCTCCGCCCCCAAATAATCAAACTTCTCACCGAGTAAAAAATTCTTACTTATTTGGTAATTTGTGAAAAAGTAAAACAGTAAACACAGAAGCCACCGCTTGCAAGAAAAAGTAAGGAAAGTCATATAAAGGGGAAACCATAATGAGTTTTGATGATTTTATAAATATTTACGGTCAAAATGAATTGAATATTGCGCCTGTAAAATATAAGGATGGAAAATTGATGGTTTTTATTGATGGTAATAAAACTAACGAAAACGGGGATACGGTCTTTTTCTATTTTATTATAACGGGTAATTTTAAAATACATCTTCTAAAATATGAAGATGGATGGGAATACGACGATTTAATAACAACGTTTAATATCAGCAAAATCGACGCCAAAAATAATATATATGCAATTAAAGAATATTTAGGTGGGTATATCGAGTTTAGTGTCGATGATTGTTTAATAGAAGAATTGCCTTACGGTGATTTCCAAAAAAGGTGGAATAAATTAAATAAAGTTATTAAATATTGAAAATAAATTATTCCCTCTTGTGCTTTTTTGGGGGTCATTAGATTAGAAGTGTGTGTGACGAAAACCATCTTGTTTAATGAATGAACTATAACTATACTTTATTTGGGGTAAAGAGAATGCCACCTTTTGATTTAGAACGAGGTAAATTATGCGTTAGAGTAAGCGAGGGCGTATATTATCAATTACTTGCGGATATAAACGATTTTGAGTTTAAAAAAACAAATGGGGAACAAAATTCAAACGCCTTTTATAATCAACTGCTTCCAAATTTATAATTATGATTATACAAATAAACCGACAATAAATTTATCTAGATTAAGAATAAAAAATTAAACAGCAAAAGCCTCCGTTTGCAGTTGCAAACGGAGGCTTTTGCTATAAATTGTATTTTTACACGTTAAATCTGAATAAAATCACGTCGCCGTCTTTAACAACGTAGTCCTTGCCTTCGCTTCTGACCTTGCCCTTTTCGCGTGCGCCGACAAGTCCGTTGCAGTCCAAAAGGGTTTGATAGTCAACGACTTCGGCACGGATAAAGCCCTTTTCAAAGTCGGTGTGAATAACGCCGGCCGCCTGAGGTGCTTTCGTACCCTCTTTAATGGTCCAAGCCCTCGTCTCTTTTTCGCCTGCGGTGAGGTAGGAGATAAGCCCTAAAAGGTGATAGCTCTTCTTTATAAGCCTGTTAAGTCCGCTCTCTTTAAGCCCCAGCTCTTCCAAAAACATAGCGCACTCTTCGGGTTCCATTTGGGAAAGCTCTTCTTCGGTCTTTGCGCAAATGGTTAAAACCTCGCTGTTTTCTTTTTTTGCGAATTCTTTAACTTTAACGACGAAGGGAATTTCGTCCTCGTCTTTGCCCATATCGAATTCGGAAATGTTTGTAGCATAGATAACGGGCTTAGCCGTAAGCAGGAAAAGGTTGTCGAGGAAGGGCTTTTCAGTTTTATCACATTCAAAAAGACGGGCAGGCTTTTCGGACTCTAAAAACGAGGCAAGCCTTTCAAGTAACGCATACTCTGCTTGTGCTTCCTTGTTAGCTCCGCCCCTTGCGGAGTTGCGTATTCTGTCTTGGCGCTTATTTACGGCTTCAATGTCGGCAAGAATAAGTTCTAACTGAATGGTGGTGATATCGTCAACGGGGTCGATTTTGTTGTTTACGTGGGTTATGTTAGAGTCCTCGAAACATCTCACCACGTGGACGATAGCGTCGCACTCTCTTATGTGAGAGAGGAATTTGTTGCCAAGACCTTCCCCGCGGGACGCGCCCTTGACAAGACCTGCAATGTCAACGAATTCAACGATTGCAGGGGTAATTTTTTTGCTTGAATATAAAGCCCCTAATTTGTCCAATCTCTCGTCGGGTACGGCAACCACGCCGACGTTTGGTTCAATCGTGCAGAAGGGGTAATTTGCGGCTTCCGCACCTGCATGTGTAATTGCGTTAAAAAGAGTCGATTTACCGACGTTGGGCAGTCCAACTACGCCTAATTTCATAATATAGTTCCTTTGAATTTAATGGCATTATTAAAAAATTTTAACGGCATTATTATATAATAATAAATACATTTAATCAAGTCTTTTGTTTGCCATAATTTTTAAGTTATGTTACAATTAGCTTGCTATGAATTACAAAAAGTATATTGCAGGTAAAATAACTGAATGCGGGGTATTATCAGAGGGGTTGGAGGAGAGTATAGCCGTACCCCCCGATACTTCTATGGGCGACTACGCCCTTCCCTGTTTTAAATTCGCAAAGCTTATGCGCAAATCCCCCGTAATGATTGCTCAGGAATTGGCGCAAAAAATCACAACCGACGACGTTATTTCAGGCGTTACGGCTGTTAACGGCTACCTTAATTTTACTATAAATAAGGAAGGTCTCGCCAAAGCTACGGTAGAAAATGTTCTCAGCCAAAACGAAGCTTACGGCTCTTCAACAATGGGAGAGGGCAAGACTATCTGTATCGACTATTCGTCGGTAAATATCGCTAAGCCCTTCCATATAGGTCATCTTTCGACCACGGTAATAGGCGGTGCGTTATATAAGATATATAACTTCTTGGGCTATAACGTTGTGGGCATAAACCACCTCGGCGACTACGGTACGCAGTTCGGTAAGCTCATTTGCGCGTATAAGCATTGGGGCAATAAAGAGCAAATCGAAAGGGGCGGAATACACGCCGTAAACGATTTGTACGTGCGTTTTAATAACGAAGCTACCCCCGAAATGGAGACGGAGGCAAGGGAGTACTTCCGCCTTATCGAGAGCGGTGATAAGGAAGCCAACGACATCTTCGAGTGGTTTAAGTCTTTAACGCTTGCATACGTAAATAAAATCTATGCCCGTTTAGGAGTTAAGTTCGATAGCTATAACGGCGAAAGATTCTATTCGGATAAGATGCAACCCGTAATCGACGAGTTACAGGAAAAGGGCTTGCTTAAAGAGAGCGAGGGCGCAAAGATTGTTGACTTGGAACCCTACGGAATGTCCCCCTGTTTAATCCTCCGTTCGGACGGTGCGTCGCTATACGCCACCCGTGATTTAGCCGCGGCGTATTACCGCAAGAATACTTACGATTTTTATAAGTGTCTTTACGTCGTTGCCTACCAGCAGAACCTGCACTTCAAGCAGATTTTTAAGGTTTTGGAGCTTTTGGGAAAACCTTGGGCAAAGGATATGGTCCACGTAGCTTACGGCATGGTCTCCTTGGAAGACGGCGCAATGTCAACCAGAAAGGGTAAAGTCGTTTGGCTTGAAGACGTTATAAATAAGTGTGTGGAAAAGGCTTATAAGGTCATCGAGGACAAGAACCCCAACCTTGAAAATAAAGAGGACATTGCCGAAAAGGTGGGCGTAGGTTCTGTAATTTTCGGTGCGCTGTACAATAACAAAATAAAGGATATAGTATTCTCCTACGACAAAGTTCTTAGTTTCGAGGGTGAAACGGGCGTCTATTGTCAATACACATGCGCAAGGGCAAATTCAGTGCTTGCCAAGGCAGGGGATATAAAGATTACTCTTCCCGAAAAAATCAATCTTCTTCCTCAGGAATACGAAGTCGTAAGGACGATTGCCTCCTTCCCCGAAACGGTTGCAGAGGCAGGGGAGAAGTACGAACCGAGCATAATTGCCCGTTTTGCAGTTGACCTTGCACAGAAGTTCAATAAGTTCTACTTCGACTGCAAAATCTTAACGGCAGAGGAAGAGGATACAAAGCTCTTCCGCCTTGCTTTAACAAAGGCAACTTTACAAACGCTTAAAAACGCACTTTCGCTCCTTGGGATATCAGTACCCGATAAGATGTAAAAAATGTATAAGGCAATAATTTTCGACCTCGACGGCACACTTTTAGATACGTCGAAGGACATTTGCAAGGTTTTAAATAAAACCCTTTCGCACTTTTCGCTTCCTAACGTTACACTTGAACAGACTGTGGAGTACGTCGGCAACGGCGCAAAAAAGCTTATTGAAAGGGCTGTACCTAAAGACTATGAAAGAGTGGAGGAAGTCTATAAATATTACTCTAAACTCTTTGCAAACGACGACAGCACTTTAACAGAACTGTATGAGGGTGAGGCTCAGGCGTTAAAAACCTTTAAGAAGATGGGCATCAAACTTGCGATTGTAACCAACAAACCGCAGGACGCAACGGAGACGGTGTGCAATCAGCACCTGTCCGAGTACGGCTTCGACTTCATTGCAGGCGGTAACGGTAAATTTGCGTTAAAGCCAGACCCTGCCCTTGCCCTTTACGCTATGGAAAATTTAGGCGTTAAGGCGGAAGAGTGCCTATTTGTAGGCGACGGCGAAACCGACGTTTTAACGGCAAAGAACGCTAATATGGACGGAGTTTCCGTTTTGTGGGGGTTTAGAAGTAAATCACAGCTCGAAGAGGCGGGCGCAACCCGATTTGTAAAAAGCTACGGCGAGCTTACCTCTTTGGTGAAATCTTCCAATGAAAAATAATTTTATAATATTTTCATAAATTTTTTTCAATTTACTATTGATATTTATTATTGATAGTGATATAATCTAATTACAAAAATTTGATTTTTAAAGGAGTTTTATTGTATGAAAAGATGTACCGTATGTGGCGAAATCGTTGCAGATGACGTAGAAGAATGTCCCGTATGCCATGCTAAGACTTTTGTTCCCGTAGAGGAAAAGAAAGGTTATGCTTGCGAACATCACGTAGGCGACGGCATTGTGGAAGATAAGGAAGTTATGGAAGGTCTCCGCGCTCATTTCACAGGCGAATGTACCGAAGTTGGTATGTACCTTGCTATGGCAAGAGTAGCTGAAAGAGAAGGCTATCCCGAAATAGCAGAAGCTTATAAGCGTTACGCTTACGAAGAGGCTGAACACGCATCTAAGTTTGCAGAGCTTTTGGGCGAAGTCGTTACAGATTCCACCAAGAAGAACCTCGAACTCCGTGCGGCCGCAGAAGCAGGCGCATGCGAAGGTAAGCTTGCAATCGCAAAGAGGGCTAAACAGCTCGGCTACGACGCTATTCACGACACCGTTCACGAAATGGCAAAGGACGAGGCTCGCCACGGCGCAGGCTTCTCCGGTCTTTTAAAGAGATATTTCGGCGAATAATTTCAATTAAAAACTTTGGCTCCGCAAAATATTTGCGGAGCCATTTTTTTAACACTTTATTTTATAAACGCATATTATAAATTATAAAGGAGGGGGAGGAAAACCTCCCTCCTAAATTCAAAAGAAAAGGACTTTATATATGTGTTTTTGCTGTAATAACTGCTTCTCACGCAGTTCGTGCGGTTGCGGTTTATTCTCCTTGTTAAGCGGAAATTCCTGCGGTTGCAATTCCTGTAATTGGAACGGCTGTGGCAATTGGAACAATTGGAACAATTGGAACGGTTGGAATAATTGGAACCGCTCCGGCTCCGGTTGCAATTCTTGCGGTTGTAATTCCTGCGGTTGCAATTCGTGTGCAAGTAATTTCTCGAACGGTTGCAATTCCTGTGGCTGTAACTCGTGCGGAACAAACTCCTGCGGTCGCAGTTGGACGGGTTGCGGTTGGTCTTGCGGTAGCACCTTTAATAACGGCTGTAACGGTTGCAACAGTTGCAATTCTTGCGGTTGCAATAGGTCGCGCTGTGGCTGTAACTCCAACGGCTGTAATTCCTGCTGTTAACTTACTTTGGGCGCGGGGCGTAAAACGCTCTGCGCCCTTAATTGTATAAGCGCTAACCCAAATGTCAAAAATATATGTATGGGCGAAATCTTAGCGGAGCTAAAATATTATTCGGACAGGCGTTTCACAACCCTTTCGGGAACGCTCGTCTATTTTCTCTTAATGTCGGTAACTCCGTTTCTGTTTTTGGTTGCGCTGTTTGTGGGCAACGTAGATTTAAGCGGAATACTATCCGTCGAACTGTTTTCGGCGGTACAGCCCGTTATAGAATATCTTCAACAATCGGCAAACAACGCGTCTGTGGGGGCAGGGATAATATTGGCAATAACTTCGCTTTGGTCGTCAACCAACTTTTTCTTCCATTTAAGGCGAAGCGGAGAGATTATTTTTTCTCCCGAAGTACGGTTAGGCGGGTTAAAGTTAAGGCTTTACTCGCTCTTCGCCGTTTTGTTCGGCATAATCTTAATCTCAATTATTACGGCAATACCTTTTATAGGTAAAAACGTCTTAGAAAACATAATGCCTCAGCATTTAGCCGAGGCAATAATGATAGTATTTATTTCAATTTCTGCTTACTATACGTCCTATTTTTTAAACGTATTCGCCTGTCCCGTCAAGCTTAAATACGAGGAGGCGTCAGGCGGAGCCTTGCTCACCTTAATTTTGTGGATACTCTTTGCCGTAGGTTTCAGCATATATCTGCGTTTTGCTAATATACAAAGGCTGTACGGCGCGATAACGGCAGTAGTGGTCTTTTTGCTGTGGTGTTACCTCATGGTAAACAGTCTTGTATTAGGTTTAATCTACAACGCAAAATACGTTAAAAGGCTTCATAAAACGCAGACCGCCTTGTTCAGCGTTAAATAATCAGTACTTAATAAAGCAACCGCAGGCAAGCGCACCGGGGCCGATATGGACGGCAACGCTAAGCGACAGGGGGTCAACAAATTTAACTTCGCAGTCGGGGAAAGCACATTTAAGCTCTTCGGCAAATTTTTCTGCTTCCTCAAAGTTTTGGGTGTGTGCAACGCCCAAAGCCATTTTGCCTTGGTCGCGATAGGGTTTAAACCTGCCCTCAAGGTCGTTCTTCAAAGCCTCTATCATGGTCTTTTTGGCGTCGCTCATCTTTCTGACCTGAGCGTACTTATCCAAAACCTCTCCTTGAATCTGTAAGACAGGTTTAATCTTCAAAAGAGTACCAATCGCCGCAACGGCAGGGGTAAGCCTTCCGCTCTTTTTCAAGAATTTAAGCGTACCCACGGCAATATATATGGAGGAAATTTTAGCCGTTTCATTTAAGTAGTCATAAACTTCCTTTGCGCTCTTGCCCTCTTCAAGCATTTTAAGGCTGTCGAATACAGTCTGCTTTTGCGTAATAGAAACCCTGTGGTTGTCTAAGGCATATACCTTGCCTATAAATTCAGGTTCCGTCTCCGCCATTTTCTTTATTGTAAGGGCGGTAGCCGAAAGTCCGCTCGATAGGGGGAGATAGATAATATTGTCATAGGTTTTAAGCAATCTTCTCCATCTTTCGGCAACGTCATAGGGGTTGGGCTGAGAGGTCGCAACCATGGTCTCGTCGGAGGTTAAGCCTTCGTAAAATTGTTCCTGTGTAAAACCCTCTTCTTCAAAATGCTGTTCGCCGTTTACAAGGACGGGAGTGGGCTGAATTTCAATTCCCAATTGCTTTGCATAATCTACGGTTATACCGCAGTTGCTGTCCGTTACTATTGCAGTTTTCATAATTTTCTCTCTCTTTAAAAATTTTTGCTTTATAGGTATAAAGTTAAAAAATCCGTCCGTAAAATTTAGGCGAACGGATTTTAATTTTAGTATTTAATCGTTACGGCGCAAGCCAACGCACCGGGACCTATATGGCAGGAAACGCTTAAAGAGAGGGGGTCGATAAAGGTTAAATCTAAATCGGGGAAAGCAGTTCTCAATTCCTCTGCAAATGTTTCCGCTTCCTTATAATTTTCGGTGTGCGCTACGGCAATCGTCATCTTGCCCTTTGCGCGTAGGTCCTTAAATCTCTCGTCTAAATCTTTGGTTATAGCTTTAATCATAGTAGTCTTTGCGTCGGTAAGTTTTCTTACCTTGGCAAATTGGTCAAGCTTAAAACCTTGAATGGTAAGTACGGGCTTAATCTTCAAAAGAGTACCAATCGCCGCAACGGCAGGGGTAAGCCTTCCGCCCTTTTTAAGATATTTAAGCGTATCAACCATAATGTATATAGAGGACTGCATTTTTGTGTCCAATAGGAAGTCTTTAATTTCTTCCGCACTCTTGCCGTCTTTAAGCATAGCAAGACAGTCCATAACAGATTGCTTCATAGTTATGGAAATACGCTGGTTGTCGATTACATAGACCTTACCTTTAAAATCTGTCTCGGCAAGCTGAGTTAAGCTTGCGCACGTCTGCGAAAGACCGCTGGACATAGGTATGTGAATAATCTTGTCGTATTCCTTTAAAATGCTAGTCCAAAGTTCACCGACGTCGTATGTGCTGGGCTGAGAGGTGGAAACCTGTGCGTCGCCTTTAAGCTTTTCGTAAAACTGCTCCTGCGAAAGGTTTATATCTTCAAAATACTGTTCGCCGTCGATTAAAAAGGGCATAGGCACTACGTATATGCCTAACTCTTTGGCTTCTTTTTGTGTTATTCCGCTGTTACTGTCCGTTACTATAGCCGTTTTCATATATATCCTCTAATGTTGAAAAATCAACAACTTGTATTATAATGCAAAGTAATTAAAATGTCAACTCTTTATATGACTTATATTTCAGCGATTGCCTCAATCTCGACAAGACAGCCCTTGGGAATATCCTTAACCGCAACACAGCTTCTTGCAGGGGAGGAGGTGAAGTATTTTGCATACACTTCGTTAAAGGCGGTAAAGTCGGCAATGTTTGCAAGGAAGCATACTGTCTTAATAACTTTGTCCATAGAGGAACCTGAAGCTTCAAGTAAGGCTTTAACGTTTTTACATACTTGCTCGGTCTGCCCTGCGATATCGTCCTTTTCAACCTTGCCCGTAGCGGGGTTAACGGGAATTTGTCCGCTCGTGAATACTATTTTCGTATCGCCGACGTTTACAATTTTTGCCTGTGAGTAAGGTCCGATTGCGGAAGGTGCGTTCTTAGTTTCAACCGTTTGCATGGGTATATCTCCTTAAAATATCTCTATAATTATGTGTTTAATTGTATAAAAACAATCGTTAATCGACAAGCTTAAAGCCTTTATCCTTTAACGTGTCTTTGATAAGTTTAATCTGCTCAAAATCTTTTGTTTCGATTTGCAGTTTTAAATAGCATCCGTTAATGGCGGTGCCTTCGTTGGTCCTTTCGTGGAGAACGGCGGTAACGTTGCCTCCGCACTTTGCAATAATTTCGGAAACGCCGACGAGCTGACCGGGCTTATCCATAAGCTCTAAGGTAAGCGAACACTGCCTTCCGCTCATCAAAAGACCTCTATTTATAACCCTTGAAAGGATAGTAACGTCTATGTTACCGCCCGAAACAAGGCAGACTACCTTTTTGCCCTTAACGTCGGGGATTTTATTGAACATAACGCCTGCAAGAGCAACCGCGCCTGCACCCTCGGCAATCATCTTCTGCTTTTCGATAAGCGCTAAAATGGCGGCTGAAACCTGGTCGTCGGTAACGGAAACTACCTTGTCAACGTATTTAGAGCATAACTCAAAGGTAAGCTTTCCGGGTTCTTTAACGGCAATACCGTCGGCAACAGTCGATACGGAAGGGAGCGTTTCGATATGCTTTTTATCCAAGGAATTGAGCATAGAGGGCGCACCGTCGGACTGAACGCCATAGACTTTAATGGCAGGGTTAAGCGACTTGATTGCAAACGCTACGCCGGAGATAAGTCCGCCTCCGCCGATGGGAACGACTACGGCGTCAACGTCTTTAAGCTGGTCCATTATTTCAAGACCGATTGTGCCTTGACCTGCGATTACGTCGTCATCGTCAAAGGGGTGAATAAAGGTATAGCCCTTTTCGTCTTTAAGTCTTTCGGCTTCGTTGTGTGCGTCGTCATATACGCCGGGTACTAACACGACTTCCGCACCGTAGCTTTTGGTTGCTTCCACCTTGGAAATGGGTGCGCCGTCGGGCATACAGATTATGGACTTTATGCCGAATTTTTTCGACGCAAGAGCAACGCCTTGCGCGTGGTTGCCTGCCGAACAGGCGATTACGCCCTTTTCCTTTTCTTCGGCGGAAAGCTGTGAAATTTTGTAGTAAGCTCCCCTGACCTTGAACGAACCCGTAATCTGTAAGTTCTCGGTCTTTAAATAAATTTCCGTTCCGCATTGAGCGGATAGGACGGGGGAGTATATCAAATCGGTCTGTCTTATGGCGTCTTTTAAAACGTAATGTGCGTGATAGACCTTGTCTAATGTAAGCATTTGTTTTCCTTCTTTATAATTTATTCATATAATTATAGGCTTAAACGCATAAAAAGTCAAACATTATGCGCTAAAACGTATAATTATTCATGGAAAATAATATTTTATTTTTCAACCGTAACTTTTACGAAGTCCTCTTTAGAGTGTTTGCACCAAGGGCAGATAAAGTCGTCGGGAAGTTCTTCTCCCTCGTATTCGTATCCGCAGACCGTACATCTCCATACCGTCTTTGTTGCCTTTTGGGGCTTAGGTTTTATGTTGGAGTGGTAGTAGGCATAGGTTGCGGAGGGGTCGTCTGAAAGCTTTCCGCCGTCGGAAACCTCTGCAATAAATAGGGTGTGGGTGGGGAAATCGACGGTGTTAATAACCTTTGCGCACATATATGCGTTAGTTCCTTCGGTTATATAGTAAAGTCCGTCGTCCGCCCTCACAGCGCTTGAATAGCCGTCGAATTTATTTACCTTTGCTCCGCTTTGGAAGCCGAACCTTTTAAAAAGTTCAAAGTCGGCTTTTTCCGAAATAACGCTTACGCAGAACTTGCCTGTGCGTAAAATCATTCCGTGGGTATAGTTGTCCTTATTCACCGCAAGGGTAATAAGATTGGGGGAGGTAGTAACTTGCTGAACGGTGTTGGTTATACAGCCGTTGTCAAAACCGTTCTCGTTTGCGGTTACTACAAAAAGTCCGTAGGTTAAAGCTCTCATGCAGGAATTATCCATATTATTTTCCTCTATACTATAATTTTTATAAAAAACCGTTTTCGCGGTAGTTATTAAGTTTTAATTTAATTCAATCTCTGAATTTTCTTGTGGAGGCTATGTGGTGTAAGCCGTCTAAATATCCCATATCTTCTGCCGAAATTTCAAAATCTAAATCAAGATTGTCGAAAATTCTCTCTTTGTGCGTACTCTTGGGCAGGGGCAAAACGCCCTTTTGCAGGCAGTACTTCAAACATATTTTTGCAACGCTCTTGCCGTACTTTTGCGCAAGGTGAGCAAGCGTTCCGTTTTCCAAAAGTTCGCCCGTGGCTAAGGGGGAGTACGCCTCGACGAGTATTCCCTCTCTTTGACAATAACCGCTTACCTTCTCTTGGGTGTTGCCCACAAAGTAGCGTATTTGATTTACCATAGGTTTAACCCCCGTAGCCTCTATTAAAGGAGTAATGTGTTCGGGGTGGAAGTTGGAAACGCCTATGGAGCGTACTTTGCCTTCGTTATATAATTCGCAAATGGCTTTCCAGGCTGATATATTGCCCTGTGTGCAGTCTGCACCCACGTCAGACCAGGGCCAAGGCGCGTGAATTAAATATAAATCTAAATAACCCGTGTTAAGGGCGGAAAGCGATTTGTTAAAATAATCTTTAGCTCCTTCATAGCTTTTAATCTCGGCAGGGAGTTTGGTCACGACGAAAATATCTTTTCTATCAATTCCGCTATCGGCAATCGCCTTGCCAACGCTCTCTTCGTTGCCGTAGGCGTAAGCGGTGTCTATGTGGCGGTAGCCTGCCTCTAACGCCCATCTTACCGAATTGTAAGCCTCTTCACCGCTCTTAGTCTGCCAGGTGCCGAAACCTACTTTGGGTATTTCAACTCCGTTGTAAAGTGTATAAGTGCCAAATTTCATAAAAATATAACTCCTTATATATGTAAAAATTATACCACGCCAAACAAGTAAAATCAATAGCGGTAAAACAACTTATAAAAATATTATATTAAAAACTTTTAGGCTGTTTACTTAGCTGAATAGTTCTGTTATAATAAATTAGTAAAGCTCTACGGGAGGAACAGTCGGTGTCAAAAAATGGCGATAATTTTAAAAAGGAAAGGCGTAAGAATTTTTTCAGTTCTTTAAAGGAATATACCAAAAGGAGCAGGGCTAAGAGAGATTTTTCGGATAAGTATTCGGAGATATGCGAGGACGGTAGCGTAAGAATAAGGGCTAATGCGGAGGGCGGACTTTATTCTCCGTATAGCGATAAAAGAGATTTAGATTCGGGTATGCTCGAATATATAGAGGATACCGCCTACTATATCCCCATAGACAGACCTTTAACAGTCAATATATCTTGCGTCCCCCAAGAGGAGAGGGAGAACGTAAAGAGGGTTTATAAAAAATATTTTGAATTGAAGTTTAACGACAAATGCCTCGATTTAAAAATATGCTACGTTAAAGCAATCGTACTGCTTGTACTCGGCTTTTTGTTCTTCGGCGGAGCGATACTCTTTTCACACTTCGACCTTTTATGGGGAATGAACGAAATATTTACCGTAGCATCATCGTTCACTATGTGGGAGAGCATAGATTTCTTTTTGTTAGAACGTGCCAATATTAAGGCGGAAAAGTTAGACACCGCTCAACTTCTTCTCGCCAAAATAGAGTTCGATTAAGTCAATTGCCCCCTATATATCCTTTAAGTAACGTTCTTTAAGTAATGGGTTAAATGACTTTTGCAAATATTTTTCTTGTAGAATTGATAAATGTATAATATAATAAACGCAATTAAAATAAACACGTAAATAAGCCGTTGGAGAGAATATGAAATTTCTTAAAAAATTTAAAGATTGGAAGGTATGGGTTTTTATAGTTTTGCCGATTGCAATGATTATCGCGTTGTTCGCAATAGGCATTTACCTGTATGTTAATCCTATATATAATATTCCTCTCATTATCACAATGTTGGCGTTATTGCCTATCGCTTGCCTTTTAATATTCTGCTATAAGTTTGACCGATTTATAAAGCAAAGCCGTATTTGGCGCACGGTTTTATCTATCGCCTTAATGCTATGTTTTTTAGGTCTGCAAATTGCTTGGATTGTTAAGACTCCTAATCTTATTTCTGCATATCAGGAAAAACAGCGTTTATATGAAATATTGGAAGAAACCTCTTCTGATGACGAGGAGTTTTCAGAACAGCTTCATGCTTGGAGTTCGGCTAATACAAAATATAATAACGCTCGAACCACTTCGCAATTTTTGTTTTACGGGAGTTTGTGGGCTTTAACTCTTGCAAGTATTGCTTCCCCAAGCGTCAAACGTAGCCCCAACGAAAATAGTGACAAGAACGAAGAACCGCAGGAATAAAATATTACCAACTCACCCATCCTTGCTCGTCTAACCCGTCATTGCGAACGGAGTCGAAGCGGAGTGTGGCAATCCCAGAGTTTTAAGTGACCAACCACTCTTGCTTTCCCTAAAGAATAGGGAAAGTGGCTTGCACTTCAGTGCAAGCCGATAGAGTTTGATATTTTAAGCATTTTCATTCTTACTTCATTGCCCGTCCTACTTATCGTCATTGCGCTCAGCGCCTGTTGCGCTAACTAGCAATCCCAAATTCTAAGCGGTTAAATAAGCGAAGTCCGAATAAAAAAATATACTAATCGCAATAATAAAACACCTGTAATAAAATAAAAATAATTTAACCTTTAAAATTGCTTGCTTTTTTTACGAATATTTTATATCATTATTCTTGCTTGAAAAAAGCGCAATGCAGAGATGGCTGAGCGGTTTAAGGCGCACGATTGGAAATCGTGTGACGGCTAATACCCGTCCGGAGGTTCAAATCCTCTTCTCTGCGCCAAAAACGGCGCAACGGAAATAATCCGTTGCGCCGTTTCTTTTTACAGGGGTGGATTATAATATTAAGTGCAACAACGGTGCATAAAAAAATGGCTCATATAAA
>JBJEVA010000051.1:0-69971 GCA_051884115.1 Candidatus Coproplasma sp. | reverse complement strand
GCGACCTCCGGGTTATGAGCCCGACGAGCTACCTGGCTGCTCTACCCCGCGATAAACGTTTCCGCTTTCGCTAAGCTTTATTATTCTATTAAATTACCCCCCTCTTTGTCAAACGTTTTTATGCCGTTTTACAAAAAAGTTGAATTTTTTTAGCGAAAAGTTTTTTAACTATAAATCCCTTCTGCTGATAACAAAACTTTATCCTTTAATTTAATTATTACAATCCCGACCTATCCTCTTTATTTACAACAGCATAAGAACTTACGGAATTTGCAACGTTAAACATATGGTCGCCAATTCTCTCCATATTGACGGCAAGTTGCAGATAGACAGAACCGGCCTCCGGCGTACACCTACCCTCGTTAGTCCTTCTTATATGCGAAGCGTGCATTACCTTACAGACCTTATCGGTTGCGTCCTCCTCTGCCTTTATCTTATCGAGGTTATCAAGATTATGAGTAGCAAAAGCAATCTCTACATTTTTATAGAGTTCGCTTAAATGCAAATCCATCTCCCTTATCTCTTCTACGGCGTGTTCGGAGAATTTGGCGTTAGCTTCCACCATCTGCTGAGCAAACTCTGTAATATTTTCGGCATAGTCGCCGATTCTCTCTATATCCGACGTTACGTGATAGAAGGAAGAAACCTTCTTTTCGTCAACCTCCGAGATTTGTTCGGAAGAGAGTTTAATCAAGAATTGCGTTATATACTTATTGAGATTATCTATTTCCTTTTCGGTTTTGGCAAATTCTTCCTTGCCGTCAACGTTATACGAAAGTAACATATCGAGAGAACGCTTATAGTTACTGAACGCCAACTGACCCATTCTAACGATTTCCTTACGTGCCTGACCGACAGCGATAGCGGGGGTTTTTAAAAGACGGACGTCCAACGTTTCGTGGGGTTCTTCCTTAACAACCTTCTTGGATTCGGGTACTAAGATACATGCAAGCTTAACTATATACTTAGTAAACCACACAAGTATTAGCGTAGTAAGTACGTTAAAGAACATATGGAAAATAGCTACCTGCCACTGCACTTTATCCGTGATAAACGAAAGACCTTGTGCAATGTAATCGCCGAAAAAGGCGACGGGCCAGATGAAGATGAAGCAACCCAACACGTTGAACAAAAGGTGAACGACTGCCGCCCTTCTTGCATTGGTACTCGTACCTATCGACGAGAGAAGGGAGGTACAGCACGTACCTATATTTGTACCTAAAATTACGCACATTGCCATAGGCAGGGTCATTAAACCGTTTGAGGCAAGGGTTATTACTATACCCGTAATAGCTGACGAAGCCTGCATTAAAGCGGTAAGCACCAAGCCCAAAATGAAGAGAACGGGTATCTGCCAGGTAAGCTTTTTACCCTCTGCATTACCGAGAGAGATAAACATATTCTCGATAAAGGACTTAACGGGGCTACCGTCGGCAATAAGGCTCTTAACCGAGAGGGACATAAACTCCAAACCGACGAAGATAAGACCGACGCCGATAAGGATATTGCCTATCCTTTTTATATTTTCCTTCTTGGAGACCATCGTCATCATAAGCCCGACAAAGGCAATAACGGCGAAGATTGCGGCAATATCGATAGCCGAACCCGTTGAAGATAACGCCATTATGAATGCGGAGATGGTAGTACCGATATTTGCACCCATTATAACCGACGCCGCCTGCGCCAAGGTCATTAGACCGACGTTTACGAAGCCGACTATCATAACGGTGGTTGCCGAAGAGCTGTTTACCACAGCCGTTATTACAGCGCCTGTGCCGATACCCACAAAGCGGTTTTTAGCGGCCTTGCCCATAAGCTTACGGATACCGCTACCTGCCGTCTTTTCAAGGTTACTGCCCATCATCTCCATACCCATCATAAAGACGACTACTCCGCCGAGTATGAAAAACAGACTGTTTACTATCAGCATTACCTGTTCAAAATTCATAATAAAGCTCCCGTAATGAGAAGGAAAACGAACTTCCCGTACTTTAATCATATCAATAAAAGGGATATTTTGTCAAATATATGAAAAAGCTTTTTAAAGCGACTTGCTTTTATTATCTTTTTGCAATACAATTAAAGTATGTTTAACGTAGTTTTAGTTGAACCCGAAATTCCGCAGAATACGGGTAATATTGCAAGGACGTGCGCCGCTACGGGGTGCGTATTACATTTAATTAAACCCCTCGGTTTTGAGATAAGCGACAAGTACTTAAAACGTGCAGGGTTGGACTATTGGCAGTTTGTCGAAGTCAAGATTTGGGAGAGCTTTGAAGAACTTGAAAGGGCATACCCCTCCTCCCGCTTTTACTATTACACCACCAAGGCGAGACTTCGCTATGACGAGGCAAAGTACAGCGACGGTGATTTTTTGGTGTTCGGCAAGGAGACCAAAGGACTGCCCGAAGAGCTTTTAATTAAACACCCCGAAACGTGTGTAAGAATACCTATGATAGGACAGCTCCGTTCGCTCAATCTCTCCAACTCCGTCGCGATAGCCGTATATGAAGGGTTAAGGCAAAACGGGTTTGAACACTTTAACACAAAAGGCGAACTCCACCGTCTTAAATGGGAAGATTGATAAGATATATATACCGACTAATTAAATTGCCCTACCGCATACGCATACGTTAAAAGGCATAAATTGTGTAGGCTTAACAGGCAAAAATTACCCCTTTACAACACAAAAGATTTATGGTATAATGTAATTATGTATAACAGTAAATTCCCCACAGAAATAATAGTGGCAAGCGGAAACTTAGGGAAGATTGCAGAGTTTAAAGAGATTGTACCCGAAGTTAACTTTAAATCAATGAGGCAGGCAGGCTACTTAGGCGACCCCGACGAGACGGGTTCTACCTATAAAGAGAACGCATATATTAAAGCCAAAGCTGTCTATGACGCCATTAAAAAACCCGTAATCGCAGACGATTCGGGGTTGTGCGTCGATGCCTTAGGCGGTGCGCCCGGCATTTACTCTGCCCGTTTTTCGGGCGGTAGCTTTGCCGACAACAGGGCTTTGTTATTAAAGCGTATGGAGGGTATTTCGGACAGGGGCGCAAGATTTGTCTGTGCCGTTTGCTATATCAACGAGAAGGGTGAAACACTGTTCGGCGAGGGTTCTACCGAGGGTAAAATACTCTTTGAAGAGATTGGCAACAAGGGCTTCGGTTATGACAACCTCTTTTACTCCTTCGATTTAAACAAATCTTTCGGCGAAGCTGACGAAGAGGAAAAGAACAAAGTTTCTCACCGCTACCGCGCCGTTAAGGACTTATTTTCCAAATTGCAATGAAAAAGATAATAGTCATTTCCGACAGTCACGGAAACAGGACGGCGCTCGAAAATCTTTACCCCCTATTCAATGAGTGCGACCATATAATTCATTTGGGCGACACCTCCTCCGACGGACAGTACGTTAAAAAGACTTTCGGCGATAAAGTTTATCTTTTAAACGGCAACTGCGACTTAATGAAGGTTGGTCAAGACGAGTTGGTGTTGGATATCGAAGGGGTAAAGATATTGGCTTGCCACGGAGACAGGTACGGCGTTAAGTACGGTTACGACCGCTTAGCTTACAGGGCGGAAGAACTCAACTGTAAAATTGCCCTTTTCGGACACACCCATTCGGCTACTGAAATTGAAATGGGAAGCGTTACTCTGTTTAACCCCGGAACACTCTCCCGCTATTCGCACAAGAGCTATTTATACCTTGTGTTATCCGACGGTAAGGCGGTAGGCAAAACGGTGTGGCTCGACTAATTGAGGCGTATATATGCCTTAACCAATTTAAATAAACCCATTAAAAATCAACTCCGCTAAAAGACGGTTACGGCATTTTATTGCCGACCGAAATTAAAGAGGAATATTATGCGATTTAAACATTCATTACAGGTTTTCATAGACAACATTGCATCGACCTATAAGCTGTTGATTTACAGGCTTTTGGTTATTGCCATCACAATAGGTTTGGGGTGTGCCGTTATTATTCCCTCCATTCACTCGGTTTCCTCTACACAACAGTATTCGGAATTGAGTAATGCGGTTAAAACTTTTTTAACCAATCTTTCGCACCTCAACTTAAACAATCTTGGGGGTGATTGGGATAGCGTTATAAGCGCTTTCGGCGGTTTTAAAACGCTTATTATCCAAAACGGCTTAATCGCAATCGACGTTGTATGCCTTGTTGTAATCGTATTTATCTATTACTTCCTCGTATCCCTCGGCGACTTTGCGATGGGCGAAGTGTTAAACAACAGAATGACGTTAAGGGCGCACACCCCGTATTCCGCTACCTTCCTTAAAGATTTAAAGAGAGCGTTACTTTATTCTATAATCTACACCCCTATTTCCCTTTTGTTCTATGCCGTAGGCGGTGTGATTATTTGGGCGATTGCATTCCTTGCACTCGGACATACTCCGCTTTTATTAAAGCTGTTTATAACCTCTGCCTTAACAATACTCTTACTTGCCACAAAATTTACCGCCACCTGCGATTGGCTCCCCTCTATTCTTCATTCAAAACTCAATAACCGCAAGGCGCTCGCGTATGCGATAAAACCTAAAAAACGCAACTTATGGAGAGTGCTTTCGACAGTTATTTATATGATGATTATAAACGTTACTCTTAACGTCGTAATAGGTTTAATAACCTTCGGGGCAGGGCTTATCATTACGATACCGGCAGGAGCAATGCTTTTGATTTGCTATCAATTTGTAAACTACTGCGACAACAACGAGCTAAAATATTTTGTTGACGATTACGTAATTATAGGACCTCAAAAGGATACCCCTATGACAAGAGAACAATTTTTTAAAGATGAAAAGTAAAAATTTTCAAAACCCCCCTTTACAAGGGGGAATTTTTTTTATATAATAGTTAAGACGAATAGGTCATATATTATTATTGCGCTATAATCGCGCACATTGAAAGGAGGAAAATATAATGGGAACCGAGCAGGCAAGCTACCGTAAACTGTATGAAAGCTGGTTAAACGACAGTAGGCTTAATACGGAAGCTAAGAGAGAGCTTACCGAAATCAAAGACAACGAAGAAGAGATTGAATACGCCTTTGGCGCAGAACTTGAATTCGGCACTGCCGGACTGAGAGGAATTATAGGTTACGGTACAAACAAGATGAACGTATATACCGTGGGAAGAGCAACCCAAGGTTTAAGCCAATTCATCTGTAGCCTTGGGGAAGAGGCTAAAGCGAGGGGCGTAGTCATCTCCTACGATACCCGCCGTAAGAGCGATGAGTTTGCGCTTGCCGCGGCAAAGGTACTTGCGTCAAACAATATTAAAGTTTATCTTTACTCCGACGTTCACCCCGTACCCATGCTTTCGTTTGCCGTTCGCTGTTTAGGTACGATTGCTGGTATTATGATTACCGCATCTCACAACCCTAAGATTTACAACGGTTATAAGGTTTATGGCGAGGACGGCGCACAGATGAGCGTTGAGGACACCGAAAAGGTTTACGGCTATATTAACAAGATAACCGATTATCTCTCCTGCCCCTCGCCCACAGATGAGCAGATTAAAAAGTACATAAAAGCCGTTCCTTCCAAGGTTGATAAAAAGTATTATAAAGAACTTCAAAAGCTTGCCCTTTCCAAAAAGGCGGTCAAAGAATGCGGAAAGAGCCTTAAGCTCGTCTATACTCCCGTTCACGGTTCGGGCTATATCCCCGTAACTACTATCTTGAAAAAGATTGGTATTCACGCAACCGTTGTTGAGAAACAGGCGGTTAAGGACACCGAATTCTCTACGGTGGAAGTACCCAACCCCGAATTTAAAGAAACGCTTAAGATGGGCATTGACCTTGCAAAAGAGATTGGCGCAACGGTAGTATTCGGCACCGACCCCGACAGCGATAGACTTGGCGTTGCGGTTAAGACCGCGGACGGTGAGTTTGAAGCCCTCTCGGGAAACCAAGTGGGCATACTCCTTCTCGATTACATATTAACCCGTCTTAAAGAGGACGACGCACTCCCTGCAAACGCGGCTGTCGTTAAGTCGTTTGTAACAACGGGTATGGCTAAGGCTATTTGCGATAAGTTCGGCGTAGCCTTATACGAGGTTCCCGTTGGCTTTAAGAACATCGGCGAGAAGATTAAGCTCTGGGAAAAGGACCACTCCCACACCTACGTATTCGGCTTTGAAGAGAGCTGTGGATATTTAAGAGGTACCCACGCAAGGGATAAGGACGCCGTTGTCGCTTCTATGCTGTGCGCCGAGATGGTTTGCTACTACACCTACAAGAACAAGACCGTCTTTGACAGATTAAACGAAATATATAAGACTTACGGCTACGTATTAGACCGCAACGTTTCCATTCAGTACAAGGGTCTTAACGCAATGAAGGAGATGAACGCAGTCGTTGACGCACTTAAAGTCAATCCCCCTGCAAAGTTCGATATCTACGAAGTTGCCTCCTTCCGCGACTATTCTAAGAACGAAAAGACGGATATGGCTACGGGCGCAAAGAGCGAATTAGGCTCCCCTAAGACCAACTGCGTATATTACGAATTGAAGAACGGAAGCTTCGTCTGCGTACGTCCTTCAGGTACGGAACCTAAGCTTAAGATTTATTACTCGGTTAAGGCTAACAACAAATCAGATGCAGAAACAGCACTCGAAAAGTTGCAGTCCGCCGTAAAAGAACTTTTGGACAGCGTTAACAAGTAAGGCTTAAATAAGGTATAAAAATATATCGGCAGGTGCAAAAGCATCTGCCGATATTTTTAGTTTAAAGAATAAATAATAAAGAATAAAGTATAAATGTGGTGATTATTATTTAGAATATTCAAACTCTATCGGCTCGCCCTAAATGGGCGAGCCACTTTCCCTATTCTTTAGGGAAAGCAAGTTTTAAGGTACTAATTATGAAGTGTGGACTTCGTACTCTGGGATTGCCACGGAGTGTCTTACGCCACGCCCTCGCAATGACGACCTACCACCCCAAACTCCTCCCTCTTCATAGATACGAGCAAGACAAGGAGCGAGAGGAAAACCCGAAGGAGTTTACATTAAACGTAAATGACTGAGGGTTGCCACAACGCGACACCGTATTGCGAAGTATATATGGAGAGCGTTAATTAAAGGCATTAAAACTTATACCCACACTGTCCGCAGAACACATCATCAGCCTCCTGCCTTGCTCCGCAGTTAGGGCAGAGTTTAAAAAGCTGTGTACCACAACCGTCGCAGAAGTTGTTTTCGGGCTGGTTTTCCTTACCGCAGGAAGGGCAGACGGTGGTTTTTGCGCTTTCCGTTTTTACCTCGGAGCCGACCTCCTTAACCGCCTCCGCTACGGCTTTAACGGCAGGCTTAAGCTCCTGTGCGGCGTCGTTAACGACAGGCACGCTCTCGTTTTTCATATAGCGGTTAATCTCTCCGCGAAAGCCTATACTCAACAACATAGCGCCTATACCCGTCATAGGAAAACCTATAAATCCGCAGAAAAAGAGGTTGGGCGCACCAAACGAACTTATTGAAGTAAATATATCTACAAAAAAGACGATGTCTAAAATTGCACCGCAAATAACCAACACAAGCCCTACCGTCTTTATTGTCTTTTTGGTCTTTGCGTGTTTAGCCTTTTCTTCTTGTAGTCTCTTTTCATCTTCGGTCATAGTATTCTCTCCTTATTATATCCAAGCCGTAGGACAGGTTCGGTTAGCCTTAAACCACTCTGTATCTTTAAGTTTTGTCGTATTGTTTGAACAGTAGAGCCTTAATTTATCGGTAGTTTCCGCCGACATATAGTAAAAAACAGTATTTCCGTTCATAGAGCCGTACGAACCTGTTTTATAATCGTAGCATACCGAAGTGCAATAAACGGCGTCGGTATATGCTGAAACACGGTCGATAAACGCCTGAGTAGGGAAGGTGTTATCATTATTTGACGTATATTCCGTAGAACCAGCACAGGCGCATACTGCAACAAATTTAGGCTTTATTACCGATAAAAGCTGGTCTGTTGAAGAGGTTTTGCTTCCGTGGTGCGCGCCCTTAAACAAAACGACTTCGGGCAGGGTATTGTACTGCACAAGTTTCTTTTCGCCCTCGCCCTCTAAATCACCGGTAAATAAATAATGGCTGATTTGCGTTTCGTTTTCCCTATATGTAAGCAGAGTGCAGACCGAATAGTCGTTTTCGTCTGCGGTGTCGTTATCGTAATAATAATTGTAAAGAACGGTTAACGTTAGTTTTCCGTCGCCTGAAATATCGAACACGTTTGAATTGTTAACAGGTTTTGCGTTTTCAAACAGGTCGCCCGCATTAACAACAGTCGTTCCCTTTCCTTCCACATAATTAACGGCGTTAACGTAGCTGTTATAGATTCCCGCCGTGGAATTATGACGGGAAAACTGAATGAGCGTCCCCACTTCATACTGATATAAAATACCTGTTCTTGAAGTTCCGCTACCCGAACCTACGAACGCCGCTATATGGTCCTGATGGGCGTGAGTTGCCACTACGTATTCAAGTTTACCATCAGTACAGTATTGGTCAATGTAGCTTTTAATAGTGGTTGCGCTTGACTTACGGGAGCCTGCGTCAATCAAAATTTCGGTATCACCGCAATCGATTAACGTACAATCGCCTGCGTACTTGTTGCCGAGTTCAAGGAAATGTATTGAAAAGTCTGCCGAGGTAATTTCCGTCAAATCGCCGTCGGGAGCAAGCACTGCATAATCACCGTTAGTGCCTTCGGGGTCGTCGTCCAAGCTGTCGCTATAGTAAATTTTAGTATATTCTTCGTATGCGGATAGCGTTTCATCTACAACCTTATGGAATAATTCGGGGTTAAAAATATAGATAACAGCTAACGCAATGGCAAGAAGTACCACCAACACAGCTACGACAATGATTCTTCTTTTTCCATAACCTACTGTTGCACTACCACTTTTGGAACCTTTTTTACCAGAAGATTTTCTTTTCTTATTAGCCATTTTTCACCTTATAGATTTTTAAGCTGAGAGACAATCTTTTCCCTCATTTCGAGATACTTATCAAGCTTTTCCCTCTCGGCATCGACAAGCTTTTTAGGCGCTTTTGCAATAAAGCCCTGATTATTGAGCTTTGAATCAGCCCTTCTAATCTCTGCCGTAATCTTTTCGAGTTCACAGTTTAAGCGTTCCCTCTCCTTATCGGCGTCAATGAGTTCGCCCATAGGAATAAACATAGTGCCAACCCCCGTAACCTTTACGGCGGTGCGTTCGCCTGCCTCTTCTTTTGCAGAAATGGTCTTAACCGAAGATGCGCCTGCAAGCTTTGCTATGCAATCTGCGTTGGCGGAAATAAGCCTCTTGCTTTCGGTGAGAATATAGACGTTTACCTTTTTAGAGGGTGCGCAACCCGTTTCGAGCTTAACTTCCCTAATAGCCTTTATGATATCCATAACGCCTGCAAAAGCGGTAGCTTCCTTTTTATAGGAAAGGCGTGAATTGTATCTGGGGAAGGGCGCAACCATAATTGACCCGCAAGTATTGGGCATCGAACGGTAAATTTCGTCGGTGATGAAGGGTGCGAAGGGGTGCAAAAGTTTGAGTGCGTTTTCAAGCACGTACAAGAGAACGGAGATTGCGTTGTCCTTCTTCTCGTCGTCGTCCGAATGGAGGGAAGCTTTTGTAAGCTCTATATACCAATCGCAGAAGTCCGACCAGATGAAGTCGTACAATATCTGGCAGGCAATGCCTAATTCAAACTTGTTCATTGAAAGGGTTACGTCCCTTATAACCGACTGCAGACGGGAGATTATCCACTTATCCGCATGGCTCAACTTAACTTCCTGAACGGGCTTTATATTCCTGCCTTCGCAGTTCATTATTACGTAACGGCTTGCGTTCCAAATTTTGTTCATAAAGTTACGGCAAGCTTCTACCTTGGCAATCGAGAAACGCATATCGTTACCGGGGGCAACGCCCTGCAACAGCGAGAATCTTAAGCTGTCTGCGCCGTATTTATCTATAATTTCAAGGGGGTCAACGCCGTTGCCCAAGGACTTAGACATCTTACGCCCCTGCTCGTCGCGTACCAAGCCGTGAATAAGCACGTCGCGGAAAGGCACTTTGCGCATATGCTCTAAGCCGGAGAATATCATTCTTGCAACCCAGAAGAATATTATATCGTAACCCGTAACAAGTACGTCTGTGGGATAGAAGTATTCCAAATCGCTCGTGTCGTCGGGGAAGCCCAAGGTCGAGAAGGGCCATAAAGCCGATGAGAACCAGGTATCGAGAACGTCCTCGTCCTGATAGATATTCGCGCTTCCGCATTCGGGGCAAGCTGTGGGGTCGTCCTTAGCGCAGATGAGCTTACCGCAGTCCTTGCAGTACCAAACGGGTATTCTGTGTCCCCACCAAAGCTGACGGGATATACACCAATCTTTTACGTTCTCCATCCAATTGTAGTAAATTTTAGCAAATCTTTCTGGAACGAATGTCGTCTTTTTATCGTTAACGGCGTTTATTGCAGGGCGTGCAAGGGGTTCCATTTTAACGAACCACTGCTTGGAAACCCTCGGTTCTACGTCTGTATGGCAACGGTAGCAATGCCCAACGTTGTGTGCGTGGGGTTCAATCTTTACAAGGTTGCCCAAACTTCTCAGCTCTTCGACAACCGCTTTACGGCATTCGTAACGCTCCATTCCCTCGTACTTGCCTGCGTTTGCGTTCATAGTGCCGTCCTCGTTCATAACGATAACGCTCTCTAAGTTGTGCCTTAAACCGACCTCGAAGTCGTTGGGGTCGTGGGCGGGGGTGATTTTTACGCAACCCGTACCAAACGTCATATCGGCGTGTTCGTCGCCGACAACGGGAATGGGTTTATTTAGAATGGGAAGAATTACGTTCTTACCGATATATTTTTGATAACGGGGGTCGTCGGGATTGACAGCAACAGCCGTATCGCCGAACATAGTTTCGGGACGGGTGGTTGCAACGACAAGCCCTTCGCTGTCCGAACCTTCGATAAAGTATTTAAGGTGCCATAAGTTGGACTGCTCCTCCGAGTACTCAACTTCTGCATCGGAGAGTGCAGTCTTACAGCAAGGACACCAATTTATTATACGCGAACCCCTGTAAATAAGACCCTTGTTATAGAGGTTGACAAAGGCTTCCCTTACCGCCTTAGAACACTTTTCGTCCATAGTGAAGGCAAGACGGGACCAATCGCAGGAAGAACCCAACTTTTTAAGCTGATTGACGATTCTTCCGCCGTACTGCTCCTTCCACTCCCAAGCTCTCTTTAAAAAGCCCTCTCTTCCGAGTTCTTCTTTTGTAAGCCCTTCCTTTTTCATCTGCTCTACAATCTTAACCTCGGTTGCGATTGCGGCGTGGTCGGTGCCGGGGAGCCAAAGGGCGCAATAACCCTGCATACGCTTAAATCTGATTATCGCGTCCTGCATGGTTTCGTCAACCGCGTGACCCATATGGAGCTGTCCCGTTACGTTAGGGGGTGGCATCATTATGGTGAAGGGTACTTTGTTGTCGTCCCTCTCCGCACGGAAGTACCCGTTCTCTTCCCAATCTTTATACAATCTGTCTTCAAATTCTTTGGGGTTGTAAGTCTTTTCCATTTTAACCTCTTCTTTTTTCCGTTTCTTATTCCGTTTCTAATTACGTGCAAACGGAAACTTGTGTATAAACCGTTGCCTTCGGTTTTTAATTTTTTTCGATAGAATATCATTTTAATTATAAAACAAAATTATCCGCAATGTCAAACGACTGCAAGGTCGCATAAAATGTATTATCAAAAATTTTAAAGGAGAAAAATTTGAAAAGACATATTTTCAGCATACTGTGCGCCGTCATAACGGCGTTTACTATGAGCTTTGCCGTGGTTGGCTGTAAAAAGGACGAAAAGGTTATTAAAATCAACGAAGTAACTCACTCGGTTTTCTATACCCCTTTATACCTTGCCGACGCTTTGGGCTATTTCAAAGACGAGGGGTATGAGATAGAGTTGACCAACGGCGGAGGAGCCGACTCTACTATGGCGGCGGTACTTTCGGGTTCGGCGGACGTGGGTTTTTGCGGACCCGAAGCTTCTATCTACGTAACCGTTGGCAATTCTTCCGACAGTCCTAAAGTGTTCGGTCAGCTGACAAAGCGTGACGGAAGCTTTTTAGTTGGCAGAGTTGCGGAACCCGATTTCTCTTGGAGCAACTTAAACGGCAAGGAAATTCTTGCAGGGCGTAAAGGCGGTGTGCCTGCTATGACCTTTGAATACACCTTAACCCAAAAGGGCATTAAATCAACCTTAAACTATGACGTAGCCTTTAATATGATGACCTCTGCATTTGAAAGCGGTATCGCAGATTACTGCACTATGTTTGAACCGGGTGCAAGCCAATATCAATCTGCCGGAAAGGGGTATATTGTTGCGTCTGTCGGCGAGGCTTCGGGCGAAGTACCCTACACCTGTTTTACGGCTAAGCAGAGCTTTATCGACAAAAACCCCCAAAAGATAGACGCGATTTTGCGTTCTGTTACCAAAGCCATAAAATACGTAAACGAGAACTCGGCTTCTCTCGTAGCTCAGAAAATTGCAAAGTACTTCGACGGAACCACGGTTGACGCCTTAACCACCTCTATTGAAAACTACAAAAAAATAGACGCCTGGGTGACGGATATGGCTATGCAGGAGAGTGCGTTTAACCGCTTACAGGACATTATGGAAAATTCCGGTGAGCTTGAAAGAAGGGTTAAGTTTGCAGACGTAATCTTGACCGAAAGGGCGCACGCTATCTATCAAGAAGTGTATAGTTGATACTTTCAAGAAGGGTATAAATGATACTATCTTTTAACGACGTAGGCTATACCTACCACTCTAAAAGCGGTGAAATTAACGCCGTAGAGCATATGAGCTTCGGGGTCGAAAAGGGTGAATTTATTGCCATTATCGGACCTTCTGGGTGCGGAAAAACCACCATATTATCGCTTGCCGCAGGCTTGCTCACTCCCTCTTACGGGGAGATTGCAAGGGGCGAAGTTGAGTTCGGCTATATGCTTCAACGCGACGCGCTCTTCCCTTGGCGAACGGTGGAGGGCAACATCTTCCTGCCGTTGGAGGTTAAAAAACGCAACACTCCGCAAATGCGCGAAAACGCCTTACGCCTTGCCGAAAAGTACGGACTTAAAGACTTTTTAAAGAAAAAGCCGATAGAGCTTTCGGGGGGAATGAGACAGAGGGTTGCCCTCATTCGTACCCTTGCTTCTCAGCCCGATATTCTCTTATTAGACGAACCCTTTTCGGCACTCGACTACCAGACGAGATTAAAGGTGTGCGACGACGTTCAGGCAATTATTAAAGGCGAACAAAAGACCGCGCTTTTAGTCACCCACGATATGTCCGAAGCTATTGCCCTTTCGGATAAAATTATCGTGCTGTCTGCTCGCCCCGCAACGGTTGTGGCTAAACACGAAATTCTGTTCGGCGACGGCAGTCCTAAAAAAAGGCGTGAGTGCGAAGAGTTTTCGCATACGTTTGAAGTATTAAGGAGTGAATTGGGGTTGTAGCAGTTGGTTTTGCTCAGTTTTTTGAAACGTTCAAACTCTTCAGTCGCTGTAATCACTAAGCCATATTACGGGGGTAACCGCCTTTTACGGGCAGATGAAGCCTTTTAAAAACCAAGGCAAAATTAAAGGAAAATAACTTATGAAAAAGAAAACCAAAAAGGATTTTTCTACGGAACACCTGCTTTATTTAAGAAGAAATAAGCGCAAAGCGATAGTAATTAACGTTGTGCGAATCGGCTTACTTTTAGCCCTTTTAGGCATATGGGAGCTGTGCGCACACTTTAAGGTAATCGACCCGTTCATAACGAGTTCGCCTTCGCGAATAGTCAAAACGGTTAAGGAACTTTATTTAAACGGCAGTCTGTTTTACCACATAGGCATAACTCTTGCCGAGACGGTTATAGGCTTTTTCATAGCAGTAATTACAGGCTATTTTATTGCGGTACTGCTGTATATGAGCGACGGAGCAAGAAAGATTTTCGAGCCGTATATAGTCGTTCTAAACTCCCTGCCAAAAATTGCGTTAGGTCCGCTGATTATAATTTGGATAGGCACGGGGTATTCTGCAATAATCTTTATGACCGTACTCGTTGCAATTATCGTGTGCATAATGAATACGCTTACGGGGTTTTTATCGGTTGATAAGACCATGCTCACCCTTATGAAGGCTATGGGCGCAAAGAAGAGCGATATTTTGATTAAGCTTATAATCCCTGCCTCCCTGCCTTCACTTATCAACACCTTAAAGGTTGCGGTAGGGTTAGCCTGGATAGGCTCGATAATGGGCGAATACATCGTCTCACGGGCAGGGTTGGGATATCTGATTGTCTATGGCGGTCAGGTGTTCAGGCTTGATTTAGTTATGACGGCGACCATTATTCTATGCGCTTTGGCTGGGGGTATGTACGGCATTATCGCACTGATTGAAAAGCGTATAAACAAGTAATACTTAGTCGGAAAAATTTTTAATTTATAAAGCGCAGGGGCGGTTTGCCCCTGCGCTTCCGTTTTTCAATTACCCCCGTAATATGCCTTAATTAAAGCTTGTTTAAAGTTTAAACGCTTTCCGCAAAAAGGAGTGAAAATCTGCGGTTTGCCATTTCGTGTTCGTTATCATAAAGCCCCTGCAAAGAATTTATTTCGGCAAGAATTTCGTTTGCATCGCGGAGCGTTACTTTGCTTTCAAGCATTTCGGAGTTATACCTTTTAGGTGCATAATTATTTAAGCTCTGCTCTGCTTTGCTATCGGCTTGAGCTTCGTTAAGCCAATTTCTGTATTCCGCCAAAGAAAGCCTGTCTTTGGCGCACAAAACTGTATTTGTCCTACCTCCGTTACGGGCAAGAATTTTCTCTTTTTGGAAACACATATAGCTTAAAACAATCATTATTTATTACCTCGTATTTATTTTACACCCTTATTTTATTACTATAACTTGACAGAAATAGTCATATATGATAAAATATTTTATAGAATTTTAAATAATTTTTTTAAAGCAGAGCGTGTTAAACACGCAAAGGGTTTACTTTTATTTATATATTATTCGGAGGGGTACAATGAAATACCAGATAATGATTAAAATGCTAAATATGCTTTCTTCAAGGCTTAAAATTACCGCAAGGGAAGTTGCCGAGAGGTTCGAGATTTCGCAGAGGAGCGTCTATCGCTACGTCGAAGAGCTTAACGTTGCCGGCGTTCCCGTTGACGTAGTAAGAGGGCGTTACGGCGGTATTTTCATTGCAGATACTTATAGGCTACCTATGGGCTATTTTACCAAGGGGGAATACTCCGCCACGGAAAACGCATTGCAGGCTATGTCAACCCAAATTGCAGACGAGAACATAAACACCGCCTTAGAAAAACTGCGCTCCCGCCACAAGGAAGAGAAAAGAGAAATTTCGGTCTGCGGAGACATAATTGTCGATGGCGGAAGCTGGGCTGATATGGGCAAGTTTTCGGAGAAGATGAGGGTTGTTGAACAAGCCGTTAAGGACTCGTTAAGCCTTGATATAGACTACATTTCAAGGGAGGGCGAACACTCCCGAAGGGTGATTGACCCGTACGTGCTTATATTTAAGCAGAACGTTTGGTACGTCTATGCCTACTGCCATACAAGACAGAACTTCAGAACCTTTAAGGTGGGCAGGATTAAGCTTGCACGGTTTACAGGCAGGAAATTCAGAAAGAAGAGCATTTCACGCGAAGACATTCCTTTGAACTTTGAATACTCCTCCGAACAGTTGACGGAAATTACGCTCGAAATAAAAAAGGACGCCCTTGCGGACGTTGAAGAGCTGTTGGGCGTTGACAACGTAGAGCCGATTGGCGACGCACTCATTGCAACCGTGTCACTCCCCGACGACGAAACGTTGGTCGATAAAATCTTAGGGTACGGGGGTAAGGTTAAGGTTTTATCCCCCCTGTCCTTAAAGGAAAGAGTACGGAAAACCGCACTCTCAATTGCGGAAAACTAAGGGGTTATTATTGTAATAACTAAGGCATATTACGGGGGCAATACGAAATACCGCCTTGCACAAAGTATTGTGCAAGGCGGTATAATTTTTAAACTATTTTACTTTTTATCTATGGTTAAAGAATAACCGAACTTGGACCCCTTACCCCTTTCAAAATTCATAAAGGGTTTTAAGGTAATCTCCTTAGGGCTTCCCTCGAAGTCGTTTATGCCCCACCAAGGCTCTACACAGACGTAATCACCGCCATTTTCGTTTGACCAAAAGGCGTATAGAGGGCAGTCGGAACGGTAGGTATAGACAAACCCGTCCTCACACTCGGCGAAGATTGCTCCGCCTGAAAGACTGCCTAATTGGTAGGTCTTATGTTCGCTTAAAAATTGCTTGTCTATCGTAAAGCCCTTTGTCTTACCGAGGGATACTGCACCGCCCGAAAGGGGATATTGTACGGGCAGTTCCTCGTTTTCAAAGGTGATTTTAGCTCTGCCGTTGGGCGCCTTCATTCCGGGGTGACCGCCGAGATAGAAGGGCATAACGCCGTTAAGACTTCTTACAAAGTAACTAACGTTTAAGGTATTGCCGTCAAGCGAATAGGTAATTTCAAACTCCCACTCGTAGGGAAATTCCTCATAGCTTTGTTCGTCCGAACGGGCGCAAAGGGTTATAAAATCTTTTCCGCTGTCCTTAACCGAAAGCGTGCGGTAACGAATCAGTCCGTGGGATTTTAGTTGACACTCCTGTCCCTTTGCCATAAACGCGCCTGCGTGACCGACTATGGGGAAGATTACGACGTCCTGTCCCTTCCACCACCTTTCATCGCCCTGCCAAAGCCTTTCTTCGTTAGTGGGCAGATAGATTAGCGAAGTCATAGCTCCGCCCTCGGAATTTATTGATAGCTTTATTAGATTGTTTTGTATTGTGTAAATCATAATTTTACCCTTTTAACTCTATCTATATGGTTTACGATAATTAGTAATGTCAAACTCTTTCGTCACTTCGTGACACCTTCCCTATTCTTTAGGGAAGGCAAGAGGGGTAATCGCTTAAGACTTTGGGATTGCCACACTTCGTTCGCAATGACGACTTACCACACCCAAGCAAGTCCCTCTGGAAAGAAACAAGCGAGAGCAGGAGCCAAGCCACCCCAAACCTCTCCCTCTTCATAGATGCGAGCAAGACAAGGAAGGCGAGGAAAACCTGAGGGAGTTTACTTTAAATGGTAAATGACCGAAGGTTGCCACAGCCTGACACAGTATTGCGAAGTATATATGAAGAGAAGTAGTTTAAAAGTCGGATAGCTTCTCTCCACCGAGAATGTGTATATGCAGATGGAATACCGTCTGACCGGCATCTTCGCCCTGATTTATTATTAAGCGATAGCCGTTTTCACAGCCGTTCTCCTTTGCTATTGCAGGTATTTTTTTAAGCATACGGGAAAGAATTTCCCCCTCCTCTTCACCCATTTCCGAAAGGAGTTTAAAGTGCGTTTTAGGCACAGCCAAGAGGTGAACCTTTGCCTTGGGTTCGATGTCCTTAAACACGTACATCTCCTCGTCCTCATAGACCTTAGACGAGGGTATTTCACCCTTAATTATTCTACAGAAGATACATTTTGCGTCGAGCATTGTTTTTTAACCCTCCAACTCTTAATTCTTAAAGATATATAGCAGACTGCCGAAACGCCGAATAGCCCTGCAAACGTGCAGAACAGCCACAGATATTTAATATCGTTATAGTTGCGTACGAAGTCAGCATCGTATATAAAGACGGTAATATTGCCGTTGCTTTCTAAATTATAACCCGTTACAACGCTATCTGTAAGTCGGAAATAGTTGGCGTACAGCAAGCCATCGACTGTATAAATACTCTCTTGTATATACGTGTTTTCGGTAACGCCGTCGGAAATTTTTACGCTTACGTTATAGAGGAAGTGATAGTCTATTCCATTAACATAATCGTAAGTTCCGCTGTACCAATATTCATAGGTTACGTCACATTCTTTGCCGTTGATTATCGCTCTTTCGCTTTCGCATTGAATTACGTATTCACCCCTTGGAATATCGTTTGCACTGTCGGCGGTTTGATACTTCCTTTTATCTTTTGCGTTAAGCTCCGCACCGTCCTGCATAAAAGAAATAAAGCTTTCAGGGGTGGTAAAAATCTCCGTGCCATACGTTTCGCGGAAGGGGATAGCGCAGTAAATTACCGCGATAACCGCCATTAAAAACGCTGAAAAAGCTATTGTAAATCTACCCCAATGCGACCAATATTCAGGGTCGGTTTTGCTTAGCGTATCCTCGTCGGCGTTGCTTACCTCGCCTTCTTCTTCACACTCATCAGCTCCGAAAACCTTCTTTCTGCCAAAATGGATTATGCATATACTAACGGTAACGGCAACAGACGCACAGAACGCATAGACGAACGCAAGAGCTATGTAGGGCAGGGGCAAATCCCAGGCTATATGCAGGGCGCAACTTAAAAGTATGGTGGGATAAATTGCGATGTTTGCAAGGTATTTTTTTGAATTGCAGTACGCCCAACCGACTGCACCCGTCCAAAGAATATGTGTGCAGAATGCGCTTGCCCCGCGAGAAATGGCTATTTCTATTACCGTGGTAAGGTTCATAGAAGAAAGCTGATTTGCCTGAACGAAGATATAACCCATATCCTCTACTATCGAAAAACCGCATCCGACCGCAGAACCGAACACAAAACCTGCAAGGGGCGAACGCTTGCCCGTTAACACTATGATTAAAAGAGTGACGGTAGCCTTTGGCAGTTCCTCAAAAAAACCCGAATATACGGCTTTTAACCACTCGTTAGAAGGGCGGAATAAGTCGAAAAGAATCTGCGAAACGACGTTAGCCGCCGCACCGCCCAAGAGCATTGCAAGACAGACGAGCAGAAAGCTTAAATCACGTTTAGGGTACAGCTCGTATATAAACAACAAAAAAGATAGGTTGAAACAGGTTGACGACAACACTATTACTGTTGGCGCAAACAGCTCGTTATAAGTAAAGCGGATAATAAGCAGAAACACGGCAAGAAGCACAAATAAAAGGACAAACAGCCTGATATATGCCCAAGGATATTTTCTGTTTATGCCCTTTTCGCCGTGCATACCGCGCGTAAGCAGTTCCGAATACTCTCCGCCCGTATGCCTGCGGAAAGTCTGCTTAAAAAATTGTGTGAATGCGTTACCTTTACTTTTTTGCATTTAAACCTATCCGAACGGTTTTAACCGTTATTATTTTTTGACTTAATTATTTTATTAAACCCCAGCCGTTGCGCCTTAAATGGAAGCCGTTTTAAATAGAAGCCGTTGCGCCGTCCTTATAGAGCTGAAGTAGCTTAACTTTCCCCTTGCCCTTATGCTCCCCTAAAACATAGACTTTTATATACCCCTCGGTATATCCCGTAGTGAACTCGCCGTCGAAGTCCTCGAATATAACAGAATACTCTTTTCCTAAACGTGAGGATATATACTTCTCTTCGGCTTTCTTTGCGGTATCTAACAGGCGGTGAAGCCTTTCCGATTTGACTTCGGGGGGCAAGTCTTTTAAGGTGTAAGCCTTAGTACCCTCTCTCGGCGAAAAGGCAAAGGCGTGAACCCTTGCAAAACCTGCCTCTTCGACTATGGAAAGACTGTCTGAAAAGTCCTCTTCGCTCTCTCCGCAAAAGCCTACTATAATATCGGTAGTAATTGCCGAGTCGGGGAAATAGGAATAGATTAGCCTACATTTTTCAAGGTATTCCTCTCGGGTGTAGTGCCTGTTCATAGCCTTTAAAATATTATCCGAACCGCTCTGCAACGACAGGTGGAATTGGGGTGCAAAGTCCTTTAAATTTTTTAACGCCGTTAACAGCTTTTCGTCTATTACGTTGCACTCCAAAGAGCCGAGGCGAATACGCTTATTTGTAAATTGAAGTGCGGATATCAGCCCCGCAAGCCCTTCTTCACAGCCGTTATAGGCAGAGATATTTATGCCCGTTAACACAATTTCGGGTGAGGTGTTGTTTTTTACTTCCTCGACAATATCCTCTACCGAACGCGAGCGCACCCTGCCCCTTAAATATGGTATTATGCAGTATGAACAGAAATTATTACAGCCGTCCTCTATCTTTATAAAGGCACGGGTTTTAACCTGTTTGGGAGGGCATAGGCTTAAACAGCCGTCACCGCCGAAGTCGGCAGTTATTGCGTTAACCACCGCTTGCTTATCCCTTGCTCCGCAGATGAAGCGGACGTTATTTTTTTCAAACTGAACGCTACTCTTTTCGGAGGCGCAACCGCACACGTAAACTTTAGCGTCGGGGTTGAATTTTAACGCCCTTGCCACCGCCTGACGGCTCTTTTTTTCAGCCTCACGGGTGACGGCGCAGGTGTTTAAAACGTATATATCTGCGGGAGAAAACTCGTCGGAGACCTCCCACCCTCTCTTTTCAAGCTCTGCCATTAAAGAGGCGCTCTCCACCTCATTGACCTTACAGCCGAGAGTGAATACTACCGCCCTCATTTAAGTTCACCCAATACGAAACAAGCAATCGAACAGACGGCAATCCCAGCCGTTTCGGCACGTAATATGCGCTTACCGAGGCTCATTCCCATAAAGCCGTACTTGTCTTTTGCCAAATCGAACTCTTCGTCGGCAAAACCGCCCTCGCTACCCACAACCAAAGCGGTAGAACCTTCGATACAATTAAAATCGATTTGGCTCTCGGTTGCAAACTCACAGAAAAAGAGTTTGTTCTTATAGCCCTCTGCAGAGGCTAACGCGTCTTGAAGTTTGTCGAAATAGCATACCTCGGGAACAATCGGGCGCAGACATTGCTTTGCCGACTCCTTAGCCACCTTTTTGAGTCGTTCGATTTTGTTTTCGTTCATATATGCGGAACAGTATTTAGAGGAAAACACGCCGATTTTTTTAACGCCAAGCTCGGTTGCCTTTTGAATAATAAGCTCCGTCTTGTCGCCCTTTAACGCTCCGCACAAGAGGTAAATAGGCGTCTTAGCTTCCTTATCCGAAACGTTTACCCCCGTAATATGTGCCAAACAACGGTTTTTTTCGACCTTGGCAACTATTGCGGAATACTCCTTTCCGCTGTTGTCTAAAAGGGTTATTTCACTCCCCTCGCCTACCCTTAAAACAGTCTTGGCGTGGACGAACTCGTCGCCCTCCAAATAGACTTCGGTATTATCGGGATATGTTATTTGCTCTACAAAAAAGCGGTGCGGTGTACTCATACGCTACGGAATGCGAGTGCGTTCCACTCGCCTTTTTTTACTTTTTGAATAAGGGTAAGCCCCTGTGCCGAATAGACTTCTATAACCCTATCCAACTTGCAATCTATTATACCGCTTAAAATAAGCGTTCCGCCCACTTTCAAATTCTTGGGGATTGAGGGGGCAAGATTTTCTAAAATATCTGCCGTAATGTTGGCGAGCATAATATCGCCTTTTACGTTGCTGTCGTCCAAAAGATTGCTGTGTGCAACCGTGACCTTATCTTCCACGCCGTTCAATGCGGAGTTGTGCTTTGCACTCTCTACCGCTACGTAGTCAATGTCGGTAAGGTAGGCAAAACGCGCGCCGAGCTTAACTGCGGATATGCCTAAGATACCGCTTCCGCAACCGACGTCTATACATACGCTATCGGGAGTTACGTACTTTTGCAAAAGCTCTACGCACATTGAAGTCGTTTCGTGTTCGCCCGTGCCGAAAGCCATATTGCTGTCGAGCTTAACAATCTGCTCGCCCTCTGCCTTTTTGTACTTAATCCATTCAGGCACTACGACGATTGCGCCGAGGTGTATGGGGCGGAAGTGCTTGCGCCAGATTTCTATCCAATCGTCGCCCTCGATTTCCCTTTTGAGCATTTCGAGAGAGCCGAGGTTTAACGCGCCGTTGCAGTCTTTTTGCATCGTTTCGATATCTTGACGGATTTTAGGAATGGTTTCATCTGCTATGTCGGAGGCAACGAACGCCTTAACCAATACGTCGCCCGAAGTGTCGGCGGTGAGTTCGTCGTCCATATAGTCCCAATACATAACCTTATCTCTTTGCAGGGCTATAACGTCCTTTACGTCGGAGATTGCTACGCCGTAGGAGGTGTAGCGCCACATAATATCGGCAATGAGTTCACTGCCTTCAGAAGTTGTATAAACAGTTAGTTCTATAAATTTCATAGGTTCATTTTATCACAGCTATATAAAAATAGCAAGTGGCGCAACCCTTTTATTAAAAGGTTTTAGCGTAAAGGGCGAAATGACAGGTAAGGAAGTAGTTACATCTTGGCTTCCCCCCTTGGCGGGAAGCTGTCACATTTATATGACTGATGAGGGGTAATAATAAAAGTAATTAAAGAATAGAGAATAAATGTGGTGATTATTATCTAGAATATTCAAACTCTTCCGTCACTTCGTGACACCTTCCCTATTCTTTAGGGAAGGCAAGAATGGTTGGTCGCTTAAGACTTTGGGATTGCCACTCGTCAAGGCAAACTGCGCTTTAATGCCTTTGTTAAAATCAAAGGCATACTTTGCTCCGTTGCCTCTCCTCTTCCCACAAAATCTTTGCAAGCAAATCTTTTGCGGGAGACCCTATTATGGAGGGCGAGGCTTTTCGACGGGGAGTTTACACAGTCGTAAATGACCCAAGAAAAACACAGTCCGACACTGTATTGCGATGTATATATGAAGAGAAAGCAATAAAAAAATAGTCCGCTCTCGGCGGACTATATTTTTTTTACTAATAAACTTACTCCATATTGGTGAGGCGTTCTGCAAGCTCTAACCACTCCTCTTCGGGAACTTGCTTTTTGGTGTTCTTTGCGAACTGTTCGGAGAGAATTTTTGCCTTTTCAGGGGGAATTACCGTGCCAACGCCGGCTACGCAACCGCCGGGGCAACCCATACCTTCGATTAAGCAACCGCTGATTTTACCTGCCTTTGCAAGCATTAAAATCTTTTTGCAATCAGCAAGACCTTCCGCGTGATACATCTTGACTTCGGTATCGGGGTAATACTCCTTAACCGTTCTTTCGATTGCAGACGATACACCGCCCGAAACGCCGTAGCCCCTGCCTGCACCCGTTACGTTAGTCTGTCTTAAAACCGATTCTTCCAACGCAGAGGGAACTATATCTTTTGCGACGAACATACCTGCAAGTTCTTCAAAGGTAAGCACGAAGTCAACGAAGGAGCGGATTGTTCTTCTCGATGCTTCCAACTTCTTAGCGGCGCAAGGTCCTATGAATACAACCTTGGTCTCTTCGTTGGGGTGTTGTTCTTTGATTTTTCTCGCCGTGGCTACCATAGGCGTAAGCTCCTGCGAAACCTCGTCGATAAGGTCGGGGAACTGCGTCTTTGCAAGCACTGCCCAAGCGGGACAACAGCTTGTTAAAAGGAAGGGGAGCTTGCCCGTAGCCACTTCGTTTACGTAGTGGTGCGCCTCTGCAATACAGCCGAGGTCTGCACCCTCTGCAACCTCGTACATATCGGCAAAGCCGAGTTTTGTAAGGGCGGTTTTAATCTGACCCAAAGTGGTTTTAGGTCCGAACTGACCGACGATTGCAGGAGCAACCGCGGCGATTACCTTATCACCCTTTTTAATTGCCTGAATAAGCTGGAATATCTGCGACTTATCAGCAATAGCGCCGAAAGGACAAGCCGACATACACTGACCGCATGCAACGCACTTATCGTTATCAATCTTTGCCCTGCCGTATTCGTCGGAGGAGATTGCCTTTATTCCGCAAGCCGACGCGCAGGGGCGAACCTTATGCGCAATCGCATCGTAAGGGCAAGCGGCTTTGCACCTACCGCACTTAATGCACTTTGACTGGTCGATAAAGGACTTGCCGTTAACAATAGAAATTGCACCCTTAGGGCAGTTTTTGATACAGGCGTGAGATACGCAGTTACGGCACATATTGGTAACTTCGTATTCGTTGTCGGGACATTTATCGCAAGCAGAGGGAATTACTTGCATAAGGGGAGGTTCGTAGTACTTTTCAGCTATGTTACTGCCCTCTACGCCTGAGGTAATATGTACGGGTTTGTTTGCAGGACGGAGAGAAAGCCCCATTGCAAGGCGGACTCTTTCTGCGGCTATCTGCCTTTCACGGTAGATACTCTCCCTGTACTTAGGCTCTTCGTCGGGGGTGATTTTATAGGGGATTGCCTCTATATCGCCTGCTACGTTTTCCGATTCGTAAGCAACCTTTGCCACCTCTGCAAAGACCTGTCTTCTAAGGTCTGTTACCACACTCTGTTCTTTCATATCTGTACCTCTTTAAATTACTTAAATTGTTACGTTTAAATTTTTGTATATTATATCACGGCAAAAGCAATAAATCAACCCTCACCGCCGTTATTTTGTGCGTTTCTTTGCCCCTTTTTATCGCGTTTATGTAAGATTACGTCTGAAAGTATTAGCGAAGCTGAAAAGGCTATAAGCCCAACGGCAATTATTATTGCACAGTTCATAAAGAACTCTTCGGGCATAACCAAAATAATCTCTTCGACTTCGGGGTCGAAATACCAATTGGTCTTACCGGGGAAGAACAGCGAATGAAAGGCGGTAAACGCATTATCGAAGCCGACAATCAGCACTAATAAAATTATTAAAATCGGCAGAGCAACCGCTACTATTGCCGAATAAAAATATGCCCTTCTGCCCAAAGGTTTGCATATAGCTATTACCTTAAACTTATTTAAAAGCATAAGCGCAAGCGTAATAATTCCCGATGAGAGCAACACCCAAAAGTTGAGATTAAACAGCACTTTGCAGTCGGCAAAATGCTGTGCCTCGCTCTCCGTCCAAGCTAAAGGATAGGTCGAAAATTCCACCCCGGGGAGAGTGCAGAAGTTTAAACAGTTGTCGTAAGCCTGTTTAATCTCGGCATAACTCCACCCCGTCCTTTCGGGTAGGTTTAAGGTGTTTATCTGAATGTAATAAAAGAACCTGCAATATATGGGCAGACCTATTGAAAAGGTGAGCATAAATAAGACGAGCGCTATTATAAACACAACCGTCAAAGCAATATTAAGTCTTTTCTTAGCCTTATCGCTCATCGCTAACTCCTTTAAAATTAAGTCCGCCCTTTTTTGCCGAACAGGTGATAAGCACCTGCGAGGGCAGATAGAACGCCCATATCGCAACCTGCGCAAAGAGCGTAAGGGCAGAGGGCAAAGCTATATTTAAAACAGAGCCGAAGTTGTGCAGACCTACGCATATATCGCACCCTACAAACAGTAAAAGCCCCACGGCGAACAAGATATTCTTTACGCCCTTTTTGCAAATTATAAAGGCGTCGATTACGTTTGCAACCAACATCGAAATGTAGATTATGCACTCTGCAATCAACAAATTTAAAGTGAGTGCAACGCCGAACACTATAAATAAAACCGCCATAACGGTAAGGCGAACGGCAAGGCTTAACCATATTTTTTTATATCTGCCGAAGTACAGCCTTGCAAAGTAGATGCTTTGAGTTATTATAAAGGTTACAAGTCCTATTTCGTAATAGTCGTCTAAAACCAAAATAAACAAATCGGATATTGCCGTAAACAAAAGAGCGCAGGAGAGAAAGAGATAATCCTTTTCCCCGCCGTAGATTACAGAGAGAGCAATCGATACCGCAAAGCACAACAGCACCCCCGAATATTTAAGGTAAATAGGGTCGGGAGTATTCAGCCCAGCCATTACGTTAAAGGCTATATATATTGCGAGTTCGATGAAGATAAACACCGTGAAAATTATTTTAACGAGTTTATCTTTGCCGTTTGTTGTTTCCATTTTTTTGCTCTCTTTATTAGAAATTACACCTAATATATTACTCGGCTTCTGCCTGTACTGAACTTCCTTCCGTCTGTAACGCTCCGTCTGAATTTTCAGACTGCACTGCCCCTTTTTCCTCTTTAACCTTTTTTTCGGTTACCGCCAAGAAAGCCAACAGCACGGTGTAAATCAACGTGGGCATGAAGTAGAAAATATGGTTGTCCAAAAGACAGGTTAAGATTATTCCGCCCAAAGTTAAGGCGATAAATACGCGTTCTGCCGTAAGGTTTTTAAACAGCGATATGACCGTCTGTACCCTGTGAATAAGGTAGGTTGCAAGCCCCACGGTTCCGCAGGAGGATACAAGCTGAATTATTGTGTTGTGGCACATACGGGGTATAGAGCTTGAAAGCTCTTCACCGAAATGACCGACGTGACCCAAAGGTGCGGTGGGGTCGTAGAAGCCTATGCCGAAGAGGGGTTGATGCATCCAATTTTTAAGCCCTTGCTTCCAAAGCTCCGTTCTACCGCTACCCGTATCTAAACTATCGGAAAGCGAACTGAAAAGTTCTGAAAGCTTATCACGCATAATGATGCAGACTATAATTCCGATAAGTATTACTCCGCCCATCATAGCTCCGCCGATTATTTTATCCCTCTTCTTGCTTACGATAAGGTATAAAACACAGCAGATGAGTAAAAGCACGGCGGACATAACCATAGCCTGTCTTGACATACACACAATCGAGACTACGAAGTTGAACGCACCGCCTATTAAAAACGCCCAGCCGTGTTTATACTTGGTTGCAAGATAGAACCAAGAGGGTACGCAGAGGGTTATAAGAAAACCGAACTGGTTGTGCGTACCCCAACCGTATTTAATAAGCCCCCTGTTGATTGTGCCGTCTGCGATAACGCCTTCCGCACTGTATGCTACCGCAAGCTGAATAGTAAGCGTTGCGCAAAGGGCGACAAAGTAGAAAGCTATGTTTTTATAGGTATTTTTATCGGGGGCGACGTTTCCGCTTACCAACACGAACACGACGATTAGAATTGCCGAAAGTCCGAGGGCATAGAGGAAGTTCATATAGTAGTAGTGAGTATAGAACACACCGTTTAGAAGCATCGCAACCGCAAACGCGCATACGCCCCAGAATATGGGGGTTAGACGGAACCTACGCCTGACTATACTGTCGGCAAGGCGGTAAATTATTCCGATTGCAAAAATTGCAATGGCGACGCCTGCAACGGCAAGCACGTACGGTCTTGTAAAGTAGTCGGACTTAACCCACCAGGAGGGGCAATGCTTTATGGATATCATTATATTCATAAAGAGCAGTAGGCAGAAAACGGGAGATATGTCTTTACAGCAGAGCATTATTGCAAAACCGCATATGCACATATACCAGATTGTAACAAGTTCTAACCCGAATAAACTGCCTAAAAGGGTTATAACCGCCGTTACGAGTGCAAAAAAAGGAGAAGTCAATATCTCCTCTATCTTGTTTGAAGCCTTACTGTTTGTAACTCTCTCAATAAATTCCGTCGCCTTCATTTCAATCCCCTTAATTCTTTTGTGGAACTTTTACGGTTAAATTATACAACCGCATATATAATATAGTCAAGCAAAACAATTACAAGCCAACCATTTACGTTGCGCTAAGAAAGAATACTCTCTATCTCCAAAGTACGGTTTACGGGGAAAGGGGCGGTCTGTTTAGTGACGTTTTCCACCCTTAAAACAATGCCTTGCGCTACGCCTTTTAAGGACGGCACTTCTACCCTATCGCCTACGCTTATAAAAATATAGGGCGATATATACCAACGCTTAACGCCCTTTTCTTCTCCGCTGTCTATTTGAACGAAACAGTAAATTAAATTTTCGTATTCGCGGATGACCCCTCCGCCCATAGAATGTATCATAACTTTATTATACCTTTTTATTCTCAAAAACAAAAGCCCTTTTGCGTAGCTTTTTTACTTTGTAAAAAAATTACTAAATTTTAGCGGTAATCAAAGCGCCCTGCGACCGAAGTCGCAGGGCGCAAGGCGTTGCAAAAGGTTATAACGCGATATAGTTTTTAACGCTTTAATATAAAGCCTATACGCCTTTAGTCTGTTATGCCGAGCATAGCTTTGAACTCCTGCTCGTCAATTATTCTTTTCCCGAGTTTTTTTGCCTTATCGAGCTTAGAGCCTGCCGACTCGCCTGCCAAAACAAGGGTGGTTTTTGCCGTTACCGCCGACTGACATTCGCCCCCGTTTTCCTCTATAAGCTTTTGCGCCTGGCTCCTTGTATAGGTGGGCAGAGTTCCCGTTAAAACCACGAATTGCCCCGCGAATATGTTCGAGATAACGCTCTTTTCGGCGCAAGATATATCCACCTCGTTTAAAAGGGCGTCAACCTCTATTTCATTGTATAAATCTCTAAACCAGCCGACAATATTTTTGGCGGTAATTTCCCCCACGTCGTCTAAGGCAATCAATTCTTCTACGGTTGCAGTGCGAAGCGCGTCTATACTTTTAAAGCGGTTTATTAGCGCTTTGGAGGCAACCTTGCCCACCCCGTCTATGCCGAGGGCGAAGATGAAGTTTTCTCCGCTCACCTTTCTGCTTTTTTCTATTGAAGTTAAGAGGTTGTTGACCTTTTTGTCCTTAAACCCGTCAAGCTTAGCAATCTGCTCTGCCGTTAGGGAGTAGAGCTGAGAGGGTTTTTCCAACCCAAACTTTTCGATAAGTTGCGATGCGGTAGCCTCCGAAAAGCCTTCTATATTCATTGCGCCCTTAGAGGCAAAGTGAGTAAAGGTTGCAATAACCCTCGGCTTACACCTCTTATTCAGGCAAAAAAGATTTGCTCCGTTTTCAGCTAAAATACTGTGACAGAAGGGGCATAGTTGTGGCTTAACCACCTCTTCCCCGTCCTCTTTATCGTCAACGCGTCCGAGTATTTCGGGTATAACTTCGTTAGAACGGCGTATAAGCACACGGCTGTTGATTTTTACCCTTTTCTTTAAGATATCGCCGTAGTTGTTTAAGGTCGCCTTACGCACGGTCGCACCGCCTAAGTCAACGGGTTCGAGTTCGGCAAGGGGGGTTAATTTTCCCGTCCTGCCCACCTGCCAACGGACGTCTTTTACAACCGTTTCAGCCTCTTCCGCCTCGAACTTAAAGGCAATCGCCCAACGGGGGAATTTATCGGTATAGCCTATACTATCCCTTACCGAACAGTCGTTGCACTTTATAACCGCACCGTCGGTTAAGACGTCGATTTTCTTTCTCTCCACCTCTATTTCCTCGACGGCGGAGATAACCTCTTCTTCGTCCTTACACACCCTTAAAAAGGGATAGACCTTAAAGCCGTTTTCCTTTAAAAATTCAAAGTGTTCGGTCTGAGTTTTAAGCTCCCCCTCGGACATATAGTTGACGTTATAGAAGAGTATTTCTGGCTTACGCATTGCCGTGACCTTGGGGTCGAGATTGCGGATTGCACCCGCCACGGCGTTACGTGCGTTTTTAAGCTGTTCCTTTGCCGTTTTATTGTATTCGTTTAGCACCGAAAGCTTAATTATCGCCTCGCCCTGCACTTCCATCGTACCTTTGTAGGGTACGGTTAAAGGGAAGCTTTTAATGGTTAAGCACTGCGCCGTAACGTCCTCGCCCTCTACTCCGTTACCCCTTGTGGTTGCACGTACGAACTTACCCTTATCATACGTTAAACACATCGTCAAACCGTCGAACTTGTACTCTACCGTAAAGTCGGTTTTCGGCGAAGCCTTTTTAATCTTTATTATAAACGACGAAAGTTTATCGTACTCCACCGCCTTGTCAAGGCTGTAAAGACGTTTTATATGCATATGCTTTTCAAAAGCCTTAACGGGTTCTCCGCCCACTCTTTTAGTAGGACTGTCCGGTTCAACTTCGCCCGTAATCTCTTCAATCATTTTAAGCTCGTCGTACAGCTTATCGTATTCCCTGTCAGAGACGGTGGGAGCGTCTAACACGTAGTATTCGTATGCCCATTTATTAAGAGTGTCAATAAGTTCTCTTACTCTCTCTTTACCCATAAATATACCATAAATTAAATAATTTCTAATGGAGCTATTGCTGTGGAAAGCTCCTTAATTCCCTGTTTTTCAAACGCGACGTTGACTATTTTACCGTCGTTTTTGAGTGCGATTACCATACCTATACCGAACTTAGGGTGGCGGACCTTACAGCCCACCGTATATTTAGTAGCCTGCGTTTGAGCCTTTTTAACCCCCGTACCGAATGTCGAAGAAGGCGAGAAGTACTTTGACTTGTCAGTCTGTGAAGCCGTTCCGCCCTTAGCCGAGTATGCGCTTGAAGCGTAACTGTTGTTAGGCGTTCGGCTGTTATTACCGCCGTAGGACGAACTTCCGTAAGAAGAGCCGTAAGAGCTTTGCGAAGAACCGTAAGAAGATGAGCCGTAGCCTTTTGAATTATAGCTATTGCCCGAATAGCTATCCGAATAGTATCCGTCGGAGGAGTAGTCTTTTTGAGGTCTTTCGTCTAACCAGAAGTCGCCCTCGTAGCCGTCGGCGTCGCCAAAACTCTTCTTATATCCGTAGGAGTTAGTGCCGTACGAATTAGAGCCGTAGCCCCTGTCCGAGCCGTAACGGCTTCTTCCTGAATAGGTGTTTTCATCTTCCTTATAGTCAACCTTGGCGCCCATATCCTTTATAAAACGCGAAGGGATAGTCGCTTCCCTTCTGCCGTATAAAAAACGGCTTTTTGAACGGGTAATCCACAATCTCCTCTTTGCCCTTGTTATTGCAACGTAAGTAAGCCTGCGCTCCTCTTCAAGGGCGGAAGGGTCTGCCATAGCACGGGAGGTAGGCAAGATGCCGTCCTCTAAACCGCATAAAAATACGTCGTTGAATTCCAACCCCTTAACAGAGTGTATGGTGGCAAGAGTTACGTAGTTGCCGTCGTTCATTTCGTCCGTGTCCGAAGATAAACTAACCTGATTTAAATATTCGTCCAAGGTTGCGTTGGGATTTAACTTTACAAAGTCGTCAACGGCACCGAGAAATTCGTCTATGTTGGCAAGCTTAACGTCGCCGTCGTCGCTCTTATCGTCGTATGCCGATTTGATATTGGAAAGCTCTATCATCTGCTTTACGACGGAAGATACGCCCTCTGTCTGTGAAATAAGCACAAGCTTTTTTAAAAGGTTGGCAAATTCCTTAAGCTTTGCCTTTGCCGAAGGCGTTACCGACAGATAGTCGGCGTCTATGCAGGCGTCGAACAGCGATAAGCCGTTGCTCTTTGCATACTCTTCCATAGTCTCCAACGTCTTACCGCCTATGCCTCTTTTAGGAACGTTTATTATTCTTGTAAAAGCTTCGTCGTCGAAGGGGTTTGAGATAAGGCGAAGGTAGGCTAAGACGTCCTTGATTTCCTTTCTTTCAAAGAATTTAAAACCTCCGAACACCTTATAGGGTATGCCGTATTTTGCAAACTCCTGCTCATACGAACGGGTGAGGGCGTTTATACGCATTAAGACGGCAAAGTCGGAATATTTATCCCCCGTATATACAGCGGAGTTTATAGTCTTTGCGGTAAAGAGCGCCTCGTCCTTTTCCTCTTCGGACTGAACGTATTCTGGCTTCATACCCTCTTCCGCATCCGTCCATAAGGTCTTTTTATGGCGTTCGCTGTTCTTAGCAATGACCGAGTTTGCAAGCGATAAAATTGATTTCGTTGAGCGATAGTTGCGCTCCAATTTATAAATTTTGGCTTCGGGGTAGTCCTTATCGAAGCGCAGAATATTACCTATTTCCGCACCGCGCCAACCGTAGATTGACTGGTCGTCGTCGCCGACGGCAAACAGATTTCCGTGTTTTGAGGCAAGCAGTCTGATAATGTTATACTGCACTGCGTTGGTGTCCTGAAACTCATCGACAAGGATATACTTAAACTTGTCCGAAAGATACTCCAACGCCTCCTTATCCTTTCTTAAAAGGCGGAGCGTTCTGACGAGCAAATCGTCGAAGTCGAGTGCGTTACAGTTTTGCAGATATTCGTTATACTTTTCGTAGATTTCTACGGCGAGTTTAATATCGCTTTCGTTTTTAAAACGCGTTTCGTATTGGTCGGGGTCAAGCCCTAACATCTTGGCGTTTGCGATGTGGTACTTAACCGACTTTAAAATCTTGTCCTCGGCGTTTACTTCCTTGACAAGTTTTTTAATTACGTTAGTTCTCTCGCTCTCGGTATATATGGAGAAGTTGGGTATAATGCCGATAGACGAGCCGAAACGGCGGAGAATACGCACGCACATAGAGTGGATTGTGCATATCCACATATCGCCCGTGTCGCCTATTACCTTTTCCATTCTCTCCTTCATTTCCTTGGCGGCTTTGTTGGTAAAGGTTATGGCAAGAATACCGGCAGGGCTTGATAAACGGTTTTCTAATATGTATGCTATACGGGCGGTAAGCACCCTTGTCTTACCGCTTCCCGCACCTGCCAGCACCAAAACCTTACCTTCGGTATCCTTTACGGGTTTGACTTGTTCTTCGTTGAGTGTATCTAATATTTCGCTCATCTTTATCCTTATGCTTAAAATGATTGATTTGATTATTGTTATGTAGTGTCGTTTTGTGGTCGTGGTTTAGCGCACTCTCTTGGCTTCCCTCCTTGGGGGGAAGCTGTCGCTTTGGCGACTGATGAGGGGTTGTAATAAAAAATTAAATAATAAATGTGGTGATTATTATTTAGAATATTCAAACTCTATCGGCACTTCGTGCCACTTTCCCTATTCTTTAGGGAAAGCAAGAATGGTTGGTCGCTTAGGACTCTGGGATTGCCACTCGTCAAGGCAAACTGCGCTTTAATGCCTTTGTTAAAACCAAAGGCATACTTTGCTTCGTTGCCTCTCCTCTTCCCACAAAATCTTTTCAAAGAAAATCTTTTGCGGGAACCCTATTATGGGGACGAGGCTTTTCGACGGGGAGTTTACTAAAACCGTAAATGACCCGAGAAAAACACAGTCCGACACAGTATTGCGTAGCTTATTGGACGAGATACTATTGCGACGCAATTTTACAGAGAACTAAGATAGTTTAAAATCTCTTTTATTATATAATAAAAAGGTCAACAAATCAAGGATATGATTATACTGCCCTATCTTTTTTCTTTAAGTGTTTTTATCAACCGTTTGATTACACGGCGCCCTCTTTTTCTTTCCTGTATTTTTCCAACGCTTCGAGATATTTTGAGGACAGTTGCATAGTATAGCGTTGTTTATCCTCGTAGGAGAGAGTATCGTAATACTCCTTATCGGTTAACCTGCCGATTGCGTCGGACACCTCGCCAAAGTTATCTAAAAGCTCTTTAACTTTTAAATAGAACTCGTCCTCTTCCTTTCCCCTGATTACTTCCTTTACCTTACCGTACAGATGCGATTTTACTTTAACCGCATTTTTACCCTGCCTTTCCGCCTCCATAACCGTGATATCCATATCCTCTTTGCAATGCTTCCAAAAATCTGTGCCGAGCCTTCTCTTTGCCTGTTTTGCAATTACCTTTAAATCGTCCATACCGCCTTCTCCTTATATCTTTCGACCCCTTTCGACAAAAATATACAATCAAATAAAATAAAAAACTCTACCGAACTTTTCTTCGGTAGAGTTTAACTTTTTAGTTTTTGCTTCTCTTTCTTGCAGCTTCGCTCTTCTTGCGTCTTTTTACGGAAGGGGATTCGTAAAATTCCTTCTTTCTCAAATCGCCGATGATGCCGTCGCGTGAGCATTTTCTCTTAAATCTTCTGAGAGCGCTTTCTACAGACTCGTTCTCGCCAACCTTTATAGTGGACACTTCATTTCACCTCCCCTTTCAAAGAATGCTTGATTAGTATAACAGCCAAAACGTTTAATGTCAATTAAAAACGGCTCGACTTTTCAATAAAAAATATTACTCTTTAAAAACCCATTAGCGGTTGCAAAACGTTTATTAAAATTCCGAAGAGTACCGAAACGCAATAAAGTACGACCATTAGACATATGTTGCGCTTAATTTTTTTAGTGTTCTTTAAAAGCACAACCATACCTAAGCCTGCGTTAGTGCATAGCCCTGCCACGCAACTGCCGAAGGTTATTCCGCCCTTTACGAACGTTTCGGTTATAACCGTTGACGAAGCACAGTTGGGTATAAGCCCTACGGCGGAGGTAATAAAGGGTTGGAAGAACTTTCCGCCGATTAAACCGGAGGCGATTGTCTCCTCACCCACGCCTTCGATTATAAAGCCGAACACAAGGTTTACTATAAGTATATATGCCGTAACCTGCAAAGAATGGAGAAGGGGGCTGATAAAATATACGTGAAGTTTGCTCTTGCCCTCGTGTTCGTGTCCGCAGGAGTAACCGTGGGCTTCGCCCTCGACTGCATAGAGGGGCTGAGTTTCGTTTAACTTATCCCTTACAAGGGCGTTAACTATATACCCCACGACGATGGCTATGAACAATTTTGCTACGATAAGGGGTAAAATGGCTTTGGCGGAATTTACGTTTAAAGGGCTGTTTACAAGCAGTACTATAAGCGCTTCGTCGCTGGTTGCCAAAAAGACCGCAAGTATAGTACCCGTACGGATAAGCCCTGAATCGTAGAGCTTTGCCGCCATAACAGAAAAACCGCACTGCGGAATAATCCCCGTAGCGCTCCCTAAAAGGGGTGCAAGCGGTCCCCTTAACGCCCTGCGAGTTTTTTCGGCGGTAGTTCCGCTCTCCAAAAGCTCTATCAAGATATAGATTATAAGTATAAAAGGAAATACGATTGCCGTATCCTTTAACGCGTCTAAAATAACTTCCAATTCAAAACCCGAATTTATTATTATCTATTATTAAAATTATAACCTATTATTAAAGGGGATATACCTGCAATCAGACAAGGTATATCCCCCAAGAAAGGTTGCAAAAATTATCTCTTTTTCTTCTTATCGGCAGGCTTTAATTTAAGCTTGTTTTTTATCTCCTCTTCCTCTGCATAGGGAAGGGCGGAAACTTCTGTATAGTCGGTCTTTTTATAGCCCTCGTCCCTCTCTAACAAGGTAAGCCTTGTATCGGCGTCGAAGATGAACATATGGCTTAAATCGGCGGTAAGAGTTACCTCGTCACCCTTGTTTAAACCGTCGGCTTTTACCACAAAGGACAGCTTTTCGCCGTCGCAATCGGCATAGCCCACTCCGCAGATTTGCTGTGACGCGGACACCTTAACCTTAATAAATCCGTCTTGACCGACAGACATATCTTCGGGGCGGATACCGACGATTACCTTTTTACCGTTTTCCGCATAGTCGTTTAAGGCGGTAAATCTCTTTTCAATGTTTTCAGGTAATGCTAATCGCACACCCTGCGCCTCGACGTAAGCTTTTCCGTCCTCTTTAACGACGGTGGCGTTATTTATAAAGTTTACGGTGGGCGAACCAATCATAAACGCAACGTATGCGTTTGCGGGATAGTCGTAAAGATTTGCAGGGGTGTCAATCTGCTGAGCAAATCCGTCCCTTAAAACGAGAACGCGAGTTGCCATAGAGAGTGCTTCGTTTACGTTTTTGGTGGCATAGACGAAAGTACCCTTCATTCTGAGCTGTAAGTTTACGAGAACGGAGCGGAGCTTTGCCCTTAATTCAGGTCCTAATCCCGAAATGGGGTCGTCTAAAAGATAGAGCTTGGGTTCCCTTACAAGAGCTCTTCCGAAAACGGTAAGTTGCTTCTGCTCGGCTGTGAGCATCTTGGGTTTGCGGTTTAATATATCGCTTATCCCCAAAATATCAGCCACAACCTTAATTCTCTGTTCAATCACCGACTGAGAGAACTTCCTTATTTTAAGTCCGTATGCGATATTTTCATAGACGGTTAACGTAGGATAGAGGCTGTTGCCCTGAAAAATCATAGCCACGTCCCTGTCCTTTGATTCGGCTTGGGTTACGTCCTTACCGCCTACTATTATCTTACCTTCGGTAGCTTCTTCAAGACCTGCTATAACCCTTAAAAGGGTTGACTTTCCGCTCTTCTCTCCGCCGACGACGGCAATAAATTCACCGTCTGAGAGGGTAAGGTTTGTTTTATAGAGTGCCAACGCACCCGAAGGATATATTTTGCTTAACGTTTCAAGTTGTAAATTTGCCATTAGAAAAACCCCTGAAAGTTCTTTTTATTAAATTGTATCACGAATTGATTGTTTTACCAACCGCAATTAAAGCTTTTTTATAAAAAAATTAAAAAATGTATTTAACTGACCTTTGACTTTTGCTTCTCCCACTTGATTTTAAAGACTATCTAAGCTATAATAGCGGTATGAACAAAGTCAACTACTCCGCGCAGACGGATAAAATAATCGCACAACTTAAAGGAAATAAGCCGAAACTTCTTCTCCACGCCTGTTGCGCCCCTTGCTCTTCCGCCTGTTTAGAAAGGCTTAAAGATTATTTTGCCGTTACCGTCTTTTTTTATAACCCCAACATAGAGGACGAGGAGTATTTTAAACGCAAAGAAGAGCTTATCCGCTTTATTACGAAAACGGGTTGGGCGGAGATTTGCGACTGCGAACACGAAACTTCCATTTTTTATTCCTCCGTCAAAGGGTACGAAAAATGCAAGGAGGGGGGAGAGCGATGCGCAATATGCTTTAAGCTCCGCCTTGAAAGGACGGCGAAAGAGGCAAAGGAGAAAAACTTCGACTATTTTGCCACAACGCTTACTATTAGCCCTTTAAAGGACGCAGAGCTGATAAATTCAATCGGCTTTGACCTTGCAAACAAATACGGCGTTAAATGGCTACCCTCCGACTTCAAAAAGAAAAACGGGTACTTAAGGAGTTTAGAGCTAAGCAAAGAACACTCGCTATACCGCCAAAACTTCTGCGGTTGCGTTTACTCTTTATTAAACACTTGATTTAAAAAACATATTGTGATAGAATAATTTTAACAAACCTTTTATTATAAACAGGTTAAGAGGTTATTATGGATATTAACAGATACACCCCCAACTATTGCATAAATAACAAGCATATGACAAAGCTTGCAGACTATTCCTCGGAAGAGCTTTTCGAGCTTTTGTATGCCACCCGCCAGATGAAGGCAAAGCACCTCGCCCATGATAATACGGCTATTTTAAACGGTACGACGGTTGCACTCCTCTTCGGCGGAACTTCTATTAGAACGCGTTCTGCCTTAAAAATAGGTATTAAGCAGTTGGGCGGAGAGGCTTTGGATTTGCCCTACAACGAGAACGATTTGATGATTGGCGAAAACGTTGAGGATATGGTGTTTGCCTTTGATAAGTATGGAATAGGCGCACTAATCACAAGGGGTATTGGGCAGGTCTATCTCGATAAATTCACAAAGACTTCCCCCCTTACGATTATAAATTCGGCAAACTCCGACTTTGCCCCCATTCAGGCGGTTTGCGACCTTTACACAATTTGGGAAAAGAAGAAACGCCTTGAAGGTCTTAAGATTGCATACGTGGGCAAGGGTTCTAACGTACTATCCTCGCTTGCTATGGGTGCGGTTAAGTGCGGTATGCAGGTTGCCATTGCCACGCCTTCCGCATACGCTTTAAAACCCGAACACCTTGAAAGCGCTGAACAGTACGGCACGATAGAGGTGACCGACGACCCTGCAATCGCCGTTAAGAACGCCGATATCATTTACACCGACAGCTATCACTATCACTCGCAAATGACCCCCGAAGAGGCGGAGATTATGGCGCCCTATAAAATAAACAACCGCCTTTTGGCTATGGCAAGCGGTACGGCTTTATTTATGCACCCCCTGCCTGCAAGAAGAGGGGTTGAGGTTTCGCCCGAGGTTATAGACGGCAAACAGAGCGTAATATACGACCAAGCCGAAAATAAACTCCACGCCGTAAAGGCAATCCTTGCCTTGCTTGTAAAATAAATTGTTTTAATTAGTTAAACGCCCCGACGTTGCCGTCGGGGCGTTAGTGTTTTTATGATATATTGTATTTGCTTTTAGCCGTTTCATTGTCCCTTTTTAAGGTTAATCACAACCATTTCGGGGCGGTTAAAAAGACGAACGGGACACTCCGAATTACCCAGCCCCCTGCTTATTACCTCGTACATATTACCGCATAAGTGCCTACCTGAGGTGTATTTAGGGAACAACCCTTGACCGGGCGCATAGACGCCTTGACGGGTAAAGGGTATGCGCCATTGACCGCCGTGGGCGTGACCGCAAAGCGCCAAATCGTATCCGCAAGCCGAATAGCTTTTAATATACTGGGGCAGATGCGCAAGCAAAAGATTGAACTTTCCGTCTTTTGCCAAATTCTCAAAGCCGACCTTTCTAATGTTAGCGCAATTGACCCCGCATAGGTTTATTCCGCATATACTTACAGCCGAATCGTCCAAAACTGTTGCCCCTGCCTCTATAAGCTTAGCCTTTAGAAAACGGTAATTTTTATTACGCATCTCGTGATTTCCGCTCACGTAACAGACGGGCGCAATCTTACTTAGCTCCCTTACCAAAGAAATCGCAACGGCGATATCGCGTTCGCGGTACTTATGGATAATATCGCCCGTTACAGCAATAAAATCGGGGTGTTCCCCATCAACTTTATTTAAAAGTTTTTTATTGCCCTTACCGAAAGATTTTCCGTGCAAATCGGAAAGATGAACAATCTTTACGCCCTCTTCCCTAATTTTAGGGTTGGAGATACTATGCCTTGTTACGCAGAGCAAATTATTTGAAAGATATAAAAACACCGCCAAAAGGCAGAATGCTGTGGCAATGCCGACAACCATCAGCGCAATTTCGTATGGTTTCATTTAAGCCTTGCTATAATTCTGAATATTTTTTTACCGCTTTCTATAAACTTTCTTTCGTATTCCGTAACGATATTTTCAGGGTCGTTAAGGGCGGTTAAATCCTCACACGTTTGTAAAATTTCGTAACCGCTCTGCTTATAACTTTCAAGCGAAAATTTATAAAAGTTTTCGTCGTCCGTCTTTTGAATAATCTCCCCTCCGTCCTTTAAAAGGGCGGAATAGATTGCCAAAAATTTAGGATGGGTAAGCCTTTGCTTTGCATAGCCCAACTTAGGGAGCGGAGTCGAAAAGTTGAGATATAGCCTCTCTATTGACTTATCTTTAATGTACTTAGGCAGAACTTCCGCCGACGAATTTAAAAAGAATACGTTTTTCAGCCCTTCCTTTTTAGCCCTTTCGCCAGCACTTACAACTACGTTAGAAATTTTTTCTACGGCGATAAAATTTGTGTCGGGGCATTTATTTGCCTTTGTGCATACAAACGAGCCGAAACCGCAACCTATTTCCAACTCCAAAGAATTGCCGTTGCCGAAGATTTTGGAAAAGTCTATATACTCCTTTTCGTTTACGGCGTTCTTCATATTCTTATCTTTTAAAACGGGTACGAACAATATATCCGAACAGTTTTCTAACCTTGTATCTAAATTGTGTTTTCTGTGCATTCTCATACTGCGATTTTATCATAAACCCATATTTCTCCGCAACAAAAAACTCACGTTTTTATTTTATTTTTATTTTAACCTTTTGCGTTTTATTACCCTGAGTTCAATTTATAAATAAACGTCGGGTGAAAATAATTTGAGACAATGCCAAATTCCTCTGCGTCGGGGAACTTTTAAGTTCGGGAAAACGCCTTGTCCGTAAATAATTAACGGGAGGAAATTTTATGTCGGTAATTCAAATTATAGACGCCTTTGCCTTTTACGGGTTGGATGTTATTTTACTTGCAGGCGCAACTTGCGTTATAGTACAGGTTCTTAAAAAAACTCTTTTAAAAAAGTGCAACAAAAAGCTTTTTACCTTTCTGCCCTTTTTATTCGGAGTGCTGTTCTACGCAATTTACGCCTGTGTGCGCAACCTAAGCTTTACCTACCTTATAAACGAGTACGTATCTATTTTAGAACACGGCTTTTCGGTAGGTGCGCTCTCTACGCTAATCTACGTATGGTACGAGCAGTTTCTGCGTGAAAAGACGGTGGGCGGAACGACTGAAAACGTCATCGCTACGCTTATCGAAGGCTACGTTCCCAGCGACGAAATAGAGACGGTGGCAAAACAGATAGCCTCCGCAATCGAAAAGGACGTTACGGGTAACGGTGCTGAAAAGACTGCCAACATTCTTTTAGCGAACGGCGAGGAGGGAATAAGCGAAAAGGACGTTAAACTGCTTGCAAAGCTCATTATAGAGACGCTTGCGCATATTAACGCCACCACCTAAAAGGCTCGGCTACGGAATGAAAATTCCGTAGCCGTTTTTAATTTACCCCCTTAATATGCTTAAACGAACGAGTTTTTAAATCTTTAAACAAATTTGTACTAAACCCGTTTACCCCGAAGATTTAAGCTTTATTTCATACACAAAGGTAGCCTTTTTCGGCACTGCTTCCTTTAAGGTTTCAAAGTATCTGAAATGGTATTTATAAAGTAAATCCTTTGCCCCGACCAAATCGCAATCTAAGCCGTTGGAATAATTTACCATATCCTCCATTCTCTTTTTAATAGTGTCTTCGGCAAGGCGTAAAACTTCTTGCGGTACTGCAGGATTGGCACTCTGCTTTTCCCCTATCTCCCTTGTATCTTGTAGCTGTGCGTTAGCCGAAAAGGACAGCTTTATTACGGGTACGCCGTTTTCTATTTCAAGCGAAGCTTTGCCCTTGCAGTTTTTTATACCCAAGGTCTTTGCATCCTCCCCATCGCCGAAGCCGACAAACGCCCTCCTTATTTCTCCGTTTATAAGGTTGAACGCAAAAGCCTGTTCCTTTTCCAGCACTCCGCAAAAGACGCCCCTATTAAAAAGAGCCGTCCTTCCGCAGTCGAACTGAACGGGCTTACTCTCTCCGCTTTTACTCTGCTGTCCACCGCTCTGCCCTTCTTGTCCTCCGCTCTCTTCGCCACCCGATTTTGACTGTTCCTCCCCTCCCTCTTCAATCTTTTGAATGTAGGGCATATACGCAGTTTGGCTTTTAGAGAAGTATTTTTGACCGAACTCGTTTAAATTTACAGTCGTTACGTTTGCCGACTTTTGCGCCTCTTCGGATAAAAGCCTTTCAATAGAGTCGGTAGTGCTGTCGCCGAAGGGAAGTTGCAATGAAAACAGGTCGCCGGCACTGCCCTTGCATACTGCAATTTTAGGCGTAAGCCCCGTATATTCGTTGTTGAAAAAGTAGTTTAGTTCGTTCTTTAAGTCAATTCCTTTACAGCTTTCGCCAATAAGAATGAGCTTGCAAAAGATAAGTTTTGGGTAAAAACCCGTCCTTACGTTTATCTCGTTTAGCGCACGTGCAACCGTTTCGCCTTTGCCCGTAACCACCGTAAACTGAGTATTCTCCCCGTTTTCGGCAGGCATAGGAACAGCGAGCTGGGCGGTTACGTTGAGTTTTTTCTCCTCGTCGAAGTCCATACCCAACCCTATAATTACCGACGACTTCCTTAAATCGACCAACCCAAAGTCGTTGGTAAAAAACAGTGCGGAGAGCAGTATGATTATTAAGGCGTATAAAAAGCCGACCAACCGTTTAAAAAGACTTTCCCTCATCTCTCCCTCCTCTTCAACGCCCACCCGCTCAGCGGAATTGCATAGGCAAAAATGACCGTGGGGAGCCAAAACCACTTACCCGCAACCGTTTGCAACGCCGAAAAGTTGTTGTTGGCAAGAAAGGTTACAAGCAATAACACCGCATTTACGGCAAGCGAAAGAAGCGAACGCTTATCCCAATTAAAGCACTTTGTAAGGCAATATACGCTTAATTGAATATACAGTGCGATTGCAAATAAAATTACGGTATCTAAGGCATATAGTAGCACCAAATCAACTCTGCCCACGTATTGTATGGCGGGGAAGAACACCGATATATCGTTGAATAAAAAGGGGCGCGAAGGCGCCATAGCCCCATACACCGCATAGAAGATTGCAAGAAAAGCTATAACAATCACTCCCCCTGCAACGTATGACAGGGTGAGCCTTGTCGCGTCGCCTTTCTTATATTTAAAATGCCCCATAAACATCAAGAGCAACGCGCCCTCCGAAAAGCGGAAAAGGGCTGAAAGCGAAGAGCCTGCTATCTTTGAAAAGGGTTGTTTTAATATTGGCAAAAGGTTGGAATAATCGCCCTGACCTACTGACATAACGAACATTGCGGAAATTGCCACAGCGAAGATTGGCAGGCATATATCCGCACACCTACCGGCATTTGCAAACCCCTTAGCCCCTGCATATACGCTGAAAAAGAAGAAGGGCAAAAATACGTAAAGCGACGGCACCGTGTCGTAAAAGGCTGAGTGAATTAAAAGCTGTTGCTCGTTCATAGGAATGATTGCCGACAGCAAAAAGTATAGTGCAAACAACCCCATTACTATTCTTGCAAAAACCTTACCAAAGGTGTTACAAAGAAGTTCAAAAAAGGTCTTATCTGTACGCGAACACATATATGCAACCGACCAAATGACGACGGTGTTCAACGCAAAATCGAACAGGGCGGGAAATACAATATCCGCCCCCGAAGCTACGGAGGCGACGGCAGGGTATTCAATCAGTTTTAACACGGCGTTATACGCAAAGAGTATAAAGCATATCTGCCTAACTGTTAGGGTGTTTTTCATTTCTTTTCCTTAAACCTCGTCTTGTTGGGCGAACTCAAAAATTTAGGGCGTTTTGATAGCGAGGTATAATTTGTTTTATATACAGAATCCGCCATATCCTTTAAAATCATTGGCGAAAGGGGTGCAAGCAGAGGCACGCCGAAGTCGCTTTCCGTGCAGAGATACGAGATTATGAAAGAGGTTAAAACGACTATTCCGAACGTACCCAAAGAGCCTGCCACAATGAGATATAAAAGGCGCAGAGTTGTCGTTGTTTCGACCATATCCGGCACCGTATAGAGGCAGATAGCCGAAAAGGCGATGATGATTACCGCAGGTGTGGAGATTATTCCCGCCTTAACCGCCGTATCGCCCAAAACCAACGCACCGACAACGGATAGGGCTAAGCCCACGTACTTTGGCATACGCACCGAAGCTTCGTTTAAAACCTCTAAAACAAACAGCGTTAAAAAAATCTCTACGCTGGGGGAAAGAGGTATGCCTGCAACAGAGCTTGCTATTTTAAAAAGAAGCTTTGCAGGAATCAACTCTATCTTAAAAAGCTGTGCGCATACGTAAAAGGAGGGCAGTATTATGCCGACAAGTACGGCAAACAGCCTTAAAAACCTTAAAATAGTTGCGCGGTAGCTTACCGAATAGTAATCCTCCGCCGACTGAAAATCTTCGGTGATAATATAGGGTACGGTTAGGGCAATGGGCGAACCGTCAACTATAATTCCCACCCTGCCTTCGCTAATTTTGGCGCAGAATATGTCGGGCTTTTCGCTCGTCGCGTTGCGCCTGAAAAGCGAACGGGAGCGTTTTGTAATGAACCCTGCTATATACGAAGAGTCGGGAATGAGGTCGATTTCCTTACTCTCGATTTTCTTTTCAACCTTTTCGGGTAACCCCTTTAAACATATCCCCTCTAAATAGCAGATAGCTACCGTCGTTTGGCTCTGCTTGCCCGTCTTTAAGGTCTTAACTTGCAGTTTATCGCTCTTTAATCTTTTGCGCACCAACCCCAAATTTGTCTTTATGTCCTCGGTAAAGCCCTCCCTCGGACCTTTAATTGTGACTTGTGTGGGCGGTTCGGCAACCGTTCTCCCCGGGGGACTCTTTACCCCTATTAAAAAGAACTCCTCCTCCCCGTCTATATACAGGGCGGAGTTTCCGTCCGAAATGCTCTCTACCGCCTCCTGCAAATTCTTACCTTTAGTGACCTCGGGGGATGCCAATAAAAGCTTGATATCCTCGGCTTTATCCTCTTTTTTTGCAGAGCGCAGGGGCTTAACAATAAGCTCGCCAATCATATTTTTATCGACGATACCGTCGGCATATATGCAGGCGAACTTCTTTCCGCTAACCGAAGCGAACTCGAAAACTATAATATCTTCCGAGCTAAGTATTTCTTTAACCGATTTTATTCGGCTTTCAAGTGAGTACTCCATACAAAAGTTATTATCCGCATTACAAATAAAACAATTCACAATTGCCGACTTTTTAGCTTATTGACATAACGTAAAAGCGGTGATAAAATTATTTATATAAGAACAAATTAAGATGTGAATATATGGCGACTATTACATACGACTCAACCTATTTTAACCCGACAGACGTTCTCGACTGCGGACAGATTTTCAGATACGAAAAGTTTGAAAAGGGATATAAGGTTTATACAAAGGACAAGGCGTGCTATTTGTACAGCGACGGCAAGACCACCTTTATTGAAAGCGACGACGAAGATTATTTTTACAATTTTTTCGATTTGGATAGGGACTATGGCGCAATCATTAAAAGGGCAAAGGAGTTTAACCTACCCTTCCTTTCGCACTCCTGCGAGTCGGCTAAGGGGCTTCGTCTTTTAAATCAGGACCCGGAGGAGATGATTTTTTCCTTCATTGTTTCGCAGAACAACAACATACCGAGGATAAAAAAAATACTCTTCCGCCTATGCGAAGAGTTGGGCGAAGAGAAAGAGTTTGCCTACGGAAAGTATCACGCCTTCCCCACGTCAGAGGCTCTATCTGAGAAAAGTCCTGAGTTTTTTAAGAGTTTAGGGGCAGGGTACCGCGATAAGTTTATTTACGAAACAGCGAAAAGGTTAAGATACGAGGGTGTTGAACACCTTAAAAGTTTAGACACCGCAAAACTTAGAAAACAGCTTTTAACCTTTAAAGGTATCGGTGAAAAGGTTGCCGACTGCATCTGCCTCTTCGCTTTTAAAAAAACTGACAGCTTCCCCGTTGACACCTGGATAGAAAAGCTATACCACGACAACTTTGGGGGAGAGCTTACGGACAGAAGTAAGATTAACGCCTATTTTTTAAATTTGTTTAAAGAGTATTCGGGGTACGTACAGCAGTATTTATTTTACGCAAAACGGCAAAACTTATAAGTATGCCGGACTACTTCTCCCACTATATTTGTGCAAGAATTATCTATGAAACCTGCCCCGAAAACGTTAAAGCAAAAATTTTAAACCGCACTGCCTATATGTTGGGTGCGCAGGGCGGTGACGTATTCTTTACGTATAAACTAAGTTTTAGCGAGAACAATTTAGGCAAACGCCTGCACACAGGTGCTCCCGCACTCCTCTTTGAAAAGCTTTCAAAGGGGGATTTTTCGTACCTATCCGGCTTTGCCACCCACTACGCAATAGACGCAACCTTACACCCGTTTGTCTATTCCTTTGAAGAAAGCGTAAAATCACCCTTCGCCCACATTCGTTTTGAAAGCGATTTGGGGCTGTTTTTAAGCAGAAAATATTCAATTCCCCGCAACATATTGCCACGCGAAAGCGTTTTAGCTCAATGCTATACAGTCTATGACAGTATGGTAAACGTATTCCCGAACATTACGCTAACAGGCGTAGAGCGGTGTTTAAAACGCCATTTCATCTTCACCAAAGAGCTGATTAAAAATAAGAAAACCTCCTTTATTTTCAACTATAATTACGCCTCGCTGTCCGACGTTGCGGAGAGCGCCATATCTTTAGGTGTGGAGTGCGTTACGGGGTTAGCCGAGGGCAAACCCTGCGATGAGCTGTTTAAGCTTTCGTTCCTTGAAAAATAGTCCGCATCTTCTGACAAGTCACTCTCTTCAAACACCTTATCGTATATAGAGTGCCGTACCGAAAGAGAGTACAATTCGTCCTGTGTAATCTCGTCTGCAATCTCCCCGTTGTTATAAAGTTGCAGTACAAGGTAGCGCCTATCGTCCAGCATTTTATATGCCTGTAAAAAAGTTACGTCCCTATTGCATAAAACGTACTTAATCTCCTTACCCGTCTTTTTGACCTTTGATGAGAAGTCTATGCGAATAGCCGACGGCTTTTTTTCTATTGCGGAGAAGAGCAAAAATACGGCAAACACGGGCAAAGATATATTATACCTTGTAAAGAAAAAGCCTACAACCAGGGCAATTGCGCATATTACGGCAGAGATTTTTAAAACAATTTCCGACTTGCGTTTGCCCAAAAATTTTGTTAAAACGCACCCCACTACTCTTCCGCCGTCTAAGGGGTAGGCAGGCAATAAATTAACAATCAGCATTGCAAGGTTTGCATACATTGCCGTGTCCGTATAGGCGTAGCTAATTGGAAAGAACCACCAAAGCCCTGCCAATACCACGCATATACAGGCGTTAACAAAGGGACCTGCAAGCGCTAAAATAATTTCGTCCTTTGCCCTTATGCCCTCTATATCGCACACCGCTGAAGCACCGTAGGGCATAATTTTAATCTCCTCGCACTTAAAGCCCAACCGCTCGGCACAAAAGATATGACCGCACTCGTGCAAAAGTGCGGTCACAAGACAGATTAGCAGAAGAGGCAATCCCCCGAAAACCGCACAAAATATAAGTGCAAGGAAGAACAGCGGATGTATCTTTACTTTCACGAATTCCAGACGGGAACGGCACCTGACAGTTTATAACAGTTTAACAGGCTGTCGCCGTCGTACATACTGATTCTGACTTCCCCCTCGCCTTTTGAATATGCAAAGGGTAAATTGCCTTTAACCTCGTCGCCCACCGAAACATAGACGGTGTCTAACCCCGTTATAATACTGCAAAAGGAAGAGGTGTGCGCAATCTTAACTAAATAGCTCCCACCGCTTTCCGAAATCGAAGCCACCTCACCGTCGCAGAGGGGATATACGCTCGTCTTTTCTTTAAAGCGGATAACGCCGTCGGAAGAGACGGTTACTTCCGCATCGCAAGTTTCGCTTACGGGGGAAGTTAAAACAAAGTCCGTATAACTTGCTTCCTTTTGGTTAACCGCCGTCAAACTGCCGACAAAGGCATTTATTGCAGTGTTGGGAATAAAGATATTCGATAAAAAGATTCCCACAGCTAATAGGCAGGCAGTGACCGTTTCGCAGATAAGTACAATCCCTGCTATATTCTTCTTTGAACCCTTTTCTCCCCTTTCGCTCCTTTCTGCCCTTTGAATTTTTTGGCGTTTATTGGGTTTTGCTTCGGGTGAAGTTAAGTCCTCCGCCTGAACAAAACCGTTTGGCTCCGTTGACTTGACTTTATTTTCCAACTTCTCGTTTACCCTGTTTACGACCTGCTCCTTTATTTCGTCGGTAGGCTTTGCCTTGTGTGAAAATAGGCTTCTCTTTTTAACCACGTTAACGGTGCTGACGGGTATTTCCAGCATCTGCGCATACTCTAACCCTTCGTTAATATTGTTCATAAAATATGCTCCTTGCGATTTTTGTTTATCATAATATACGTTTGGGCTTTGAGTTTAAGAACGCATTTTATTTATTTTAACGTGACGAAAAAACAAGATAAAAGGGCGTAACAAAAGGGGCGGTTACATAACCGCCCCGTCAAATCTCTATATAATTTTATACTTTAAATTACAGTACACCCTTTTTTAAAAGCGTATCCGAAAGGAGTGCAAAATCTTCGGGGGAGAGCGCTTCACCCCTTATGGTTTTACTAAATCCACACTCCGAAAGTATCTCTTCCGTCTCCTCACGGTTGAGCTTAAAAGTATTTAAAAGGTTGTTCTCCAAGGTCTTTCTGCGTGAAGAGAAGGAAGCTTTTACCGTCTTTTTATAGGCGTCGATATCCTTTACTCTTAGTCGGCAGTCGGTTAAATCTATTCTCACTACCGCGCTATCGACGTTGGGGCTGGGGGTAAAGAGTTCCCTGCCCACTCTCTCTAAAATTTTGCACTCACCGCGAAGAGCTACGTTTGCGGTAATCGCGCCGTAGTCGGAGGTGTCGGGCTTTGCGCATAATCTGTTTGCCACCTCTTCCTGAACCATTACGGTAAGCGATAGGCATTTTTGCGAATTTTCCAAAAACAGCATAATCAAGGGGGTGGTTATATAATAAGGTAGATTTGCAACAACCTTATAATTCGGCAAGCTCTTTTCGAGTTCGTCAAGGCGTATGCGCATAAAGTCCTTAAAGATAATTTCGGCATTTTCTATACCCGAAAGCGTACGTTCAAGCACGGGTTTTAAGGAAGTATCTATTTCATAGCCATAGACCTTCTTCGCCCTCTTTGCAATCTCCTTGGTGAGCGCACCTGCACCGCAACCAATTTCAATTACGGTTGTTTCCTTGTCAACCCCTGCACCCTCTACTATTCGCCCTAACAGCGTTTCGTCGGTTAGAAAGTTTTGCCCGAACTTCTTTTTAAATGTAAATCCGCTTCCGTTGAGCTGAGAACGCAGTTCCCTCTTTTCCATAAACTACCTCTTTGCAGACCGCATACGCTTTTTAAGTCTGCGCATAATACTACTGTTCCTTTTTGGAATACTACAAAAGATGAACAAAGCCGAAGCCTATGCGCTTCGGCTTTCGGTTTTATTAGCCAAGCTTTACAAACAGTCTGTGTGCGTTTGCCCACACAATCTCTGCCATCTTTTCAACCGTTACCCCCTTAATATCCGCCATAGATGCGCAGATTTCGAAAATAGATTTGGAAGTATTGGGGAAGCTTCCGTAAGCACTTTGGGGTGGCATATACGGGCTGTCCGTTTCGGTTAAAAGTCTTTCAAATGGAAGTGCCGATATCGTCCTTTTAGCCTTCTTTGCGCCTTTCCAAGTGCTTGCTCCGCCAAACGAAAAACACAAACCGAGCTTTGCAAACTCTTCTGATAGCTCTGTCGAGTGGGAATAGCAATGCATCAGCGCACCGTGATTTAACAGCGCAGAGTTTTGTTTTAAGATTGCAAGCATATCTTCTGCACAGTCGCGTGAGTGGATTTCTACGGGGAGCGCAAGTTTATTTGCAAGGCGCAACTGCCTTACAAAAATTTCCTGTTGTAACTCCTTATTCGTATCGGGATAGTGATAGTCCAACCCGATTTCACCCACAGCTACGCACTTAGGGTGCGCGCACAGCCTTTCAATTTCTTCCAAGTCGCCCTCTTTGTATTTAGAGAGTTCGGTGGGGTGAAAGCCTGCGGTAAAATACACGCCCTCGTACTTTTGAGCAATTTCACAGCACTCCAAAGAGGACTGTAAATCGAACCCAACGGTTATAACCTTAGTAACCTTTGCCTCGTCAAAGCTTTGTAAAAGGGCGTCTAAATCGCCGTAGGTTTTATAATCGAGATGACAATGAACGTCTATAAACATTTTAATACGATTTTTTTAAAAGCTATTAAGAGAGTTCGCTTCCGTCGGGGATATCCTTTTCGGGCGATACAATCGATAAGGTTCCGTCGGGAGCCTCTGCACAGACAATCATACCCTCGCTTAAAATGCCCTTCATCTCACGGGGAGGCAGGTTGGTAACGACTATTACCTTTTTGCCCACCATCTCCTCTGCGGTGTAGTGCTTGCCTATTCCGCTTAAAATAGAGAGGGTCTTGTTGCCTACCTTAACCGTTTCGTGAAGAAGTTTACTCTTTTTAACAGGCTCGCACGCGGTGACTAAGCCCACCTGCATTTTTACCTTTGCAAAGTCGTCAATGGTAATTTGAGGCACTTCCTCTTCCTGCTTTAACGATGCGTTAGCCTCTGCAATCTGCTTTGCCTGTATCTCGTCTATCTTAGGTTTAATGTCGGCAAAGTTAATTCTTTCAAACAACGTCTCGGGCTCTGCCGTTACGGTGTATGAACTTGCCAAACCAAACTTATCGGCGTCGGCATAATCCCTTATTTTTCCGCCCGTCTGCGCTAAAATCTTATCGCGGGTTTTAGGCATAAAGGGGTAAATCATAGTTGCGCCTATATTTATAGCCTCTAAAAGGTTATATAAAACCTGTTGAAGACGGGGGGAGTTGCTCTCGTCTTTGGCAAGTACCCAAGGCGCCGTTTCGTCTATATACTTATTAGCCCTTCTGAAAATCTGCCATACGCTGTCCATTGCGTCTGCAATCTTAAACTCCTCCATGGAAGAAACAAAACCCTTAAAGGACTCTTTTGCAACGTTAGCCAACTCTTCGTCGATGGGGTCGCTTACTCCTGTAGGGGCAACCTTTCCGCCGAAGTATTTATTTGTCATTGCAATTGTACGCTTAACGAGGTTGCCCATTGTGTTGGCTAAGTCGGAGTTTATTCTTTCACACATAAGCTCCCAAGTGATTATGCCGTCGGAGTTATAGGGCATTTCGTGAAGAACGAAGTAGCGCACCGCGTCAACTCCGAAAATCGACGCAAGGTCGTCGGCATACATAACGTTGCCCTTGGACTTAGACATCTTGTCTCCGCCTTGAAGTAGCCAAGTGTGACCGAACACCGTTTGAGGCAGAGGCTCGCCCAATGCCATTAAGAATATGGGCCAATAGATGGTGTGGAACCTTATTATATCCTTGCCGACGACGTGGACGTTTGCAGGCCAATAGAAATAGTACGAATCGTCACAAGCTCCGGTGGCGTTATAGCCCAAACCCGTGATATAGTTGGTGAGCGCGTCAAGCCATACATATACTACGTGACGGGGGTCGAAATCGACGGGAATACCCCACTTAAAGGATGTACGCGAAACGCATAAATCCTGCAATTTGGTCTTTAACGTTCCCTCTTCGATTGCCTTTAAAAGCTCCTCGTCGCTCTTGCCGACAAATTCGTCTGCAAGCAAGAAGTTGTTGAACATCTCGTTCTTCCTTGCAACGGGTTTAATGAAGTCGGGGTGGGTTATTATGTGCTTTACGAGCCTATCGGCATACTTGCCCATCTTAAAGAAGTACGCCTCTTCCTTGGCAGGCTTAACCTCTCTTCCGCAGTCGGGGCATTTGCCATCGACAAGTTGGCTGACCGTCCAGAAGCTTTCGCAAGGGGTGCAGTACATTCCCTCATAAGAGGACTTATAGATATCCCCCTGCTCGTAGAACCTTCTAAAGATTTTAGCAACCTCTTCCTCATGTCCTTCGTCTGTGGTACGAATAAAATTACTGTAATCAACGTCCATTAAATTCCAAATAGACTTAATCTGTTCAGCGACGTCATCAACGAACTCTTTGGGGGTTACGCCCTTTTCGGCGGCTTTAAGCTCTACCTTTTGTCCGTGTTCGTCCGTACCCGTCTGGAAGAATACGTTATAGCCCTGAAAAGACTTAAAACGGGCAATCGCATCGCACAAGATTGCCTCGTAAGTGTTGCCGATATGGGGTTTACCCGATGTGTATGTTATAGCCGAAGTAATATAATATGTTTTCATAGCGATAAAATATTACCACATTTAGGTCAAAATGTAAATTGTTTTAAAGAATAAACGCCGTTAAACAAAAATATAAATAGCTTATGAACGTCATATTTACGTCTGTAATGCTAATCTCTGCCCTACTCCTTTGTTTCATATCCCCCTCCGACTTCCTGCCAACCGTATTAGACGGTGGGTTAGACGCCGTAAAGTGCGCCTTAACGCTGTTTTGCATTTACGTGTTTTGGATGGGCTTATCTTCAGTTGCGGAGGAGGCAAGGCTGACCCAAGGGGTGGCAAAGCTCTTATCCCCACTTTGCAGAAAGCTATTTAAGACAGAGGACAAAGAGATTATTAAAAACACTTCTATGAACATAAGCTGTAACCTTTTGGGTATAGGCGGTGCGGCAACGCCTTACGGCGTTAAGGCTGTGGAGGGGTTTGAAAGGGAGGGCAACGGCTACTCTCAGGATTTGCTGTTTATTATAAACGCCACTTCCATTCAGATTGTGCCTGCAACCGTAATAGCTCTTAGGGCTTCTTTAGGAAGTTCTTCGGCATACGATATAACCCTGCCTTCCTTAATCGCATCCTGCATATCCACCTTTACAGGCGTTGCTCTGTATTTTTTAATCACGAAAATTAAAACGAGAGTAGGCAAAAAACGCAGATGCAGTACGTAATACTCATAATATTTATTGCGGTAATCGGCGTAGCTTCTGTCAAAAAGGTTAACGTGTTTTCCGCCTTTTCGCGTGGGGCAGGGGAGGCGGTGAGCTTTGTGTATAACCTTTTGCCACTGCTTGCCTGTACCTTTATTATGTGCAGGCTGTTTGAAGCTTCGCACCTTTCCGACGTACTTGCAAAGGCGCTTTCGCCCCTGTTTAAGCTGTTTAAAATACCGACGGAACTTACTAAACTCATTTTAATTAAACCCTTTTCGGGGAGCGGTTCGCTCGCCTATCTTACCGATATTTTAAAGGAGTACGGGGCGGACAGCTATATAGGAAGATGCGCCTGTGTTTTATACGGTTCAAGCGAAACGGTGTTTTATATTTCGGTTGTATATTTTTCTAAATGCGCTAAAAAAAAGAGGCTTCTTGCGATTGTTATAATTTTAATTTCAACGCTCGTATCTACGGTATTCGCCTGCCTTTTATGCCGAATTATGTAAATTAACAACATTTGATTGCATAATTCACGCTAAATATATTGATATTGTTTGTTTTTTTCATAATTTGTGACCCCACATAAGAAATAAAATTTTCAAAAAAATTTTTTCATACATTTTACTTTTGCGTGAATAAAAGTATAATTATAAATGTAAGTTAAATAAAAACTTACTTCAAACAGTTCATTCATTTTCCCCCTTATCATACGGAAACGGCGTTGGGCAGAAGCCTGGCGCCGTTTCTGTTCGTAACAACTTATCGATATATAAAAAACGGAGCTGTGATTTTTATTTCACTGCTCCGCTTATTGTTTTTTATTTAGCTCTTATTCTCGCAACGATTTGCTTTAAGGCTTGTACTGCTTCCTCTACTTCTTCTATTATATTGTACTTGCCAAAGGTAAAGCGCACTGCACTTTTAACCCTCTCCTCACTTAGCCCCATTGAAAGGAGTACGTGGGATAGAGTTACCGCACCCGAAGAGCAAGCCGAACCCGTTGAGGTCGCTATTCCCTTTAAGTCGAGCGCAAACACAATCTGTTCGCCGTCGCACCCGTCAAAGGAGATGTTTGCGTTTGCAGGAAGCCTACTCTCTCTGTCGCCATTCAAGTGAGTGTCGGGTATTTCGGTTAGCACCCTATCTATAAACTCGTCCCTTAACGCCTTAACTTTTGCGTTATGCTCCTCCATAGATAAGTACGCCTTTTCAAGCGCATAGGCGCACCCCACGGCACCTGCCACGTAAGTTGTGCCACCGCGCAAACTCCTCTCCTGACCGCCCCCTGAAATGAGCCTTCTGAAAGGTCTATCGCCACGCATATATAGCACGCCGAACCCCTTAGGTCCGTAAAACTTATGCGCCGAAAAGCTTATTCCGTCGGCAGGGAATTTGTTAAAGGGTATTACCCCTGCAACCTGTACGCAGTCGCAGAAAAAGAACACTCCCCTTTGCTTACACACGTCGTAAATTTCCTCTATGGGTTGAACCGTTCCCACCTCGTTATTCGCCCCCATAACGCCTACGAACACGGTGTCGGGGCGAATGGCGGAAGAGACGCTTTGGGGCGATACTATGCCCCTCTTATCGGGATTTACAAGAGTTACTTCAAACCCTTCCCTTTCAAGGTCTTTCGCGCTCTCTAAAAGCGCAGGGTGTTCAAATGCGGATAAAACTATGTGTTTGCCCTTAGCAATATTTTGCCTGCAAATGCCCTTTAAAGCCGTATTGCCGGACTCTGTTCCGCCAGAGGTAAAGTACAGCTCGTCACCCTTTACGCCGAGGATTTTAGCCATTTTATCACGGGCGTCCTGTACGGCGTTGCCCGCTTTGCGCCCAAATGAGTGTTGAGAGGACGAATTACCGAATATTGTTGTAAGATAGGGCGTCATTGCTTCCAACACGTCGCTATCGAGCGGTGTGGTAGCCGAATAGTCGAGATAAATCATTATTCCCCTTTTAGTGCCGTATATACCAAATTAAAGGCTTTAAGTTCCGCCCTTACGGCAATGAGTTCGCGCCCAAGCTTAGTGGCTGTATTGCGCTTATTAAGCCTCACCCTTCTGCCTGTAACAATCAGCCTGCGTAAAGCCACTAAGCACGCACACAGGGCGATGAACGCAACTATGCCAAAGCATATAGTCATTATAAGATATTTGTTGGTCTTAACGGTGAGTATGAGCGACGCGCAAACGCCCGTACCTACGCCCAAACCAACCACGCACAGCAAAAAGCCTAAGAATAAAGCTAAGGCTACGTTTCTGTCACGGACGAACTTTTTCGCCCTTAACGCCTTCTGCTCCTCGTTTTCTCTATCGAGTTCGGCCTCCCTCTCTATAAGCCTTGCAATGTTTTCATCCAACCCCTTAGAAGCCCTTTCAAACATCTGCGCCTTTATTTCCTTAGAGGTGTAATCGCTTACCTCGTCTGCGTATTTCGAAGCCTCGGAAATCTGCGAATAGTCGGTAAAATTACGGGTATAAATACTCATACGGAGTGCATACGCCTCACCGTTTTCGCCGTCAAGGGCAACCACTTGTTGAAGGTATTCTAACGCAGTCGCATACTTTTCCTCGTCGCAGTCCTTTTTAGCAGAGGCTAAAAGCTCTTTAATTTTCTCTTCCTTTTCGGCTTTCTCTCGCTCTTGCTTTTCCCTCTTTGCCAAAAGCTGTTCGGGGGTCATAACCGCCTCTTCTTCGTTGTCCTCGGAAAATTCAGGCACGTCGAACATAACGTCTTCGCTCTCTTCCGACTCTTTTTGACTTTCGTCTATGTATAACTCGTCTTCGCCGTCTGCGTTCTTTCTTATGCGGTATTTCTTGTCTTTATCCGTATCAATCAGTCTTTCTTCAGCCATTACTCTTCCTCCCTTAAAGGCGTTACCGTCTTAGTTAAAACAAATCGGCACTTACCTAAGTATCTGCTCTTTGCATACCTTGCAAATTCGTCGTTTTCAAATACGGCATACACACCGCTTCCCGACCCCGTCATATTTACCCCTAACGGGTCGAACTCCTTCAATTCATTATATGCCGTAGCAATGCGCCCGTTAAGCCTTTTAGCCGAACTTAATAAGCCGTTGCTGAGCGATAAGCCCAACTTCTCTACGTCCTCTTGCTCTATAGCCTCTTGCGCTAATTCGCTTGTAAAGGGTGATTTTTCGAGGCTGTCGGAGAGGCGGTAGCACTCCGCCGTGGAGACGCCCTCCTCGGGAAGAAGTAGCCCGATAGAGAGCCGAGGCTTCCCTTCAATAAGTTTTACCTTCTCTCCCCTTCCGCTAATTCTCGCAAAGCCACCCGTCAGCATATAACCGCAGTCACTGCCTATGCTGTCGGCTATCTCCTTAACGCCTTGCATATCGTCTATTTTATACAGCTTTGCCATTGCCCTTAAAACGCCCGAAACGTCTGCCGAAGAACCGCCAAGCCCTGCTCCTTGGGGGATATTTTTCCACACGGTTATATCGGCTCCGTTGGTTTGAAAACGCTCAACAAACCGCTCCCCCGCCTTTACGGCATTGTTGCTTTCATAGGGAATATTCTCGCTCCCCTCGCCGTGCATAGCAATGCTTATAAGGTTGTCCTTACGTTTTTTAACAGTTATAACGTCGCTTAAATCGATTGAGGCGACGACGCTGTCTATCATATGATAGCCGTCTTTAACCCCGAGTACGTCTAACGTTAAATTTATTTTTGCATAAGACTTTACGCGAACGTAGTTCATAATACGATTATATCACATAAAAATGCCGTTTACAATAAATAAAAAGGACAAAAAAGGCGTACTCGGATTTTTTACGCCCAAGTACGCCTAACTTTATTTGTTTTAATCTTAACGCCTATATTCCATTTAAACGGTTTTCTGCCTATATACGATTATCCGTTCCTTACCCGTTAAAGGAAATTGAAGCTCGGGGTTGCAGGAAGCTACGTCCAAAGGGGACTTTTTAAGCTTTTTTGCAATCTCCCATAGCCCGTCGCCTGCATTTGGCAGGAACACCGAAACGGCGCAGTCCTCCTCACAGGTTTCTTCGCCCTCTTCTAAGGAGTTTAGATATTCAGCCGTCCTTAAGCTTGTGACGGTTGCACATATTTTAACCGAAGCTTCGGCTTCCGCCTCCCCCTCTGCGCGAAGGCGCACTGCAACTTGACTTACCGCCACGTCAAGTGCAACCTCCTGCCCCTCATCGGCGACGCCGTTTAAAGGGGCGGAAAAGGGCAAACTTACCCCACAGCTCTTTATTTCACCGTTCTGCATATAGGCAAGCACACACTCCACGACGCCCTCGGCACACCCCGTCAAGGGGTTGTATTCACACTCCGCCTTGGGCAGAGCCACCGCACAGAAGGAGCAGTCGTACCCCAACCTGTCTTTGGTCGTCGCAAGTCCGCTCACCCTTTCGGAATAAATTTTAACGTCCTCGCACCGACGAGTGCTTTCCTTTACCGTATTTGAGATAAGCTCGTTTGTATCCGAAAAGGCGTCGATTGCCACCTCTTCGATACGTTCATCGACAAACCAACCGTTTACGGTAAGGTTGCACACTACGTTTACGTCGCACTTGCCCCTATCTTCGTTTACGTTTGCCGTAACGCGCAAATCGCTGACTTCCGCCACAGCCTCCGCCTTTACCCCTGCCGTTGCGTCGTCACAGGGGATTGTGCATTTAAAGGGTATGGTCCTTTCAAGGCTGACGGGACTTTGCTGGCGCATTGCAAAAAGCGACAGATAAATCTCTCCGCTGAGAGTAACGTCGCCCGTACCGCACACCGCAGAGAGTACTACCGCCTTTGCAGAGGGTATAAGCACGTCTGCAACGCTGTCGGCGTCGAAGTCGTCCTCCACTTCGCTCTCGCCCGAAAAGCAAATTTCAGAGCATAGGCACACCTTTTCGGTCTTTAAATACGCACCCTCGGCACTCGGAATAAAATTGCGCTCCGTACGCGAATACACTCCTATTTCTGCGGTAATAACAGCCGATGCAACAAACGCAGAGCCGTCTCTGCGGACGTTGAGCTTTTCGCATTTTAATCGGCATACGCAGTTTTGCGCAGGCGCAAACTCTTCGCCGTCGGCAAAGTGGGAAAACTCAACACCCTTTTGCATACGGCAAAGCTTTCCCTCTTCGTCCGAATAGACGATAGATAGAATTAGCTTTCCGCTGTAATTTACCCTACCCGACGCCGATTCACAGGAGATTAAAGAAACTTGCGGTTCGGCACAGATTATCTCTGTTATTTCACTCGATTGGGGGAAACGGCACTCCACTACGCTTTGACTTATTACGTTCTTGATTTGCTTATTGAAACTTTCGGTGTTATTAAAGAGTTTTAACATATCATAGCTCCTTTACTTTAGGCGTAACTTTCCTTACACGCTATAATATGCCGAGAGCGTAAAAATTATGCTCCCTTTTCCCTTAAAGAAATAAACACCTTACCGCACAAAATCTCCGTATAGGAATAGGAAGTCTTGCCAAAATAACCCTTTTCCGCAGGCTCTACGGTAAAAATAGAGGGGTATATCCCAGAAACGTTTGCCGAAAATGTTACGAATTTATTTCTGCCTAAGTTTAACTTTACCGTCACGGGTTTATGCAAATAACTCTCTATATCGCTCTTGATTGCGCTTACGCTCTTTTCAGGTTTAATCATAGTATAATTTTTCCCGAAATTGTAAAATTTATGCAGAGAAAACGCATAGTTTGCTTTGCCCGCCTTACCCTTTATATAGAAAACGCCCTGTGGCATTATACCACAGAGCGCCTTTGTAGCTAAAAATTTTTAATTAAAACAAGTCGTCGTCATCATCGTCTTCTTCGTCTTCGTCGTCGTAATCGTCTTCAAGACTGTCAACGTCCTCGAAGTCGTCTTTGAAATCGTCCTCAAACTCGTCTTGGCTTTCGTCCTCGTAATCGTCTTCCATATCCTCGTCAGCTTCAAGCTCCTGCTTTAAGGCTTCGTCCAACTCGGAATTATCGAGGGTTAAATCGTCTGCGTCGTCGTTGAGATAGGTCTTCCACTCTTCGTCCTGTTCAGGGTCAACCTCCGGCTCTTCCTCGTACTCGTTCTTCTGCTTGCACTCGTCGCACATATTTTCCCCTGACTTCATACGGTTTACACCGCATATGGGACATAATTCGGTTGCTTCTGCTTCAAGCTCTTCCTCTAATTCTTCGTCGTCTAAATCGGCAAACTCTAATCTGTTGCCCCTCATTTCCGCAATGCAGACGTCGCAGTATTCCTGCTTATCACCGTCGATATAATTAAGTTCGCATCTCGGACATTTGATATATCTTATCATATGATTGACCCCCTATCGCTGTAACATTATATTAGCATTTAATTATTTTGTAAACTGTTTTAATAAATAATTTTAACCGTTTTTTTAAAATATTTGCATAAAAGGGTAAAATTAAGGGAGTTGCAATCGCAACTCCCTTAAAAGTAAGCTAATTTTATTATTCGCCGTCCTTTTCTTCGCCCTCTTCTTTGTCCTTCTTTCCGTCGCCATAGACGTCGATATTCTTATCGTCGGTTATATCGACTTTCATTTTAGACGAAGTTTCGCCCTGCTCTTTGCGCTTTTCGTTACGCTTAACAATTAAGCAAGCAACTAAGGTCGTAACAGCTACTACTAAAAGCCCTGCGCAAATCATTCCTATTATGAACCAAGTCTTTGCAGAGGTTGAAAGGCTCTCCCACCAGGTGGGGTCTTCAACGGGGTAGGGTTTAAGATACGTGGTGTTGTCCTTAAAGTCCTGATAGTACTCAGCCTTGTCGGCTTCGGTCATTCTGCCTACTAAGGTGTAATAATAATCGCGGGTGTTGGAATGCACCTCTTCGCCGTTAACAGTCTTAGTAAGGTAAGCGTTGTCATCGTCATCCTTCTCCCAATCTCCCGAAAGGGTTGCAAAGTCGCTTGCAATCTTAACAGAAGCGTCGGAATAGAGATATTCTCTATCCCTGCCCTCCATGTCGATATAAGCTTGAATAAGCTCTCCAAGATAATCAAAGTCACGTGTGTAGAATTGGTACTTTAACGCACCCGAAAGGTTTTCATAAGTCTTAGAACCGTCTGAATTGGTTACGCTGTCGTAAGCTTCGATTTTTTCCATAACGGCATTGTAACGCTCGTTCATAGCCTTGATTTCAGCGTTACTCATTATGCCGTCTGCACCCGTAAGGTCACACGCCATAACGTAGTTACTCTCGGTCATACCCGTGGTTTCGCTTGCAAAGAAGAGCGTATTGCCGACAAATTCGGGCAAATACCAATCGGAGCAGGCGTCTAAATCAAGCACCTGTATGCTACGGTAGGCAAGCTCTTCCTCGATGGGAAGCATATTATACTTATCGTTAGTACCGTCGATTGCGAGCCTGTAGATAGTATAGCCGTTTCCGCCCGTTAAGGAGTAGTAAAGATAAGTGTGACCGCCTTCCTCTCTTACGTCAAGCACTTTGGCAGATTGGTCGTCGGACATCTGAATACTGTCACCGAAGGAATAGCTGTTTGTAGCGTCGTTGAACTCCATAGGCTTTTTGAAAATGCCGTTTGCGTTGGTTTCAACTGCATACAAAGTACCGCCCATAGTTACGTAGGTGTATTCGGTTGAGTAGTTTTCGGACACGAATAAAATAGCGTCGTCGTTTGCTGAAATTGCGTTCCAGCTTGCATCGACCTTGCCGTCGTTATTTGCATCTACGTCGGAGTTGTTCAATCTGTAAAGGTAGGTTGCGTCTGAACCTTCCGTACGGGTATAGTAGAGATAGCCGTCCTTATACCACGAAATGTCGTAGGTGTAATCGCTGTTAGTAAGCTCTAAAGTCTTGTCGGGGTTTTCTGCGTCGTAGCCGTAGTTGAACTGCGAAAGCTTTGTTCCCGCCCTCATAATGCCTATGCCGTCGAATACTAAGTCGCCGAGGTTTACATATACGGGGTCTTTAGACGCGTCGTAATCTTTAACGTCGCTGAAATCGTACTCTCTGGGGCTTTCAGTTACATCTGCCCTTACCCTATATAGCTGGTTATAGCCAAGCGTAGAGGAAGAACCCATAGCCTCGGGCACTTTCATTGTGTAATAGATATAGGGATTTTCCGCGTCTTCGGTATCGAATGCATAATCTTCAACGCCGTATGCAAGCAAGGTGTTTGCGCCTGTGTTGCAGTTTACGGAGTGAATGTTAGTCTTTTCGGAACCGTAAAGAGATTCAGTAGTAGTATAGATGATATAGACGGTGTCGCCCACTTCAACGTAGCGATAGTCGATTGCTTTATCTTCGCTCTGCCAAATATAGCCGTCGGACGTACCCGTACCGTCGAGCTTTGTGCGCTTGAAGTCGAGCTTGCTGTTTAACACTTCGCCGTCGGTATTCTTCTGCGTGGAAGGCGTTGTATAGTAAAGATATCCGCCGTACACGTACAGTCCTGCATTGTAACTGCCTGCATAGATTACGGAAGGAACTACCGTCTGGGTATTGGTGTAGTTGTGATTTGCCAAATCGGTTTTAGCAAGGCGCTGAACAGAACCTTTAAGCACAGAACCGAATTGGTTGGAATCGGTATTGTTTGCCTTACCGTTGATAAAATAGACGTAATCCTCTGTTTCCGTAAGGAATCCGCCGTTAGTGCCTTCCACCGCTTTTACGGCAGAATCCTTTGCACCTTCAACTCCCTTCCACCCGTTAGCACAGCCGGGGGCGAAAGCGAGAGCCATTGCGGAAATTACCGCAACCGAAGCGCATATAATTTTAGTAAACCGTTTACGCATAATGTCTCCGTTCACTCGAAAGTTTTAAGGCACGCCGAAAAAACGGCTTTTACGCCTATACTCGTTAATTATACAACAACGAAGGCATTTAAGCAATAAAAAACGGCTCGTTTAAATAAAAAAATGCTGTAAGGAGACAATTTATTACGGAAAACTTTTCGCTTTTTAATCTGCTTAAACTTATCGGCGGTTTGCAAAGCACACAACGCAAAGACGGTGAGGGGAACTCCTGCGCCACCGAGGAGTTGGACGACGCCCCTCCTATACAGCCGACAGCAAATTTAAATAAGAGCAAAGAAATAAACGTTATGGCGGACTTATTAGAAAGGCACGAACGCATTGTAAATAACGTTAAAAATAAAAAGAATAAATAATAATCACCGCATTTATTATTTATTCTCTATTCTTTAATTTCTTTTATTTTTACCCCTCATCAGTCTCTTACGAGACAGCTTCCCCCCAAGGAGGGAAGCCAAGGGGTTGGTCGCTTTGGACTCTGGGATTGCCACGCAACGCCAAAGGCGTTGTTCGCAATGACGGCTTACCGCACCATTTTTATATCAAACTCTTCAGTCACTTCGTGACAGCTTCCCTATTCTTTAGGGAAGCCGAGGGAGAGTTACTTACTACACCCCAACTAAGTCACTCGTTCAAGAAGCGAGTGGTTTCTAATAATTTTCACCTTGTTCGGCTAAGTCCCTCTGGAAAGAAACGAGCGAGACAAGGAGCGCGAGGATAACCCGAAGGAGTTTACTAAATGCGTAAATGACTGAGGCGGAGCGGAACACAACGAAACCTCCCCAACTAAGTCACTCTGCGGAGATACGAGCAAGAGCAGGAGCTTGCGGATTTGCCGACGGGAGTTTACTTTAAACGGTAAATGACAGAGGCAAAACGTAAAGGTTACAACCCAACCCAGTCCCTCGTTCAAGAAGCAAGCAAGACAAGGAGGTCGAGGCTTTTCGTCGGGGAGTTTACTAAAAACGTAAATGACCCAAGAAAAACGTAGTCCGACACAGTATTGCGTAGCTTATTGGACGAGATACTATTGCGACGTATATACGCAGAGAAACAAAAAAAAGCCCGCCAGAGGCGGGCTATCACGCTTATACAGTTATTATTTGCAGAGCTTAAGATGTCTGGGCAGACCGTCAACCCAAAGAGGGGTAATTTCGGACTGAATAAGGGGGCGGATATAGTGAATGAGTTCGGGTGTTACGTAAGTGCCGTCCTCGGTTATCCACTCGTCGGGAACCTTCTTTTCAACGTTAGCTATGTCGGAAACGTTAGCAAGTTCGGTTATGCACATATAAGGGTCTTCGGAAACCCTCTTTAAACATGCAACCATACCCGTCTTGCCCTCGAATGCCGCTTTAACTGCCGCACCTGCGGAGTTGAACGCTTCGGTTACGTCTATACGCGAAGTAATGTGAGCCGCGCAACGCTGTAAAGATGAGAACTCAATCGCCCTCGTCTTAACTCCGTACCTTTCTGCAACCTTGCCTGCAAGATATCTTGCGGTACCTGCAAGCTGTTTATGACCGAATGCATCGACGTAGTCAACGTGTTCTGCAAGTTCGCATACGTATCTGCCATCGGCAACCTTAACGCCCTCGGAAACGGCAATAACTAAAGAACGGTTCTGCTTTAACAGTTCGCCCGTCTTTTCAAGGAATTTCTCCTGGTCGAATACTCTTTCGGGAAGATAAATCATGTCAACGCCTTCGCAGTCCTCGCCACGGGAAAGTGCCGCAGCCGCGGTAAGCCAACCTGCGTTACGGCCCATGATTTCTACTATGGAAACTACGGGGTAGTCATAAACCAAGCCGTCGCGGATAATTTCCTTCATAGTTGCGGCTATGTACTTTGCGGCGGAGCCGTAACCGGGAGTGTGGTCGGTAATAGCCAAATCGTTGTCTATGGTCTTAGGGCAACCCATAAAGCGTATGGGGCTACCAATCTTCTGACCGTACTTAGAGAGCTTGTCTATGGTGTCCATAGAATCATTACCGCCGATATAGAAGAAAGCGTATATATCAAGCTTTTTGAGCGTTGCGAAGATTTTTTCGTAAGTCTCTTCGTTGCCCTCGATTGCAGGAAGTTTATAACGGCAAGAACCCAAGAACGAAGAAGGCGTTCTCTTTAAAAGGTCCATATCCAAATCGTTTTTGATTTGTGCGGAAAGGTCAACTACGTCTCCGTCCAAAAGACCCTTAATGCCGTGAACCATACCATATACGATATCTGCACCCCTGTCCTTAGCCGTTTTGAATACGCCCAAAAGGCTGGAGTTGATTACTGCGGTAGGTCCGCCGGACTGTCCAACGATTACGTTTTTCATAGATTATCCCCCTTAGATGATAACAATATTTTGATATTTTAATTATAATATATCCCCGACAAAAAATCAATAGGTAAATTAAAAATATTTTCAACTAAAATTTAAGGCGGTAAGACTTACGCCTTACCGCCCTGAAATTTGTTTTAGTATTTTTCTATTACTCAACTGCTATTGAAACAGACACAATACTGAAATGTTTACCGGCAGTGTTGCAAGAAATTTCTATGGTTGCAAATGCAGTTTCACTTTCAAATATGCCGTTAGCCGTGAAAGTGAAGTCACCAACCACTTTACCTGCAGTTGTTGTACCCGTAAGCGTTCCGAGCACGTTTCCGCCTGCATCCTTGAAAGTTACCGTAACGTATTCCATAGCCTTACTTGTAGCGGTAGTAAAGCCGTTCAAGGTTATGGTTGCCTTTTTACCGCTTGCCGTAAGACTGAAAGAATCGGTATCCAAAATCTTTAAACCTGTTACAGGAGTAGTGTCCGTCGAAGCGTTGGTTGCCGTTGCGGTCGTTATCCATTCAGCGCCGTTCTCCGCACCATACGTAAAGGTATATGTTGCGCCAACGGGAGCCTGTGCAGGAGTTACCTTAACGCTAACCGTCTTTGATTCCAAGCCGTCCTTTGATACGGTTATGGTAGTTGTACCTTCCGCAACGCCCGTAAGAGTGCCGTTTGCCCAGGTTGCAATTGCTTCGTCTGCAACGGTTACGGTTACTTCCTTATCGTTTGCGTTCCAAGGAGCTACGCCTAAGTAGAGGTCAGTCGTCTGTCCTGCTTCTACTTCAATAGTTTCAGCGGAAACGTATAATCCTGTAGGAGCTACGGTTGCGCCCGTCAACTCTGCCAATGCGGTGACTGCTTCGTCGCAATCCCATGCAGATGCCCAAGTGCATAAACCGTTTGTTGAAGCGAAGATGTTAGCCTTTGTATAGTTAGCAACCTCTGCATCGGTGAGAATTCTACCGCCGTCAACAGCTTCGGTTATAGCGCCGTCGCCCGTCGAGCCGTATTCGCAGAAGTCTGCATTTACAGGGCTATTACCGCTCATGCTGAACCAACGAGACTTAGTCTTGTCGTCGGAGGTGTAACCGAGCTTAGAGTAAGCCGAGCTGAACGAGCAGTTGATGTATGCAACGGTCGCCTTAGCACCCCAAGGCCTGCCGAGCGACATCGAACCTTCGAGCAACGTGCCGTCGTCGGTGAATGTACAATTTGCAAAGATATAGCCGTAATCGGGCTTATCTGCGTCAGTAGCCTTCATTGCGGTTACGTAACCGTTATTCGTGTCGGGCGTATTGTACTTGCTGATAGCAACAATCGTACAATTGTCGAAGTATGCAAGACCCTTTGCTTCGCCGAAGATGAAGTCGATGTTACCATCTATACGGCTATCCTTGATGTAAGTTCTACCGCTCTTCAAATACAAGGTATCCTGGTTACCGTAGAGATATACGTTCTGAAGAACTGCCTGGTCGCCGTTAATCGTGAGGGCAAGACCCTGAGGCGAAGATTCCTTCTTGTAGTCGTTCTTATAGTCAAAGTCGTTGCGGATTGCAATGTTATATGCACGGAAGCCTTCGCCGTTAACCTGTAAGGTTGCACCCTTCAAACCGTACTGAGAACCCGATACAGGGTCAACGGTTGACTCAACTGCCGAATACGTAAGCACGGACTTATCTGTGCCTTCGCCCACGAGTACGAGGTTAGCAAGGTCGGTGGTAATCTTTTCGGTGTAAGTGCCTTCAGCTACGTAAAGCACCTTAGAAACAGATGCGTCAAGTTTGCATGCTTCGAGATAGTCAATCGCATCGGTGAGAGTCTTAAAGGTCTCTACGCCGTTGACCTTAGTGCCGTTAGGAACTGCAGAAGTAGCGTCAACGTTTACATATACCTTTCCGTCAACGGGAACGGGTTTGCTGTTAACTACGCTGATTGTAATAGGTTTGCTACCGAAATCACCGTTGGAAATAAGAACGGTCTGTTCGCCAACCGTATTCATATCGTAAGTACCGCCGACAGTGAAATCTTTTGCGGAAAGCTTTTCTTCTACGCCGTCGGACCATACGGACTTAACTACGAGGTTAGCCGTGTCGAGCTTAGCGCCAACAAGATAGGTATGAGTCATAAACTCGTCAATTACCACGAAGTCAGTCTGTTCAACTACGGTTACTTCATAGGTTGCAACCTTGGTTGCGTCCTCATTGGACTTAACCATAATAGTGTAAGTACCTGCAACGTTTGCGATAAATTCGGAGTAATCTACAACGTAACCGTCGGTTGCGCCAACGCTATCGTCAAGTTTGAGAACGAGCTGTACGCCGTCGGAGTAAGAAGCCATAACGTTCAAACCAGAAGCGACAAATTCTTCGCCCTTCTTGAACCTTGTCTTAGCATTACCTGAAGAAACTTTAATATTTGTAATAACCGCGTCTGCACTCTTAACGTTGGTGGAAGCTGATGCTAAGCGGTACTTAGCGTTGTTTTCACCCTCGGTTACCCAAGTTGCGGTGAAGTCGAAACCTAACGTGTCGGTGAGGAACGCTACGGTGTTTTCGCCTGCGGTTGCCTGGTCAACGGTTACGCCTGCTACTGCATAAAGTCCTGTAATATCAGTTGCTACGGGAGGTTTGCTTGCCTGATAGAGGTTGGTAAGATTTGATTCTAATATAAGTACGTTCTTAATAGTGAGCTTAGTCACAGAGCCGTTAGCCGAGAAGATACCCATAGAGGTGATTCCCGTAGGCATCTTTGCTGAGATGATTGCGTTTTCAACAGAAACTTCACCGCCACGGGTACGACCTGCAATGAAGGAAGCGTTCTGCGTGGAGTTCTGCAATTCGCCTGCAACGTCGAGATTCTTGAAGCTTACCTTGGAAGTGGTCTGCATATCGCCCATAAGGAAACCGCCGTATGCCGAACAAGCCGTTGTACAGCCGTTCTTTGCGGTAACTTCATTTATGGTGATATTTGCATTGCCCTTTTCATTTCTACCAAACAAGAGACCCGCGTAGTTGCCTGTCGTTGCAACCGAACAGGAGTTGAACTCTATCTTTGATAAGGTAGAAGCGCCTTCTACGGTACCTGCAACAATACCTGCAGATTCATTTGCGGAAGATACTGCACAACCGAGGAACTTAACGTTGGTTACCGTACCACCATTGACCGACGCACAGAGAAGACCGGTCTTTGCACCTGCTTCGGTGTAGCTTGCGTTCTTAATTACGTGTCCTTGACCGTCGAATATTGCATTTGCGCCGAGAACTGCCAAAGGTGCTTCTAACGTTACGCCCGTAAGGTCTAAGTCTGCCGTAAGCTTATATATACCGACAGGTTCTGCAGTCTGTCTAAATTCAAGGAAATCTGCAACGGAAGAGATTTCAACGGGTTCTAACCATCTTGCTTCAAGAGCTAAGTTGCCCGTGGTACCCTTTTCAATGGTAGTTACCTTTTCGCCCTCTGCATTGTACCAACCGTCGAAAATACAGCCTTCCTTTGCAACGGGTTTAAGCGTTATGGTGTCGCTTTCGATAGTATATGTTGTGGGATTGTCGTTAGTACCGCTTATACCGTCTAATCCGGTGTAAGAAATTCTGAAAGTCTTTGCCTTCCACTTTGCGGTAAGCGTTAAGTTACCGGTTGTACCCGTAGCAATCGTCGTTACCTTTGTGTCGCCGTTATACCAACCGTCGAAGGTGTAATTTTCCTTTTCAACAGCTACAAGGGTTATAGCCGAACCCGTGTTGGTGTATGACGTGGGGTTGGTGTTCGTTCCCGTAATACCCTCTAAGCCTGCATAGGTGATAGAGTACGTAACAGTTCTTACGTAACCGCAAACGTCGCAGTCAGCGTCAAGGTCGCCACCGTAGCTGTGGGGAGCCTTGTCCATTTCCTCGCCGTCGTTAGCGGTACAGTTGTGCCAGTGGTCGGTGTCGTTGTTCTGCCACTCGGTTGAAGCAGTGTGGGTGTGGGTAGGCTCTTTTTTACAGCCAACCAAACCAACAGCAGTACCTGTGCCGATTGCACCTGCAATAACGAACACTGAAAGAAGTTTTGTTAGTCTTTTATTCATTATTCCTCCTTAACCGAAGTAAGCTTGCTTATAGGTATTTATTAGTGTGGCGCATATGCGCCACACTGTTCTTTTATGTAGTAAAAGAAACTTTTGCACTCTTATCTATTTGCAAAAAATATTTAACCTAAAACAAACCTCTCCCCGATTATAAATTTCATTACATTGATTTTATCACTTCAAAATGAATAAGTCAACAATCCGTTAAATATTTTCAAAATTTGTAAGAGTAAAACATTATTATATCCGTAGCTTAGAAAAACAGGTGGAACAACCACGGCGGAATATCTTAATTTATTGAACGTTTGAATATCTTCTCACCAATCAAGCGGTGGGGTCGCCCAACGGCAATTAAAGGCACGTCATTGCGCCCCGTTGCTTGCAACGGCACAGAGCGAAGCGGAAGTAGTCACGACTGCAAGGAGTGGCGTGGCAATCTCATTGGGTATGTGACCACCTCTACCTTGGCTTCCCACCTTTAGGGGGGGAAGCTGGCGCATTTATGCGACTGATGAGGGGTAGTAATAAAAGAATTTAAAGAATAGAGAATAAATAATAAATAATAAATGTGGTGATTATTATTTAAAATATTCAAACTCTTTCGTCGTAAACTTCGTTTCCGACACTTTCCCTATGCTTTAGGGAAAGCAAGAATGGTTGGCCGCTTAGGACTCTGGGATTGCCACACCGTCTGTTAGACGGTTCGCAATGACGACTAAGACTCGCAATGACGACCTACCACACCATTTTATATCAAACTCTATCGGCACTTCGTGCCACCTTATCTTTGTATTCACAAATCTTTTGTGGGATACCCTGTCTCATAAATTCACGTCGCACACAAAAAACGAACCCCATAAAATGGAGTTCGCTTCATGTCTTGTTTGACTTGTGATTAGTTGGTCAACAGTATAACTATTAAGAAACTTTGCCGTAGGTCACACCTACAAAAAAATGAACTCCCTTGTTTGGGAGTTCGTATTTTTTATCTCTTTGAGAACTGAGGAGCACTCGTCGGAACGGGCTTTTACCCTATGCAGTTTGTGTAAACCCAAACTGCAACTTTGCTCCGCCGTTCCTCCTCTTCCCACAAAATCTTTGCAGGCAAATCTTTTGTGGGATACCCTGTTATGTAAAGGCACGTCGCACACAAAAAAACGAACCCCACAAAATGGAGTTCGTTTGTCGTCTTTTCTGACTGATTATCTCTTTGAGAACTGAGGTGCACTCGTCGGAACGGGCTTTTACCCTATGCAGTTTGTGTAAACCCAAACTGCAACTTTGCTCCGCCGTTCCTCCTCTTCCCACAAAAACCTTTTTTTGTGGGAGCCCTAATATATGTAAAAGCACGTCGTGCTCACACTTTACATAAATAAAAATGAACTCCCTTGTTTGGGAGTTCGTATTTTTTTATCTCTTTGAGAACTGAGGAGCACGACGTGCCTTCTTTAAGCCGTACTTCTTTCTTTCCTTTGCACGGGGGTCACGGGTTAAGAAGCCTTCCTTCTTCAATGCAGGTCTGCAATCAGGCTCTGCCTGAAGGAGCGCACGTGCGATACCAAGACGAATCGCACCTGCCTGACCGGTATAACCACCGCCATATACGTTTACGATAACGTCGTACTTGCCGGTAACGCCGAGAAGTTCGAGGGGCTGTTTAACCTGATACTGTACTAAACCCTGAGGGAAGTAATTTTCAAAAGCCCTGTCGTTAATTACGATAGTGCCTGTGCCTGCGGGAATAAGGCGTACTCTGGCAATAGCCTTCTTTCTTCTGCCTGTTCCCCAAAACTGTAACTTTTTCTTTACGCTTGTCTTAGCCATAACTTATCTCCCTCTCCCCTTAAAATACCTTCATTTCTTCGGGCTTCTGAGCGCTGTGATTGTGTTCTGCACCCTTATAAACCCTAAGCTTCTTTATCATATCTCTGCCAAGAGAATTCTTGGGGAGCATACCCCTAACCGCTTCATATACGGCAAGGTCACTCTTCTCTGCAATCATCTTCTTGTAAGAAGTTTCTTTAAGACCGCCGATATAACCGGTGTGGTATCTGTAATACTTGTCTTCAAGCTTCTTACCGGTAAGAACTACTTTGTCTGTGTTGATTATTATCACGAAATCGCCACAATCAACGTTGGGCGTAAAAGTGGGCTTATTTTTACCGCGAAGAACAGAGGCAACCTTGGAAGCAAGTCTTCCGAGAGGTACGCCGGCTGCGTCAACTACATACCACTTTCTTTCAACTGTCTGGGCGTTTGCCATATAGGTTTTCATTGTAATCTCCTAATCGATTCCCCCTTGGAAACCGAATTTTTTAACCGTTTTTTAACTATTTCCGTCAATGTAAAACTATTTTATTATTAAATGACACTTATGTCAAGCCGTTTTGCGTTCGGTTCAAAAAGTTTTTTATATTTTTAAAGAAATTTTGCAAAGCTTGGTTTTTGCCTGCGATTTGCATTATTTTACCCCGTTTAACCCGTCACTTTTAATGGACTGAATAAATCGGGCGACGGCAAAGAACATACTCCGCCGTCGTCTAATTTGTTTATTTATCGTTTAATATCCTTATCAATATATATTATATAATATAGAAAAGGGTAATCAATTAGGACTTTGGGATTGCCACGGTGGTGCGACCACGGCGTAGTATCTTAATTGCTAAACGTTTGACCATCTTATCACTAATCAAACAAGGCAATGCCTTGACTATGTGTCTTAATTACTTGAACGGTTGACTATCTACTCACTAATCAAACAAGGCAATGCCTTGACTATGTGTCTTAATTACTTGAACGGTTGACTATCTACTCACTAATCAAACAAGGCAATGCCTTGACTATGTGTCTTAATTACTTGAACGGTTGACTATCTACTCACTAATCAAACAAGGCAATGCCTTGACTATATATCTTAATGACTTGAACGTTTGACTATCTACTCACTAATCAAACAAGGCAATAAATAAGAGCGTCATTGCGCCCCGTTGCCTGCAACGGCACGGAGCGAAGCGGAAGTAGACGCCCCGTAAGGGGTGGCGTGGCAATCTCATTGGGTATGGGCGGACTATTCTTGCTTTCCCTAAAGAATAGGGAAAGTGTCACGAAG
>JBJEVA010000050.1:0-4851 GCA_051884115.1 Candidatus Coproplasma sp. | reverse complement strand
ACCGATAATTTTATTGGTGCAGAAACAAAAGAAGATATGCAACATTTTGCACGGCTTCAAAAGCAATTTGCTGCTCGTGATGTTAGTGGTGGTCCCAATGCGATATATCCTGTGTTAGATATTGTAGATAAGCATTATGAATTAAATGGTTTAATTCGTGAATCAATTACAGAGTACGCAAAAGAATTATTCGGCTTAGATGATAGTTGGAATAGAAAAAATGCTTCAATTGATGGGTTTGAGCGCATTATGGATACTCTTGCCAGCTTTGATTTAGAAGAAAACGAATGTGACCACTCAAAGGGTAAATTTATAGTAGATGAACTAATAAAAAATATTCAGCTTAGAAGTTTTGGGAACAGAATGGTCTCAGAATACCTTTCAAGAAATGAACTTGGAGAAATAGCAAAAGGTATTTTGCAAGTTCAAGACGGTGAGACTTTCTTAGATTTTACTGCCGGTGCGGGGTCTACAACTTTTACGATTGTTAATGATAAGAAGTGCCGTGTAATTAACTGCGATATTTTAAAAGATAATACAGCTATTGCTGCAATGCTTTGCATTATTAATGGGTATGAGAACTTTACTATTCGTTGTGAAGATACACTAAGCAAAACTGATTTCAATTTAAAAGCTGATAAGATTTTTGTCGATGCACCTATTGGATTAAAAGTAGATAATTTAGACTTAGGGCAAAAACAAGAATCGACTTTAGTTGCCATATATAAAACCATACAAGCTCTAAATAATAATGGCATAGGTATGGTTACGGTCAATAATAGTATTTTATTCGGTTCTTCTAAACACCAATTAGAGGCAAAAAAGAATTTGGTAGTCAACAAGTATTTGAAGGCCGTTGTGTCTTTACCTATTTCCATGTTTGGAACATTAATAAATATCAACTTCATTATTGTTTCCAAACAAGATAATTCGAATGTTTTATTTATAAACGGTAACAGTAAAGCATTTAGCAAATATGTATTAAAAGAAAAAGTTAGAGGAACATATTTAGCAAAAGAAGGTATTGAATTAATAATAAGCTTAGTGAATAATAATCAATCGATTGAAGAAATTTCAAGGGTTGTTTCTTATGAGGAAATTGAAACCGCAAATTTTAATTTGATGCCTAATACTTTTGTAAAAGAAAAAATGGAATCAGAATCGATTTCATTAGAGGAGATAGATTCTGAATTGAAAAAACTTTATGCTCAATTAGGTATAAAATAATTTAAAATTGATTTTTGATATAACCTATTATGCTATATTTAGTGTGGTATAATAGTATTATTTTTACCTTAAGTAACTTCCGATAATAAAAGATTATAGGAACAATAAATTCATTGGAGGGTTCTTCAAATGACACCGGAAGAATTGGCTCGTGTAAAAATAGATAAGCAATTAAATAATGCTGGGTGGGAAATAGTATCACGAATAGATTATTTGCCTCATAGTACCGTAGCCGTGATGGAAGGATTAATGCAGGGGAACACGGAAAGTGATTATCTTCTTTTCGTTGAAGGTAAGGCAATAGCCGTTATTGAAGCAAAAAAAGAAGAAAATAATCTTGGTATTATAGTTGCTCAACAAGCAGAAAATTATGCTCATACCCCTCAACCTTGGTATGGTTTGTGGTTTTCGAACTTAATTCCTCTTGTTTATCTTGCAAATGGTAAAAAGATTTATTTTAAGAATATGCTTGACGCTGATAGCGACTATGAAGAACTCACGGAATTTCATTCTCCAAAGCAAATGCTAAAAATTATTGGCAAGAAGTCGGAGTTCGGTGCTCTTCCTCGAATTGAGAAAAAGGGTCTTAGAGATTGTCAATATGATGCAGAAGTTGCGCTTGAAGCCTCTTTTAAAACAGGGAAAAAGAAAGCTCTTGCAGTTCTGGCTACCGGTTCAGGTAAGACATATTTAGCGTGCCTTGCATCTTATCGTTTATTAAATTACACGCCAACCAAACGCATATTATTTTTGGTTGATAGAAATAATTTGGCACGTCAGACGGAAACGGAATTTAGTTTGTTTGATAGAACGGAAAAGGGTCAATCGTTAAGTTCTCTTTATCAAATTAATAGGCTTAAGAAGCCTGAAGATGTTGACGGAGACGTTATTATTTCTACTATACAAAAACTGTTTGCAGTACTAACAGGACAACAAATTACCGAGGACGACGAGGATGCTGAAGACGAACTGATTTATGCTAAGGAAAACGATAAATCCAGCAAACCCATTGTTCTTGGCGATGATCTGAAATTGTCTCCTGATTATTTTCAATTTATCATTGTAGACGAGTGCCATAGATCGATTTACGGGAAGTGGAAATCCGTTCTTGATTATTTCAAAGATGCTCGAGTTTTAGGGCTTACGGCAACCCCTACGCCTGAGGCCTACGCATATTTCAATAAAAATATCATTGAAGAATATACTTATGACGATTCCGTTGTTGACGGTGTAAATGTTCCTGCTCGTGTTTATAGAATTAAAACAGAAGCATCTGTTCACGGTGGTACGATTAACGAAGGCGAAAAAGTTGTTGAGGAAGCAAAACGAAACGGGCAGACCAGTGAATACATATCAACAGAACGTATTGACTATACAAATAAGCAGTTAGATCGCTCTGTTATTAATAAAAATCAAATCGAAAGCGTACTTAAGGCATATAGAGATTCGATTTACGAAGATTTGTATCCGGAACGTGATAAAGATTGGCGTTATATTCCCAAAACTTTAATTTTCGCAAAAGATGACCACCATGCGACTGAGATTGTTGGTATTGTGGAAAAAGTATTTGGCGAGATGTTTGACGGCGGAAACGTTCCTACCAGCTTTGTTCAAAAAATCACATATTCTGCCGGGAACTCTAATGACCTAATAAGAGATTTAAGGACAGAAAAGAACTTCAGAATTGCTGTTACCGTAACGCTTGTCGCAACAGGAACGGACGTAAAGCCCTTAGAAGTTGTTTTGTTTATGAACGACGTTAAATCTGAGGTTCTTTATACGCAGATGAAAGGTCGTGGTTGCCGAGTTATTCAAGACGATAAATTAAAAGAAGTAACCCCGAATGCGACGACGAAAGAATGCTTTTACATAGTAGATGCTGTTGGTGTTACTGAAAGCGATAAGACATTGCCTAATCCCGGCGGAGATAATCCACCTAAGAAAAAAGTATTTACTTTGGAACAGTTGTTAGAAAGACTATCTCATAATGAATTGTCTGATGATAATTTGTCTTTACTCCGCGACTATTGTTCTACAATTCATAGAAGATATGAAAATAGCCAATTGTTTAGTCGACATTTAGATAAGTTCATTGTTGACTATGGCTTTGCTCCCAAAACTCTTGCAAACAATATAAATCTAGCATTGACGAAAAATCTTTTGCCTCCGTTTATAGACGTATCGAGCGATAATACGGAAAGACTTGCGTTGATAGATTGTCTCATTTGCAATCTTGCAGCAAGGAAAAAATTGCTTGAAATGCAAAAAGGCTATTATGCTTTCACTCCGGATAAACCTGACGAAGTTATATATAAAGGTTTTTCTAAAGAAACAGCAAGGAGCTTTATTGCGACTTTTGAAAAGTACTTAGAAGACAATAAAGATTCAATAGAAGCATTGAGAATAATCTATAATTCTGAAGACACTGTTATTACCTACTCTATGCTTTTCGAGCTCCAAGAAAAATTCTTGTCTGCAAACAAATCATATACTCCATATTATATCTGGAGCAATTATAGAACGTTGGACACCGCCGGGCAAGTGGAAGAACTAAATGTAAAGCAAAACGTAAATGCCCTTACGCATTTAATTCAAATCGTAAGATACGCATTTAAGAAAACTTACACTCTATCAAGCTTGTTTGGCAGTTACGCCCAAAGATTTAACCTTTATTGCGGTCAGGCCCAACGTGAATTAAATGACGAGCAAAAGGACGTGATGAAGCAAATAGCAGAATACATCGTTCAAGACGGTTCATTCACAATACAGGAACTTAATGAGTTTGAACCTGATTTGTGGAAAACGGCAATCGTTGCTTTTGGAGCTAAATCATTGGCAGTAGAAATGCAAAAACTATCAAAATTCATATTAAAGGCGGCATAAAATGGCAGAAATACAAGTGAAGAGCGAAACAACATTAGTTAAAAAAGTCTGGGATATTGCAAACGTTCTTGCATCCGCAGGCGTTGGATTTACCGATTACATAACCCAGCTTACCTATATTCTTTTCTTAAAGATGGACGCCGAGAAGGAAGAATTAGGGTTAGGCAGTGCAATTCCCGAAGGGTATAAGTGGAAAGATCTTGTTGATCTTAACGGTAGCGATCTAGTTGAAAAATACGAAGAAATTCTAAAGGAGCTTGCTAAAGATAGTGGCTTGATTGGTACTATCTTTACAAAGGCATCTAACAAAATCGACAGTCCGGTTCATCTTAAAAAGGTAATTCAAATGGTTGCAGGTGAAAACTGGTATATGATGGAGGGCGATTTTAAGGGCGCCATTTATGAGTCTATTCTTGAAAAGAACGGACAAGATAAAAAGAGTGGAGCTGGTCAATATTTTACACCTCGTGCACTGATTAAAGCTATGGTCGAAGTGACCAATCCAAGAATTATGGAAACCGTGGCTGATCCCGCTTGTGGTACGGGCGGATTTTTGCTTGCTGCATTTGAATATATGAAACCGCAAAGCAAGGAAATATCCAAGCAAAAGTTCTTAAGGAATAATACGTTTTTTGGTGCAGACAATACTCCTCTTGTCGTTACGCTTGCTTCTATGAATTTGTATTTGCATGATATCGGAACAGATAAGAGCCCTATTGTTTGCCAAGACTCCTTGCTTGA
>JBJEVA010000049.1:138-72231 GCA_051884115.1 Candidatus Coproplasma sp. | reverse complement strand
ATGTGACAGCTTCACCCCCAAGGGGGGAAGCCGAGAGGGTTGGTCGCTTAGGACTTTGGGATTGCCACTCGTCAAGGCAAACTACGCTTTAATGCCTTTGTTAAAACCAAAGGCAAATCATGCTTCGTTGCCTCTCCTCTTCCCACAAAATCTTTGCAAGCAAATCTTTTGTGGGATACCCTGTTATTTAATCGCTTAGGACTTTGGGATTGCCACGCCACTACGTGTCTCGCAATGACGACCTACCACACCCAGCCAACTCCCTCTTCATAGATACAAGCAAGACAAGGCACAGGAGTACCACCGCAGGGAGTTTGCTAAAACGCAAATGACCAAGGTGGCACGGACTGCAACACAGAAATACGACGCATATTTACAGAGAAGTAAATAAAAAACAGCAGAGCGCACACAACGCCCTGCCGTTTTAACTATTAAATTAGCAACCAACCCAAATCCAAGCAATACACCCCATAATAGCAAACACTATTGTTATTATTAAAAATATGGGCAGATATGCAGAGAACGCACCTTTAACCATCTGCCAATATTCCTTTCGGGAAATCTTGGGTCTGTGGACAGTGCCTTTTTGTTTCTTCTTGTTCGGGTCGTACCATCTGAACCCTTCGATATTCATATCGGCAAACGTTGTTTCAGTATCTAAATCGTCGGGTTTTTTATTCTTTTTAGCCATTTACTTCTTCCGCATCACCTATATTTCGGAGTGCATATCTTTTACGTTTTGTTGTGGTAAAATTACTTCTTAGCCTCTGCCTCTTGCTTTGCGCTCTCTTCTTCCAAAGCGATAAGTTCATTAAGCCTTTGAGTATCCTCGGGAGAGTTATAGAGGTGGCAGGCGCAGAAATGCCCTTCTTCGACTTCCTTGTATTCGGGCGCAATCTTAGAACAGACGTCCATACAGTGTTCGCACCTCGTATGGAACTTACAGCCCTTAGGGGGATTGACGGGCGAAGGGATATCGCCTTTGAGCTTTATTCTGTTGATTTTTACGTGAACGTCGGGTATGGGTACCGCAGAGAACAACGCCTTGGTATAGGGGTGTAAGGTGTTGGAGAAAATTGCCTTTTTACTGCCGTATTCAACCAAGTTACCCAAATACATAACGCCTACGTCGTCGGATATGTGCTTTACAACCGACAAATCGTGCGAAATGAAGATATAAGTAAGCCCCAACCTCTTCCTTAAATCAATCAGCATATTTATAACCTGTGCCTGAATGGACACGTCCAATGCAGATACGGGTTCGTCGCATATAACGAGTTCGGGCTTTAACGCAAGCGCACGCGCAATGCATATGCGCTGACGCTGTCCGCCTGAAAATTCGTGGGGATATCTTTCAAAGTAGTGGGGTTGCAGACCGCACATCTCCATTACTTCCAAAACATACTCGTGATAGTGTTCCTTATCGACTATGCCGTGCTGACGGGCTGATTCGCCAATTATTTCACCGACGGTAAGACGGGGAGAAAGACTTGCATAAGGGTCCTGAAATATCATCTGCAAATGAGGGCGAAGTTTATCAAATTCACGGTTAGAAAGCTTTAACACGTCCTGACCTTTGAATATAATCTCGCCTTCCACTCCGTCGTAAAGGCGGAGTAGCGACCTACCCATTGTCGATTTACCGCAACCTGACTCGCCGACTATACCGAGCGTTTTGCCCCTTTCAAGCTTAAACGATATTCCGTCAACCGCCTTTAAAAACTTAGTGGGCTTACCGAAGAAGCTGGTGTCCGCAACGAAGTACTTTTTTAAGTTTTTAACTTCAAGCAGAACGTTGGAATCTTCATTCTTTTCAAGAACTTGATTGCCGACTTCCGTCTTAATATCATTGCTCATCTTAGTTCTCCTTTGCGTCTTTGTACAAATAGCAAGCTACCTTATGCGTGGGCGAAACCTGAACGTATTCGGGGTAGTCGCCTGCGCACTCCGCCTTACACATCTCGCATCTGTCCCTGAAATAGCAGTAGTTAGGCATATTTATGGGGTTAGGTACGAAGCCGGGGATATTGTAGAGCTTATCGACTTCGGCATCGACGGTGGGCTTACTCTTTTGAAGTCCTATGGTGTAAGGGTGCATGGGGTGGTCGAAGATATCCTCCGCCGTACCCATCTCTATTACCTTGCCCGCATACATAACGACAACGTAGTCAGCCATCTCGGCAACAACGCCCAAGTCGTGGGTGATAAGCATTATAGAGCCGTTGATTTTACCCTTAATTTCCCTTAAAAGGTCGAGAATCTGTGCCTGAATGGTTACGTCCAACGCCGTAGTAGGCTCGTCTGCGATAATGAGCTTAGGGTTGCAGGCAAGGGCTATTGCAATCATAACCCTCTGGCGCATACCGCCCGACAGCTCGTGGGGGTATTTCTTATATACTCCCTCTGCGTCGGCAATGCCTACAAGCTTAAGCATTTCAATGCTGTGTTCTTTAACCTGCTTTTTGGATATGCCCTCTATGTGCAGTAAGCTTACTTCGTCAAGCTGATTGCCGATTGTGAACACGGGGTTTAAGGAAGTCATAGGCTCTTGGAAAATCATAGCGATTTCCCTGCCCCTAATAGAGCGCATAGCCTCGGTGGGCATCTTTGCGATATCGACAACCCTGTCCTCCATCTCATAGACGTTTCCGCCGAGGGAGTTTTTCTTTATGATTTTCTTACCCTTTTCGTTGAGTAAGTCGTTGCCGTTCTCGTCCTTTTCATAGACGGGTATTTTCTTACCGCGTCCGTCGCGTTTAAATAGGCTTGCCTTAAACCTTATCGAACCGCTCACTATCTGTCCGCTGGGCGCCTGCACAAGTTGCATTAAAGAGAGCGAAGTTACGCTCTTTCCGCAACCCGATTCGCCGACCACGCCGACGGTAGAGCCTGCAGGGATTGAAAAGGTTACGCCGTTCACGGCTTTTACCGTACCCGCGTCCGAGAAGAAATAGGTGTGCAAATCGTCGAACTCGACGATATTGTTATTATCCTTCATCTCGGTTGTGTAGGCGTCGGGCTTAACCTTTCTTTTTTTCTGCTTTTCATAGTAGCGTATAGCCTTGGAGTTTTCCTTGGCAATTTTACGCGATTCGGCGCCTGATATGTAGTGTTTTTTATCCTTTCCGTTAGCCATGATTACCTCTTCATCTTAGGGTCGAAGGCGTCTCTTAAACCGTCCCCGACGAAGTTAAACGCAAGTATCGCAAGCGTAATGCAAACGCCCGCACCCACCCAAAGGTTGGGGTAATACTGCCTGTACATACTGTTGTTGGCAAGATTTATTATGTTGCCCCAGGTTGCCGTACCCAAAGGTGCGCCGATACCTAAGAAACCTAACGTAGCCTCGGTAAGTATAATACTGCCTAAACCTAACGTCATCGAAACGACTAACTGCGGTATAACGTTGGGCAATAAGTGCTTGAAGATTTTTGAGAAAGTCGAAAGACCCGAAGCCTTAGCCGCGAGCATAAACTCCTGCTCTCTTAGAGAGAGTATCTGTCCTCTTACAAGTCTTGCCGTGCCTACCCAACCGATAAGACACAGTATCATCATCATATAATACAGCTTGCTTATGTCGTTTATAGAGTTGAATACAACCGATAAAATAAGCATTATGGGGAGGGTGGGAATACAGCTAAGTATATCGACTATACGCATTATAAGTCCGTCAACCCACTTACCGAAGTAACCGGCAAGTCCGCCTAACACAACGCCGATAATCGTTTCGATTATAACTACTACGAAGCCTATAGTGAGCGAAACCCTTCCGCCCAACATAAGACGGGTAAGAACGTCGTAACCCATATTGTCCGTTCCCATCCAATGGGCATAGCTTATATCGCCGAGCTTAACGACAGAGGGCATACGCACGGACACCGCAAGGGCTTCGTACTCAACGCCGTCTATCGTATAGAACACGGGCTGAGTTGAAAGCACTTCCCTAATAAGGTCGGTGTGCATACTGTCAACAACCGTACCGCCGTTTGCAGACCAAGGGGAGAACAGCGGTCCTATGAATGCAAATAAGAACAAAACGATAATCGTAACAAGACCTATTACCGAAAGCTTAGAACGGAAGAATCTCTTTGCAACCGTCTTGCCGGGGGAGAGTACTTTAACCTTATCGTTAAGGTTTTCGCCGTGAAGGTCGTCTCCGCTCTCTGCGTTTTTCAAGGAATTTTCTGCCTCGGCTTCTGCTTCGCTAACTTCGGTTTCGGCTTTAACTTCTTCCTTTACTTCGGTTTCGGCTTTAACTTCTTTAACTTCGCTCTCTGCCTTTACTTCGGCTGTTTCTTCCTTAACCTCGGTTTGAGCCGTAGTCTCTTCTTTAATTTCGCTTACGTTTTCCGCCGTCGCCTCTGCCTTTGTTTCAGGAGCCAAATTTTCTTTTAAATCTTTATTTTCGTCCATTTGTAATCTCCTTTAAGCTGTGAGTTTGACTCTCGGGTCAACGACTGCATACATAATATCCGCAAGCAAAACGCCGATAACGGTGAGTACTGCAAGGAACATATTATAGCCCATTGCAAGGAAGATATCGCCTTCGTACAAACCATTATACGCTATCTGACCTATGCCGGGCAGAGAGAATATCTGCTCGGTAATCATAGCACCGCCGAAAAGTCCGGGCAACGTAAATGTAAGCTGTGTTACAAGGGGTATCATCGTATTACGGAATACGTGCTTATATATAACCTTGCCTTCTGAAAGTCCCTTTGCCCTTGCCGTTCTTATGTAGTCGGCGTTGAGAACTTCCAAGGTGTTGGTACGCGTATAACGCATAAGTCCGCCGACGTTTAGTACTACGAGTACCGTCATAGGCAAAATCAAATGCCACAAAACGTCGAAGAAGCTTCCGTCGCCGGGACTCATAAGACCGCCAATCGGGAACCAACCCAAATCAACCGCAAGCCATTTAATTAAAAGGTTGCCGAGGAAGAAGGAAGGGAAGGCTATGCCCACCATACAGAATATGGTGGCTACGTAGTCCAACTTTCCGTACTGATTAACCGCACACTTAATTCCGAGGGGAATGGCGATTAACATTTCAAAGATGAGTGCGACGAAGGAGATGCCGAACGACGTCCACATATACTGACCGATAACGTCCTCTACCTTACCGCCGTACTTGAACGAGGGACCCATATCGCCCGTGAGGAATCTTCCGAGCCACATAAAGTAGCCCTTGATGATTCCCCAGAACGAATTGTCGTCAAGACCGTAAGGAGCGAGGATTGCCTGTAATCCTGCCTGTATCTGCTCCTCCGTAAAATTGTTGTGCGCTATCCTGTACTGGTCTTCGATATAGTTGTTGGGCATACATCTTATCAGCACGTACAAAATTACTGAAACGCCGAACAGTATCAGTAGCGCAAGCAACAATCTTTTGATTATATATTTAAAGTACTTTCCCATTATTTACTCCATTAAAGAGTCTTAAGTTTAATCATTTTCGGCACATAGCCGTGCCATTATATTCGCTTACGCGCGGTAACCTACCTTCCAGAGTTCGTCGATAGGACCCATATTATAGGTTGCGTCTAAGCGCATTGTGCTTGCATCGAGAACGGACGCGTTATATACGCACAAGTCGTTTCTCTGATAGGTGGGGAACTCTACTGCAAGGTCCATTATAAGTTCAAGACACTCTGCGTATATAGAAGCACGGTCAGCCTGGTTAAGCGTTTCTCTGCCCTGTTCGATAAGGTCGTTAAGCTCCATTGCGATTGCATATTCGGTTGAGAAGGTGACAGGGTCATCTACAATACCGTCTTTATTCCAGTTCAACGTAGAAGATGCGTTGGAGTTGATGCTGTAAATCTGATAAGGGTCGGGGTCGATTGACGACTGCCATGCCGCCGCCCATACCGCAAGCTTACCGGAAGCAAGCTTCAGCAATGCCTGAATATCCGTCTTAACTGTTACGGCAACACCGCACTGCTTTAACAATGCCTGCGACTCTACGAACATATTGTACGAGGGGTGGTCGGTGCTTTCGCCCGCAATGGTGAAGGTAAGTTCGAGCTGTGCGCCGGTTGCGTAGCTCATCATTTTTCCTTTGCTAAAATAATAATTACCGGAAGATATAATCAAATCTTTGATAAACTCTACGTCGCTCTTGCCGTTAAGCACCGCATCGGTTAACTCGTACTTTCTTGTAGGATGTTTGCTTGCGTTATAATAAGGCGAGTCGTCATTTTCGGGGGAAGCCCAGCTCGTCAAAGACATAGGTCTGTTGATAAGGCTTACGAGCGAACCGCCGTAGTACTCTAAAATCGAAGCCGTATTGAAGGAGTACATAATAGCCTGTCTTACTTCGATATCGGGTACGAATGCGGGGTTGATACCTACGTAGCCGTAACCGCCCGTCTGATATACTATCTGCCTTAAGTTGCCCTTGTTAACTTCCCTTTGGTTGTTAGCCGTTGCGGTGGGAGTACCGTAGTCAATCGTTCCCGTCGTCAAAGCTTCCACAATCTTATCGTCGGAAGTAACCTGATAGGTAACGTACTTAATCTTTGCGTTATCTATACCCGAACCGAGGGTCGTGAAGTATTCGTTCCTCTCGTAGTTTGCGATATAGTTATAGAAGAAAGTATCCTTGTTCACGTCGGAAGAGGATAACGAGTAGTGGCAACACTTGTATGCGCCTGCACCCATAGGAAGACGGGTTTTGTTCTCTGCCAAAAGGACGTCTGTGAACCAATTATTGTTCTTGAATTGTACGCCGAAATTGGAAGCCGTACCGGCATAAACCTTTCCGCTTGTATAATCTGCCATAGCCGCCGCCGTATGCGACGCATCTGAATAGTAGTGCATGGGAGTTACTGCAAACGAGAAGTTCCACTTTGCCTTGGGGTCAACGCCCTGAATTTCTATCGAGAGCAAGTCGTGGTCGTCGGTATAAGTCTTGCCGTTGAACTCCTCTCCTGCGGTAAGCTTTCTAACCTTAATACCAGAAATGTTGGGAACGATAACATCCTCAGGCACATCCTTAGACATCTCGTCCAACTTAAAGTATTCGAGTGCCGAATATGACGTTACGCAGTTATCGAGAATAAACTTAATGCCGGAAGCGGTATCGGTATTTGCAAAGTAAACGTTATCTATTGCGGATTCCTGTTCAAGGGCAAGCTTAGCGTTTTCCTCGCTTACGCCGGGGTTCTTAGAGATATAATCGGCGACTTTGTCTGCGGTGGCAACCTCCGCCATATCGTCGATGAACACCTGATGTTCAATCTCGCCTTTTTCGTTGGGGTCGAGCGTGGTGTAATATCTTTCGCCGTCGTCCTTTTCGCCGTTGCCGTTCAAATCTTCAAAACGCCTTACGGTACTGCCTTCCAAATTGGTCGTCGTCTGTTCCCTTACCATACCTTCGATAAAGTAGAATACCTGCCAAGCAGAAGTGAAGAAATAATCTTTATACGCCTCTACCCAACTCGTCGAAATGGAGTTCCAGTCTGTTGTCAGCTCTTCAAGATATAATTCCTTAATCTTGGCAAGGTCAGCCTTTCCCTGTTCAGAGAGCGTACCTTTATTGTCAGCCCAATCATAGACTGCCTGCCATCTCGTCTGAGCGGCAGCAGAGTACTTAGAGTTGTCCGCAGTGCTGTCTTCATCGGCGCCGACAATCTGCTGTCTGTATGCTTGAAGCCCCTTAATCTTTGTCGAATAGATTGTAGATGAACCCGAATATACGGGGTCGAGATAGACGTAGAGGTTGAAGAGTACGTCCATTACCGTAAGGTCCTTGCCGTCGCTGAACTTAATGCCGTTCTTTATAAGCATTTCAAACTTGGTACTGCCGTTAGTGTCGCTCCTACCCGATACCACTTTGCCGTCGCCCGTACCTATTGCAGTTCCTACGCTGTCGTAATAGGTCTCTTTATAGTCGAGGGCTACGGTGGGGTAATCTTCGCCGAAAGCAAGGTTGCCGTCCTTATCTGCCGTCAAAAGCGAAGCCTGTGTTAAATTTGCAATAGTACCGTCGTTAGCCGAGGTATAGAACATAGGGTTGAACTTACGGTCAACCGCGCCGATAGCCAACTTTAAGGGCTGTGTTTCCGCATTGCGGTGAGCCGACTCTATCGTATCGTTCTTCTTACAGCCGACAAGGCCCGTAAGTGCAAGCGCGCCACACAAACCGGCACATATCATTCCTTTAAATATTTTTTTCACAATAAGCCTCCTGAATTGTTGTGATTTTACTTACTTTATAAAACGACTTATATCTGGTCGCCGAAGCCTGTGGGAGTGTTGGTTCCGCTAATTGTTATGCCCGTATGGGCGGTGAGGAACTCGTTATCGCTTGTACCTGTACCGAACAGCCACTTGTTAGTGGTGTTATAACAATAGCCGTTGATTTTAGTAGCGTCCATAGTTATATTGGAAATCTCCAAATTTTCTACCGTTGCGCCGTCGGCGATATCCTTACAGATTGCGTATGCGTTAATACTACGTTTACCTGTAAGCGATATATTCACTCCGTCGATTTTAAGGTTTTTGATAACGGCGTCAGAGCCGATTGTTCCGAACATTACCGCACAGTCAACCGCCTGCGAGACAGAAGAGAAATTAAGGTTAGAAATCGTATGTCCGTTGCCCTCAATGGTTATAGAGGTTGTAAATCCTGTTGCAGGCTTAGGAGCTATGCTGACATTAGAACAATCCACGTCGGACACTAAATAATACTTGTTAGACCCTGAAAGCCCTTTAAACATATTCTCTACGGCTTTGGGGTCGTTATCGATTATCGTCCAGCTACCCTCTAAATATTTGCAATATACAACGGGATTTGCAGGATTTTCACCTTCGGGACGGGGTATCGCAGTTATGGGCTGAGTGCAAGCTTCGTCCAAATAGTTCTTAACGAACGTCGTACCCGCAAAAGCTATCTGGGAACGTTCGGCAGGCGTAGCCGTTTCGCCTCTGCCGAAGGACGTTACTGCAATTAAGTCTCCGTTTTTATAGGTTTTACCCGTTTCGTCGCCTACCGCAGTGAGCGTTAAGTTTGCATCGCAGGATAATCTGTACTCTATTTTAAGCGCAGGCTTCCACTTAGCGCAGACGGTGAGGTTATCGCTGTTCGTCAACAGACGCTCGCTTGTGACTAAAGTATCGGAAGCAACGACTAACACGTCCTTTTCCTTTATCTTCTCGTCTTTGCCTTCGCGGTGGAAGAGAGGTCTGTCCTCATCGTCGTCGGTTACTATATTGCCTCTTCCGTCTAAAACGTAATATACGGGTTCGGTAATCTCTTCGGAGTTCTCGCTCACCTTATAGGTATAGGTGAACTTCACCTCGCCTTGATGCTCGCCACTCGAATACGTTTCGGCGAGATACCAGCCGATAAAGTCATAGCCTGCACGCGATATTTTTATACTCGTACTCTCGTCGATGTCGTAGAAGGGAGTGCCTTCCTTTTTAAAGTACAGCTCCCTTATACATTCACCGCTGTCGAACGTTCCGCCGTTTGCGTAATAGGTTACGTGTCCGCCCTTATACGATTGAAGTATTTCCGAACGGGTGGGAGTACCCACCTTACAGCCGACTAACGTACACGTCGCTATAACCGCACCGAGCAGGGCGATTAAAAAGACCTTAATTTTTTTAGTCATTTGTTTTATCGTCTCCTTGGTTTTCCGAAGCTTGAGCCTTAGTCTCTTCTTCTGCCGTCTGAGTTTCAGCCTGTTCAGCCTTAACTTCTTCTGCAGTTTCAGCCGATTTCTCGTCTAAATGAGCTACGCCCTTCTTCTTTTTAAGGATTATTACAACTACAACAGCAACAACCGCAAGTCCAACCACACCGCACACAACGCCTATTATTATGCCCGTTAGGTTGATTGAACTGCCCTCGTTGCTCTCTGCGCTTGCTTCCGAAACGGTAAGTCCGCGGACAGAAATAGTCATTCCGTCATAAACGCCCGTACCTACGATATTAACGAGCTTATCGGTTGCCCTTAACTCTCTGTCGTAGTTAGATGCGAGTACGAAGTTGCCGACTGCGTCTATCGTCTCCTGCGAATAATCGTCGTAAGTTACAAGCACTTTCAAACCGTTAAGGCTGAACTTCTCGCCGACAACGTAAGATTTTTTGTGGGTTGAATCGGACGAAACAGCCACACCGCTTACGCTTACTTCTATGCCGAACTGTGCCTTTAAGGGCTTTAACGCAGACTCGATTGCGAAGAGTTTTGCAACGTTTTCTTCGCCGACGTAGCTGAGCTGATAGTCTGTTTTAAGACCGTTGTAGAGCATATGAGCGTTTTTAACCTGCTCTGCAAATTCCTCAACCTCTGCCTTTGTGGTATATGTTGCGCTCACCGCATCAGCCGAGACAAAGCCTTCGAGCGCCGATTTTAAAGTACGCGTGTCGTCTTCGGGCATCTCTTCAAGAACGGTCTTCGCGCCGAAATATTTGCTGTAAATAAAGTTCGTATATCCCTTTCCGTTTGAAGGATAGGAAATTTTAAACGTGCTTACGGCAGTTACCGTATCGCCGGGTTTGTTGGGTACGTAGTTAACGAGATAGTCGCCGAAGTTCATATAGAAATACGAATTCATCGAATAGTCGTTTTCAATCGTACGTCCCACGAAGTCCTCCAAAAGGACGGGAGCGTTAATGCTTTCAAACGTATAGGAGCTTATTCCGCTACCGTAGAACGCGCCCGTGCCGATTGTCTTTAAGGTGTAGGGAAGAATGACCGTATCGACCTTTGAAGAAGGCACTCCGAAGAACGCATACTTTTCGATTGCAACCGTTCCTTCCTTTACGGCATAGGTACCCGTTACGTTATTGCTCTTTGCCGTCTTATTGTAAGGATAGGAGATTAGTTCATAGACTCCGTTTTCCTTATCTATATATCTGTAGAGAACGCCGTCCTCTGCAAAGTAGTTCTTGTTGCCCTCTGCTACTTGATATGCGCTAAATCCCCTTGAATCTGTTACGGAGAACGCCGAAACGCCTACGTATTCACAGTTTTGAGGAATGGTTACCGAAGTAAGCTTAGTGCCTGCAAAGGCGTCGTCGCCTATGCCTTCGAGCTTGTTGCCAAACGTTACGCTTGTAAGCGACGAGCAACCTGCAAACGAACGGTAGGTTATCTTCTCTGCGGAAGAGAGGTCTAACGTTCTGAGGGCTTGGCAATCTAAGAACGCATAGTTTCCTATCGCCGTAACCTTTTCGATGCCCGTAACGGTTGCAAGGTTTTTACAGCCGTAGAAGGCTTCGTCGCCAATCACCGTTGCGTTATTGAGATTTACGTTCGTAAGGAATTCGCAATAGCCGAACGCGCCTGTGCCGATTTCCTCAATCTTAGCACCGAGCGTTACCGAAGTCAACGAACTTGTAGAGGTTTTGGTTGTTCTGTTATACGAGATAAAGGTATAGATACCCGTCGTCTCTGCGTCATCGCCGAATACCGCCGTTGCAAGCTGAGTACAGTTCATAAACACGCCCTCGCCCATAGTCTTGACGGCAGGGAGATTTACGCTTCTTAAAGAAGTGTTATTCTCAAACGCATAGCTTCCGATATTTTCAACGGTTGCGGGCAAATCGAGCGAAGTGATTGCCACGCCTGAGAATGCGCTATTACCTATCGTTGCAAGCTGATTGCCATTTGCAAAGGTTATATTTACAAGGCTTGTACAGTTTGCAAACGCACTGCTTCCTATCTCCGTAACGCTTGCAGGAATCGTAATCGAAGTGAGTCCCGTATTTGCAAAAGCGTAATCTGCAATCTTGGTTATATTCTGGGGGATAGTTACAACTTTAAGTCCCGAAAGTCCGTAGAATGCACCTTCGCCTATCTCGGTTATACCCGTCAAATCAAGCGTATCGATACCGCTTAACACGCTACCCGAGAACGCATAGGCGCCGATTGACGTCACACCGTTTGCTACGATGTCTGTTAAATAATTTAAAGAAGTTATCGAACGGGCTGAGGTTACGAGTTTGCCGTCCTTAATTACTTCGCCCACTCCGCCGACAGACGAGAATACGTTAATGCCCATCTGTGCCGAAGCTAACTGCTGTTGCAAAGTAGCCAAATTCTGAATGTTGGAACAGTTGCGGAAAGCGTAATTACCTACGTAGGACGCACCGTTGGGAACCGAAACGTTAGCAAGATTTATACAGTCAGTGAATGCGCTTCCGCCGATATACACGTCCTTTGCCGTCAAGCTTACCGTTTCGAGTGCGGTACAGCCTTTGAATGCATTAGCAGGTACGTAGTCGCAATTGATTTCTACGTTCTCAAGTGCCGTACAGCCGTTGAACATATTCTGCGACATTGCCGTATTTGCACTCGTTATAACGCTTGTAAGCGAAGTACAGCCTGCAAAGAGCTGAACGCCTGCCACGTGAAGAGCGGATATATCCACCTCTTCAAGTGCGGTACAGCCTGCAAAGCTCTGCGCGTGCGCCGTGCCGATTGCCTGCATATTTATAACGTTTTTAAGCGAAGTACAGTTTGCGAACACCTCTCTGTCGAGGGTGATTACCTTACAGTTGGATAAGTCTATCGTAGTAAGCGAAGTACAACCCGTAAACGCATAGCGGTAAATCATATTCAGCGACGAGTCCGAAGGCACTCCCGCCTCCTTTTCGGTCTCGGTTATGAAACATATTTTCTTTAAGTTAATACAATCCTTAAAGGCTCTTTCGGCAATCGAGGTTACGTTTTTGGGTATTACTACAACCTCCACGCCTTCAACCTCGGCAAACGCCTCCTCGCCGATAGACATAATCGCCTTGTCGGTGGGAATGGTAAGCACTCTTACTCCGTTACGTACCTCTCCGCCTATTATTACCCCGTCGCAAAGTTCACCGCCCCAACCGCGGTAACGCGTTAACGTGTTGTTGGATACGGTGTAAGGTTCCTGTATGACGAGAGTTACCGTCGCATAGCACGATGGATATTCGACGCATCTTGCAGAGATTGTAACCGTCTTAATCTCGTCGGGGTCTTCAAAGAGAACGGTTACGTTGCCGTCGCTGTCAACCGTAGCGAGAGTATCATCGCCCGAAGTCCAATTGAAGGTAAGGTTTTCAATGGGGTAATACCAAGGCTCCACGTTAAGTTCGAGTTTAAACTGTTGAGCGGGGTTTACCTTAACCATACCCTGTGCCTTTACGGGCATATCCTCGGAGTTGAGAATGGTTCCGAAGGAAACGGAAGGGGTTTTTAAGCTTACGTTTGAATCTTTTACCGTAACTTCGATAAGCTGGCTCTCTCCGCCTGCGCTTACTACTACAATTGCAGTACCTGCCGAAACGCCGAAGAGTTCGCCGTTCTTAACCTTTACTACGCTGTCGTCGTAGGTCGCCCATTGGAGATTGGATACGTTTGCACTGCCGAGATTTTGTACGTCAACCTTAACGGTTGTATTCTTATCTAAGGTTATGGAAGAGGGAACCGACCAGCCTGAAGGGCATACGCTCGTCTGCGAATAGTCCATCTCTATCTGATAGACGTTATGGTTCATAGCGTAGTCGTCTAACTCTACGTACAGCTTGCCCCTGTAATCGGCATAGATGTCGGTTATGTTGATAGATACGGTTGTCGTATCGTTCTTCTTGGGATTGAGTACGGGGGTAATATATTCCGTTGCAAGTTTAAGCGCTTCGATATCGCCTTCGATACCCGTTTCAGAATAGCAGAGTATTACCGCCTGAGGATAGTGGTTATCGTATATGTCGAGGTCGAGATATACTTCCTGAATGTCCTTACCGGAGGAATCCTTTTTGTCCTGGAACCTTAAACGGGAATCCTGCAAAATAGGAGCTTCGTAGTCAACGTAGAAGCTCATAGTAAAGGTATTGTCCGTACCTTTACCCTCTGCATAGTCGTCGTAGTCGAAGTAGAATTGGAAGTCCATTCTGTACTTTCCGCTTCCGTCTAAGCCGAGTTCGTCGGTACGCATTTCAAGCAATACCTGTGCAGGAACGGCGCTACCACCGCCTGCATATGCCTTACGGAGACGGTAAATTTCTCTTACAAGATTGCCGTTTTCGTCGGGAATTACTTCGCCCGTATATTCGTTGGTCAAGGTATATGTTGCAAGTTCTGCATTTCTTAAAAGACCTGCATACAATGCCCTTATACCCGTTATAGTCAAATAGTTATTATTATCTACCGCACCGTAATAGTCGTTGAAGCAAGAGATTGCTATGTGGTCGGCGTCGGTATAGACGTATTCTGAAGTATGCTCCTTATCGGGGTCCTGCAAGTAGAGGAAAGAACCCAAGGGAGTTGCATACTTTTCGTTCCAATAATAGGAATAAGCCTGCGTTGCCCAAATCCTTGCCTTAGGTCTGTCGTCGTCGTTATAGGAGGTGTTCCTGTCGAACGAAGCGACTTCAAAGCAGTCGTAGTCGAGAAGGGGTGCGCTCCTCCAATCGCCGTAGAAGCCCATAAACGGGAAGGTCAAATCGCACTGAGAGTCTGTTTCGGAGAGGAGCTGTAAATAACCCTCTACAAACATACCGTTTTCAAAGTTGGTATCGAGATATGCCTTCTCTTCGGCGGTAAGCGTAAGCTTAACCTGAACTTTATATGTGCTGTTTGCAGGGACTAAGAAGGTTGCGCCTTCGGCAACCGACGTGCCGTTAACCGTCCACACGCCCTTGCTGTCGAATACGTGCGCCTTCTCTGCAACGGACAAGCCGTCTGCACCCAGCGTTTCGGTCATAAATATGGTGTTGGTTTTGAACGTTAAAGGAGCCGTGCCGAAGTTTTTAACGTAGAATGTTATGTTATAAACTCCTGCCTTATCCTTGTCCTCGCCAAGCTCTGCCTTGGGCCTGCCGTCGTCGTACATAGAAAGCGAGGTATTGTCCTTACGGTAACCGTCGCTCTCTACCGTGTAGAGGTATGCAGAAGTTGACATTACGTTGTCCAAGGTAGCAAGTCCCGAACCCTGCTTTCTGGGGGAGTAGGGGAGGTTGTTCTGGTCATATACGGTCGTTGCCGTACTCATCATTACCGCATTGGTGAGATTGGTTAAATTTATTGCGTTCTGAGTATTGTCGGAAGAAGTCTTCCACAAAGGCTCGTAATTGTTCTTTAAATAGCTCTTTAAAAGTGCGGTGAAGCCTGCAAGGTTGGGGCAAGCCATCGAAGTTCCGCTCATCTCGTCGTAACCGCCTGCTACGGTGGAGGTTATTTCACCGCCGTGAGAAGTTACGTCGGGTTTGAGTTTAAGGTCGGCAGTTGTACCCCAGCTCGAATAGTCGTTCATAAAGGGTCCTGCAAGATAGCTTCTGTCAAGCGTTACCGTACCCGTAAGCCTTTTGCTTGAACCCGAACCCGTTAAAACCGCACCTGCGTCCATAGATACGGAGATTGCAGGAATGTGGGTCTGCAAGTCGCCCAAGGACATTCTTACCATACCCGAAACGTTGTTATAGACGATTACCGCGTCTGCGCCCCTTTCGTATGCAATTTGAATTTTATCCTTGAAGGTGTTGCTACCTCTCTTTATTACGGCAATAATCTTTTCGCCGTCCTGCTTATTGTTAAGCTCTCTGCGCACGGTCGAAGTGTAGTCGCCCGTAGAGCCTGTGCCGGGGATTACAACGTACTTAAAGGTTGCGCTTTGGAGATAACCGCTTGCATTGGGGTCGTCCCCTCCTAACAAATCGTTGATAAAGTTGTAAGCGTCTGAGTCCTCGTTTCTCGATTCCTCGTAGTATATTGCGCTTCCACCGCTTACCGTGCCGTTCGATACGGTTGCGTTGGCGAGAATATAGGGTGCGTACTGACCGTTGATACTTGCAACGGACATTGCGCCGTCATACGTTGAAGGCGAGCCTACCGTACCTGAGTCGGGGTTGGAGGCAAGGTTGGTACCGAATACGCTTCCGTAACCAGCAGAGAAGTCGTTGCTTGCCGCAACCATTAAGGTTATGCCTGCCGAACGTACGTTGGAATAGACGGTGTTCATTAAGATACCTTCGTCATCCTCCGCCGTAAGTCCGAGAGAAGCCGAAGAGAAGCCTGCCGTAGTACCCAACGACATATTTATTATATCGACGTTGAGCTTTGTACAGTCTTCGAGTGCGTCGAGAATATCTACGGTAATTGCACCGCCCAAATCAGGATTGTCCAAATCGTCGGTGAATACCTTACAGATAACTAACTGTGCTTCGGGAGCAACGCCCCTGAAAGAGAGGACGTTTCCGTCGTCGTCCTTTGCGACGTTGCCGTCCTTATCAGTGTAGCTGTCCGCCTTACCTGCAACTATACCTGCAACGTGAGTACCATGCTGAGAATAGGAGGGATAAACGTCTGCGTCGTTATCGGCATAGTCGTACGCAAAAGGCACCTTTGCATTGATATATACGTCGTCTGCCGTAGCGCCCGAACGCGTCGTTGCCTTAAACGTGCCGTCGTCCATAACGCTCTCTATATAGCCCTTATCGAAGGATACTGCCGACTGATTGTTAAGCGTTTCCTCTAAGAACGCTTCGTGAGTATAGTCGAGACCGGTGTCTAAGATAGCCACGGTCATACCCGTGCCGTCTATGCCTTCATCTACGTATTTAGAGGAGTTGTATATACCGTTTTTATAAATGTTGGAATAGTTGAGCTGAGCAGAGCTTCCGCCGTTTTCGTCTGTTTCGGGACGGGCATAGGTGGAGCTGACCGATACGGTTGATACACCGCCCATTGCCTTTATAGCTCTAAGGTCGGACAACGATACGTCTATTGCGACTGCGTTGAGCACAGTCGAATAACTGCTCTTATATTCGTAGGAAATTCCGCTTGCGGTAAGCTCTTTTAAAAAGCTCTTCTGCTCGCTTTTAATTGCGCTTTCACTACCGCCGTTGCAGACGGGCTGTCCGTCAAGGGTTACTATAACAGACTTAACGGTATCTGCGTAAGTCTCGTCGAAACCGCTCATAACCTGATTGCTAAGGTTTCCGAGTTTGATATCGGTTAAATTAACGGTGCCGTTGGCATTGCTGTAATTTAAGCTGTACGAGCTTACTCCGCTATCCGTTACGGCAGAAGCAGGCGACGCGAACGCCGTCATCTGTCCTGCCAAAAAGGTTGCCCCGAATAATGCCGTCAATGCTATGCACGCCACTCTGCGACAGTTGTATGCACGTGATTTATGCTTCATTGTTATCCTCTTCAATAGTTATTGTTGAATTTGCTTTATCAAGAGTAAGAGTGAACCATTTACCGTCCATATCTGTGAGATAGTAAATCGTGTCGTCCTCGCTATCGGTTTCACAATCATACACCTTGGTGAAATTGCCGTCGTTTACGGACCACAAGCTACCCGTTTTATCATCGTTTGCTTGGTAGATATACTTCTGCTCGGTACCTTTAAGGGTCCATTCAACGTAATCGCTCAAAGTTAAGATATTGGTTAAACCTAATTTTTCGATTAAGCCTAAATACTTTGCGCCGTCGATTGTTACTACTATACGGGAAACGCTGGACGAATAGGTGAGAACGGTGTATCCGTAAGCCCTTACGTAAGAATCGTCTTGACTCTTCCACATTGCTCCCACGCCGTCCAATACGTAGTAATCGCCGTTGTAAGTTACCCCTTTAAGATACAGCGAATCTGTCTTTGCCATATCGTATGCAACGTCCGTATCGGATACTTTGTATCCGCCCTCTGCAGTCTGCGCGAACACGTAGTAAGTTCCGTCTATGCTGATATAGACTTGACCGATAGTGTTAACGGTATATGAGTAGGTCTTTTGACCGCCTCTTGCGTTAGTATAGGTAGCCTCGCCTCTTCCGTAGGAACCCTTGCCGTGTCCGTCGAACGTCCAAGAAGCACCGCTCTCGTCGGCATAAACCTTACCCTGCCAGCCGTCCAACATATCTTCCCTAATGCAGATTACGTAACCCTCTTCTTCAATCGAAGTCACACTTATTTCGAGTTCGCAAGAGCCGAGGAGATTTAAAGTAACGACAGTTTCTACCCCGTTTTTGATTTGAGTATATACAAGAACGTTCTTAACGGGCTGATAGGTAAATACCATAGGTGTTTCGGAACCCATATCGAAGGTTGCCGTTAAGCCGGAGGAAACTTCGCTTATCGTAATTGCCAAGTCGCTATTTAATAGCCAAGTGCCTGCAAAACCCGTCTTGAACGAGAGGCTCTTGCCGTTCCATAAGAAGGCGTCGCCGTTGACCGTCAAAGGTTCACCGTCGATTTCAACCGCATTTGACGAGCTTGCCGTGTAGGCATAGGTTGTCTTATCCGAAAGGGTTACGGTACCGCCTATATAGCCGTTGCCGTCGAAGGTGTAGGAAACGCCGTCCCCGTCGTAGAGAGTAACGCCGTACCAGCTGTCGCGACGGGAGAGATTTTTGTCTGCACCGTCGGTTACGCTCAGCGTTACCATGCCCGTCGCATCGTCTAATTTTATATCGTAAGTTGCCGTACCGACGGTAAGCGTACCCGTATTAGATGCAGGATTGTTATCGGCGAGCGTATATTTGCCTACCGTCTTGTTACCGTTTGCATCGGCAAGTATAACCCTTGCTCCGTTCTTTGCCGAACCCTTGCCTGAGAATGTCATTGTAGCAACGCCTTCCATATCCGTTACCCAAAGCCCCTTGAAGGAGTCGTATCTGTTAAACGAAGCGGTTACGTAATAGTCGCTACCGAAGTTAATGCTTTGACGGAGCGAGTAGAAGGCACCCGACACAGACGAGTTGGCATTGTCATATACAAGCTCGCCGTAGAGAGTGTCGTCCTTGTACAAGAACACAACCCCGTCGGTTACGTCATACTGAGCATAGACTGTTGTGGAGCTACCGTTGAAATAGGTTATAACGGCGTCGCCGTAGCCGTTGAGACCAATACCTTGGAACTCTATTTCAAACTCGTCGCTACCTACGGTTGCATACCAAGTACCCGTAACGCCGTCTGCCTTGTAATAAGCTACGCCGTCGATATATAAAACGCCGTCACTAAGCTTTGCCTCTACCGTGTTACCGTTAAGAACAAAGGTTGCCCCAACGACGTCGCCAACCGTTACCACGGCGTAATCGACGGTTACAGGAGCGGAAACTCCGTCTGTATAAGTCACCTTGTCGATACCGTCGAAGGAGTATTTATAAGCCGAGTTGGCTTCAATCTGCCAAACGCCTTTAAAGCTGTCTTTAAGCTGAACGCTCTTGTTGTTAAAAGCGGTAACCACACCGTCGGCGCCAACCGCTACCTTGTATGCGCCTACGGTAACAGTGCCGTCCTCGCCGATAGTAAAGTCAATAGTCCTCGCTTCGCTACCTACGAAGGTATATAAAGCAGTGCCGTCCTTGTTGAACACGATTGTACTGCCGTCGGTATCCTGATATTCGCCATAGACAAAGCTCTGCGACTCTTTTACAGCGGTAAGGCTTATCGTCTCCTGAGAATAGGAAGCGCTGTTCGTAGCTTCGTCGTAGCTTGTGATATAGATTAGTCCGTTAATAGTATAGCCGTTTGCCGATTTTTCAAGCGCTACGGTTGCGTAAGCTCCGTTAATTTCGTCAGTCGTGAAAAGAAGAGCGCCTAAACAGCTGTTGTAAATTAAAACCTTTTCTCCGTCATATGAGTATGTGTTGCTTAAACTCATACCGCCGTTTCTGAAAAGCGCTACGCCGTCAGCTTTAAGGGTAACGCTTGCACCCGAAGTTAACTCGGTCGCGCCTATATGGTAGGTACCGGCAACCTGGCTGTAATCAGCAAAGCCTACGTAAAGAGTTTGATTTGCAAGCGAAGGGATATATCCGTAGGGGACCTTGTTGGTTAAGTCCGCGTCGAAGTAATAACCCCAGCTCCTTCCGCTTTCCGAAGTGAGATATTCGGGTAAGTTTTTACCGTTATACCAAGCATATACGGGGGTAGGCACGGTTATGCTCTTTTGATAGCTCTCAACTTCCTCGGAAGCGTTCATAACCTTTAAGCTTACGCTACGCTCTGTGTTCGTAAGGCTTACCTTAGGCTGTGCGGAAGTGAAATCCCATTCGCTTTCAACCCAACCGAGCTGTTCGGAGAACACCGACGAGGTGTGGGAGCTTGCCTTTTTAACGCAGTTATAGGTGATTGCCAAAGCCGAGTCGGGAGAGTTAGAGCCTGCCTTTTCGGAACTGCCTACAAAGTCGCCCTTCGACTGGAAGTTTGAACCCGAAGAAGCAGTCGCGCCGATGCTTGAGTTTGCCGAATAGCAACCCGAAATTACCGTATCGTTTTCGGCATAACCTACGATGCCTCCGCCGTAAGCCACCTTATAGGAATTATTTATAGATGAACTGACAATGTTGTTCATTGCGTTAACGGAACCGCTCGCGTAGCAGTTATTTACAGAGGAGAATCTGCCGAGACTGCCCACTATACCGCCCGAATGCATTGCACCCGACACGCTTCCGAGCGAAACGCAGTTGGATACGTATGCAATTGCAGAGGTGTCGGCAGAGGTAATATTACCTACTATACCGCCTGCCGAACGGGGGGAGCCGATACCCGTTATCGCCACGTTGGTAGTACAGCCGTAAGCAAATGAATCGTAGGTTATTACAGAGGAAACCGTCTCTCTGTAAGCCGACTGCATTACGCCCATAATACCGCCGATGTACGCCATATTATTGTTGTTGCCGTGGGAGATTATCTTACCGCCTACCGCACTGCAATTGGTTACCTCTACGCCGATGCCGTAGCCCACCAAAGAACCTGCATACGAAGCCTGATTTGTTCCGAGGTTTGCAGGGTGAACTTCGACGTTGAAATCTTTAAGGGTGAGATTTTTAATCTCCGCAACACCGCCCGTCGTTGCCGCAACCATACCGAAAAGACCTACGTAAGGGAGATATTCAGTTGCGTAAGTAGTCTGATTAACAACTTCGTCGGTTATCGAAAAGTTGGAAATCGTATGACCGTTACCGTCGAAATGCCCCATAAAGATTGCGTTCGTGTTGGAGGAATCGCCTATTACGAAGAGCTGTTCGCCGTCCAAATCGATATCTTCCACAAGCTTATAGTAAGCGGTTGAGAAGGAGAGATAGTAGTCGGAGTTTACGTAAGCCGCCATACCGAAGAGGTCAACCGCACTCCTTATAATGTAGGGGTCGTTCTTAGTACCCGAACCCTCTTCCCTTGCAATAAATTCGTCTGCAAGTTCGAGTTTTTGTACGTCAATCGTCAAATCCTCGGTTATATTCTCTACGGTATAAACGCCGTTTTCGGCTTCTAATTCCTCGGTGTTGACGGTTACGTTATATTCGTCCCTGTTGTAGTAAGGGCTTATCCACAGCTTGAATTTGAAGTCGGAGCCGTATGATACCTTTACGGTTTCGTCAAGCTCGTTTCCGTCTTCGTCGAGGTATTGAATACGATAATCGTTCGTGTTTAATTGAACGTTCTTCTTTTGGGTAAGTCCCTCAGCCGTGATAACGCTGTTGCCGTGCATTATGAAGGAATATACGCCGTCAACGGGGATAAGCTCCTGTCCGTTGAGAAGGATTTTTGCGGTGCCTTCCGTATCCGAACCGTAGGAAAGAGTAAAGCGTACTTCTACGCCCTCTTTAACCATACCGCCGTTGATAAAGGAATCGGCGTCCTCGGGTGCAAGCGCTCCTTGGAAAACGTAGTCTATACCACTGCCTTCCAATCTAAGGGCGTAGTAGTCAGGGGCTTTAGTGCAACCTACCGCGCCTGCCACACAGCCTATGCCCGTCGCAAGGATTATTCCCGCCATTATTTTTTTAAATTTATTCATAACGCTTCTCCGTATAAAATTCGTTATTTATGCCAAAAAAATGTCGCTTTTTGCCCTCTATTTACTGTATCACATAATAAAGGGCTATACTATATTATCATAATCAAATCTACTTTGCAAAAATATTTTAACAATAAACGAATTTTTTTTATAAAAAATAATTATGAGCCATATAAGTCACATTAAAATTTGCTTTTATGCAGTTTTTATGCGCATAAAAACTCTTTTATACAAGACAAATAAGAGTTAAAAAAACCAAGGATAAGTTCCCCTACCCTTGGTTTTAAGGTTGTTATTTTTGTCTTACTCGCTCTGCGTCGCATTTAACGACAGCGTAACGGTTTCCTCTGCTGTGCCGTTGCCCGTCGAATGGCTGACTTTAATGCCGATGGTTTCAATACTGAAATCTTCAACGTTAAAATCTCTGTCGAAGCTGAACTCGAAGTCGTACGTGCTTGTTTGAGGACCCCAATCTCCTTTTACAAGCGACGTAATAAGCTCACTGCCTGTTACAGAATACTTATATTCCGCGGTCTTGTCGCCCACTTTAACGGTGAGCGTTCCGTCGTTGTTGAAGGTTGCGGTGAGTTGACTATTCACAGTGTTTTCGCCGTCGCTTATTACGTTGACGTTACCGCTGTAAGTATTGCCGGAAAGCATTTCGGCTATGTCCAACGACAGCACAACCGATTCGGTTTTTGTGCCGAAGCCCGTTGAATGGGTGACTATCAGGCTGTAACCTTCGTCTATACTGAACTCGAAGTCGAACGTCTTTTCGGAGGGCGAGAGCTTTCCGCTCAACCACGAGGTGACGAGCTTGCCGTCGGCTACCGAATAGCTGTAAACCGCCGTATTGCCCACAACTTCGACGGTAAACGTTCCGTCGGAATTGAAGGTTGCGGTAAGTTCTCTTTTTACAGGCGTCGAACCGTCCAATAAGACGCTCACGTTTTGGCTGTAAGATTTGCCCGAGAGCATTTTGACTATGTCGGGTTTTGCCTTAACCGATATCGATATGCTACAAGATACCGAACTGTTTAACGTTGAAGTAAGCCTTATGACGTAATTACCGGCATTAGTTGCCACTACGCTGTACGTGCCGTCGCCGTTATCTGTAAAGCTGACCGCAGAGCTTGAACCCGAAGTGACCGAAGGAGTAAATTCAGCACTTACGTACGGTTCCTCTGAGGCGGACGCCTTCGCCCTGACCTGTAAGGACTGACCTGCGTAAAGGCTGACGGCGCCTGAAACGTTAGTCCAATTGTAGAATACCTTTCCGTCGGCTGTACTGTATATGTTCGCCTGGGCGGTAAGCGAAGTGGGCGCACTCCTTTCAAAGTTGACGTTTAATACGTACCTGCACTTATCTGCCTTAGGCACGAATTCAAGCTGAATTTCGCCTGCATACTGCGAATTCATAACGACGTTCTTTGCTGAAACTACGTAGTAGTACATTATGTGGTACTTATGACCGTTACCCGTCATATTAGAATTAAGCTCTATCCTGTTGCCCGTCGGGTCGATAACGTAGATATGCTCTATGGGGTCGGATGCGAGCGAAGCAGGCTGGTTATTGACTTTAAAATTAAAGGTAAGTCCCGTAGCGGTGGGTAGGGTTACGCTGTCGTTTTCGCCGTTCTCGCCCTTTACTACGTTAACCGTTCCCACGTTGTTGACGGCTACGCTTGTAATCTCGAAATCCTTTATGTGAAGGCTGTCGGCAGGGTAGGGGTTTTGCTCTACCACGTCGTCGTCCTTTTTTAGCACCTGTTCGGTAAACTCTATGCAACGGTGGTCGGCTTGAGTGTCGGAATAGTACGTCGTGGGAATATTGCCGTTATAATCCAAAGGCACCTTTACGGGGTCCCCGTTTCTGTCCGTAATAACTATTCCGTTGACGTCTTTATAAGGTATATATTCGCCGTTCTCGTCGGTTGCAAATACTAATTTCCCATCTCCGTCATACATATAGCGAGGGTTGCCGGCGTCATCCTCGGGATAGATAAGTCCATATACCATATCGCCTTTGTCCATATAGACTTTATCGCCGTTTTCGTCGGTATAGTAATCGCCCTTTTTATAGTAGAGGTTTTCGGCAGCGTTAACGTCACCGTTCGGGAAAGTCTTAGCTATCAAATATGCCTGCACGATAACCGTTTCTATATACAGCCTTTTGATTGCACCGCTCTTGAAAGTAGTAAACTCAACGTTATATCTCGTAAACCAAGGTGCTTCGTAATAGCCGAACGAGAAGGTTACGTCAACCGTTCCGTCTCTGTTTTTGTTAATCGTATCCCTATAACCTACGCAAGCCTCCCTTGACTCGGCTTGAACGGCAAAGTTATACGCCTGTTTAAGACCCATTTCCGCACCGTAGAAGGAAGTTACGGTGTTTGCGCCCGACTGATAATTTATGCCGAGAATGTTGTTTTTATCGACGCCTACCATCGCAATGGGCGTCGCGCCGTTATAACTTACCACGCCGTAGGGGTCGCCGTTCTCGTCGTTGGAATACCAATATTCCCTCATATTAGCGGTATCGTTAATGTAGGTATAGTTGTCGCCGAAATAAGTTTCAAAGGGCCAATTGGTACCGCCGTTACCTTCTTTGAAATATCCGTTCGAAGTACGGATAGTATCGCCGAGAGAGGAAGCGAGAGTTACCGCGTCCGCAACCGTCTTTAATTCACGCTTAGGCAAAACGACGTCGAATACAATCGTGCCGAGTTCATGTTCGAGTTCGAGGTGTTGCTTACCTTCGTTAATGGCGGTAGGCACTACCTCCTGTGTGGAGACGGTATAGCCTGTCCCCGCAGTCGTTATCTGGGGAAGAGGCACTTCGGCAACGTGTTCTTGGTTATAAGTACACGTCTTAACGGCTTTACCCGTAGAAGTTTCGCTGGGCTCCTCCGCGATTACCCACTCTCCGTAAGCGTGAGCGTTCTCGTCAATGGGAATTTTCTCCACGAGTACGTCACCGCAGAAGGAACATAAACCGTGCCTTTCGCCTTCCTTTGAACAAGTAGCCTCTCTGTCTATCGTCCATTCGTAGATATGTTCGCAACTATCCTTGGTGCAACCGGCAAAAGCGGTTACACCCATAGTAGCTACGCAAAGAAATGAAATTGCTGTCTTTAAAATTTTACTTCTTTTCATTTATCAGTCCTCTTACCTTGCAGTTACTCATAGTATCCGCAGGCAAACATCCACATACTGTATTCGTCCGAGTTAAAGCCCAACAATTCGGCATAGCCGTTGCCGTCGTTGAACAACCTCTGCGAAACGGCATACCTTTGAAGGAATAACATTACCTCTTCGTTGACGGCATAGCAACCATCCGAGTTGCAGTGGTCCTGATATTCCGCAAGGAATTTGGTATAGCTATATCCCTCTAAGTTCTTAACGCTGACGGGCGGAGTTTTGCTTGCAAAGTTCATTACTACGTTAGCGGAGTTGAGCTTTGCATATACCCTATCGGTAAGCGTGTAAATGCCCTTGCTTTCGTCGTAATCGTAGTAATAATAGTAGCCGTCGTTATAGGAAGCCTGCTCGCCCAATACAAGACATTCGGCGGTTATCTTACCAGCGTATTTTTCGGTAAGAACGAACATACCGTACTCTTCGTCGTAGTTGTAATAATAGTACTCGCCGTCGTTATATTTGACGTTTGCGCCTATTACTACGGAGTTTGCAAAGTCGTCGATATTAGCTACCTTATCCTTTACCGCAACGTCTGTAAGAGTATATATATCGGTTGCGGAATCGTAGGTAAACTTATAGTACTTGCCGTCGTTTAAGGTAGCGTTTGCACCCATTTCGACGTTCTTATTTCCCCTGCCCTCTTCGGTGTTGAGCATAAGAACTTCCCTGCCGTTTCTGCCCTCTTCGGTGTTGAGCATCATAAGCTTTTTGCCCTTGCGCCCCGTGGGGGTATTTAATATAACCGACTTCTGGTCGAGCTTGTTGTTAGATACTCCGGGGCGGTAAGGCGACGCCTTAAACGTGCCTGAGGGCGTTTCGGGAGTTTTTGTAAAGTCTTCCGTTACCTCAACTTCGGTTGTAGTATAGCTGTCGGAGTAGTCGCCGTCCCTTTCAATCAGGAAATAGACGGTAATGGGGTAGCCCTTTGCTTCGTCTCTCGTTTCGGAATAGAGTTCAAAATAAAAACAGTTTCCGACGTAAGAAGCGGCGATTTTATACTGCCAATATACGTTTTTGGTATAAGTGCCTTCGGGACCGCCTCCGTCCTGCCTTTGGTCGGCAGGAAGCTGGTCTTCCGGCGCCATATTGATATAGGAGGGGTTACCCGTACGCATATTGAGTTTGGGGTTTACGTAGTTTGCCGTTATATCTACAAGAGTACGGAAGGAATACGTACCCTGTTCGGGGGGCGTATATTGGAACAAAACCCTATCCGCCGAACTGTTAAGGTCTATGGAATATGCACCGGTAGAGCCGAGCTTAAAGTAATAATATCTATATTGATACTGGTACTTAGTACCTATGTCCTGAACCTTAAACAGACGTATTTCTATATTCTTTTCAACGTTATCCGCAGTCTGCGAGTTGGGTTCGTACGTAAAGCCCGTAGGCAGGAATACAAGAGTTACCTGGAAGTCGCCTTGAATACCTTCGCATACCGCCTTCCCGTTCTCGTCGAGATGAGCGTAATGCCTTTCGCCCGTACGCTTATTCTGCCACTGTATCTGCAAGCTCTCCCACGAGAGGGGCGAAGCCGTACCTTTGTTAGCGGACGCGTAATAATCTTTGGTGAAATTTCTCCAAGGTCTGTTGCTCTGGGGCTTAACTATAAGCTGTACCGTAAAGTTATCTTCCTCAGGAGCAGTCGGGTTGTCGGGGTCTTTCGGCTCGTCAGGGTCGTCGGGCTGAACGGGTACGGAGGGGTCGTCCGTAGAGTTTTCGGGCGGTTTATACTCCGTACAGCCTGCAAAACATATTAGCGCAAGTATAAGAGAGAACAAAACACACAAGAAGGTTTTAAATAAATTAGTACGCTTCATTATTTTTTACCTCTCTTAAATAAGCTCTTGATATCTTCGAGTTTAAGCTTACGGATACCTATATCAATCGCATACAATACCGCACACGCAATGAGCAGAGGCATCGTCAAATAAGTATAGTACTCGCCGACGTCCTTCTTATCGTTGACAAGGACGAGATTTCCGTCCTTGCTAACGTCACCCTTAGCGCCTACCGCCTTGATAAGAGACGAAGCGTCGTAGAGGACAAAGCTGTCGTATTCGTCGGAATAAGCTACATTGAGGTAGCGCGTCGCGCAATATTCAACCGTTTCGGTAACTGTCTCGTATTCGGTTGAACTTCCGTTTTGTACGGGAACGTTATAGGTAATTTTGTATTTGTACGCTACGTCTATCTGATATCTGCCCTCCGAAGCGGTGACAAAGCTGTAATCGAATCCGCTTGAAGTGGAAGCCATATTACCGCTGATTATATCGCCGTCTGGCGTGGTGATTGCTATTTCCGTCCAGCTGTTCGTCCTGTATTCGGAAGGCGATACGGAAACTTCCGCCATACCCGTACCCTTTTTGACGTTGAAAGTGAAAGGATAGTCTGTCTTTTCTTCGGGGGTCGTAGTTGCGAACACATTGTAAATCAACTGTTTTAACAGGTCGTCGGAAATACCGCTTACCCAAGAACCTGTAAGCGAACTCGTGAAGCTTGCACGGATACCGCCGTCCGTCCAATAGGCGTATAAGGGCGCCTCTATGAAAATAGGGGTACCTCCGCTCGACTGCGAAACTGAGGACTCGTAGCTCACCTTTAAAACTTGGTTTGCATTGGCTTCTACCGTAGATTTAACGTAATTATCTACGTATGACGAAGTAACCTCTGCGCCGTCTATTCCCTTTAAAACGCTGTCCTTAGGTCTGTGAATTTTGATATACGAAATCTCGCCTATGCTACTTACAACGTCCTGAGGGAGTTCGCCGTTAATAGCCTCTTCAAAACTGCTGTCCGTACTGATATCTATGTACGAACCTCCGCCGTAAGTCGCCATATTTTGAAGCAAAATTTTAGCGTTGGTTGCAGTTGTGTCGGAGGCTTGACCTCTGCCTACGTCCAAAGTTGAGGTATAGATTGAATTACTCCTTAACTCCTTTACAAGCTGTAAGGGGTCTCCGCTCGAAGCGTTAGGACTGTTGAGTCCATCGGAAATTACCATAAGTCTCTTTTCTCTGTAATTTCCGCCCTTCATCATCTTTAACGCAGCCTCTAAGCCCGAACCCATTTCGGTACTCTGCATTACGTCGAGTTTGTCGATAGCATCTATTACGCTTTGACGGTTCGTATCGTTTAATTTTACTATATTGTGCGCCGTAAAGGTTTCGCCGTTAAATTCTATTACGCCCAACTCGTCGTTTTCGCTCAACATACTTACTATCTGCTTACCCGCTTCCTTAGCCCTTTCAAGCTTATTCAGCTCTTCCATACTTCTCGAAGTATCGATAAGCAGGGTATAGAGGGCGGAGGCGTCGTCGCTCTTGCCGTAATTTACGGGGAGCATAGAGTTTAACGTCTTAATCGCTTCGTTGTTTTCGCCGTTGTGGTTTTGAATACCCAAATCGCCGAAGGTTAAAAGGCTCTTGCCGTATTGAGTGACAACGGTATCGAGGCTTTCTACGAACAACTCGTAGTTATCGAGAGTGGTTACGTCTATATCCGAGAGGACAATCTGGTCGTACTGACACAGTTTTTCGACTGTGTTGGGTACGCTTGTCATTGCTATTTTAGCGTCTATTTCTACGCTGTCTAAGTCGTCGTCAAGGATTTGTGTAAGCTTTGTATAGTCCTCGTATTTGTTGGAGATAAGCAATACCTTGGTTTTGCCGTTGACCGTCTGCGTGAAGGAAAGCTCGTTATTGTAAGCGTTGTTATCTCCCTCGGATTCGATGACGGCACGGTAATTATATACGCCCTCTTCCTTTGTGTAAAGGTCGAACTTGACGGTGTTGCTTCCGTCCGTAAGCGAGGGGGTAAGCGTTTTGTAAGGCTCTTCACCCTCGTTTAAATATATCTTTATCAATGGCTGAATATCGGCGCCGTCCGTACTGCTCACCTGAACTTTGAGCGACGCCTTACAGTCTTTATTTATGGAAACAGACGGGGTGAAGTCTGCACTTGAAAGCTGAACTTCGTTTATTTTACCGCTTACGTTGTTGTCTAAAAATATTGCATCGACCCTTATCTTTCTCTCGGACAAGGCGTTCACCTGGCGTTGCAGTGCGTTGCCGTCGCTACCGTCGGTGGCGCGTCCGTCGGTGATAAGCACTATGCGCTTAATAACGTCTGCACGGAAGAGCGAACCCGTATATGCGAGAGTATCGACTATATTCGTAGAACTGTCGTCAACGCCAGAATTTTTAACCGTTCTGAACTTTTCTCCGAGACGGGTGACGAGCTTATGGTCCTTGCCGAAGCATATTACGCCCATTCTCGAATTTGCAGGCAGATTTTTGCCGAGGCGCACTATGTACGAATCGATGGTATCGAGGTTGTTCGTAGCCGAATAGCTGACGTCCGCAACCACATAGACGTCCGTCTGCGTTTTGGTCGTGATTATGTTTGTGCCTGCCACGGAAAAGCCTATAAGCACAGCCATGATTATATGAATAACGCCCGACGCGACGTTATGTCCGTTTAAGTTATCCTTTCTTATCGCCAGGGCAAAGGGGACGGTAAGCAGAATAGCGAGGGGAAGTATTATAAATAACAGCCAAGGATTATCGAAGTTGATACTGCTCATAACAATACACCGCCCAATCTGCTATAAATAATACGGCAAGAATGATGAAAAGATAGAGTACGTCGTCGTACTTGCCGTCTCTCTTATTCGTTTCCGCCTCGCCTTCTATAACAAAGCTCGTCTCCTTTACTTGAAGAATTCTCTCTTCCGTAGGGAAACACGAATACATATACGCCGTCTGAATACCGTTGCCCACGGTTGCCGAAACGGCATATTCGCCCACTTCGGAAAGCTGATATTCGCATATCGTCTCCGATACCGTATCCGAAGTATATACATATTCTTCCTTACCCGAAGGCGCAGTCACTTTAATACTGTTACAGCCGGGAAGCACGTTAAAAGTAACGGTATCTCCGCTGTATGCCACAGTCTCTTCGAGTACGCTGGGGAAGGTATAATTTATAAGGTTGCTTAAAAGAACAAGTCCGTTATACGACGTTGAAAAGTCGGAATAGTTGAAGTCAAACGCAAACACGACTTCTCGGTTGCCGTAATCGTTTGCCCCCGCAAACACGATAGGGTCATCGTCTCCGCAGTACATAAGCGGATAGAAGTTTTTGTCGGGTCTGCATCTTACGTATTTTAAAAACGAAGTCTCACTGTTATCAGCGGTACCTTTAAGCAGGCTTCTTATCTCCGTTTCTGTCGAAGTGCTGAGCTTACCCTGTGTAGCGCCCTCCGCCACTCCGCGGTAAGAAAAGCCCGAACCTGCAACGCTTGCCGAGGGGTTGATAAACCAAACCGCGCCGTCGGAGGGAAGAACCTCGGGAGAGAATGCGTCTCCGTCGTCGCTGTCGAATATATACAGGCTGTAGCCCGTAGCCTTAGCTTCGGTATATTCTTCGGGGCTGATTACGTCACAGCTTAAATTACCGGCAGACTTGATTGCCGCCTGAATAAGGAAGGGCGTATTGCTGACCAAAAGGGTGCTGTAACTGTCGCTACTGCGCTTATTGTAAAGTATTACTTGGTTGTCGTAATCGAGGTTATCGCCCGATTTAAGCTTTACCTTTAACGAATTGAAGTCCGTCTCGCTTAACTGTATGGTAAAAGAGGTAAAGGTGTTTTCCGTTACCTGTACCGTTGCCGTGCCTGAGGGTACGGGGGAGTCGTTGATATACGCCTCTACCGTCACTGCAGAATCGCCCGAATAGGAGACGGCTTTGCCCGTAATCTTCATTCCGCCGTCAAGGAATAAGTAATCAATCTCGTCGATTGCGTAGTTGACCGTACCGCCGTTTACGCCGATATAGCTGACGTTTGCAGTCGTCTCAAACTCCTTATCGGTTACTACGTAGAATTTGATTGATTTGTTTGAGTTGAAGTACTTCTGCGCCTGTGTAAGCGCGGAGTTTAAGTTGGACGAAGAGAAGGAAGACGAAAGGGCATTGAGCTGATTTATAGCCGATTTCTTGTCGTCTATACCCTTGAAAATAACGTCGGTGGTATCGCCTGCAACTATAAGCGTATAACTGCTTCCGTCCGCCGAGGAGGATATAAGCCTTTCAATATTGTCCTTGCCCTCTTCAAATCTCGAAGTGCCGTTATTAGTCGCGTTCATACTTGCCGACGCGTCTAAAATAAAGCAGTAGTCGTAAGCCTTTCCCTTTAAAATGAATACGGGACCCGATATTGCAAGAGCGATAAACAACACGGCGAGCAATTGCAAAATTAAGCTTATTAAACCCGTAATAGCCTTTAAGGGGTTTTTACGTTTTAAGAACCTTTCGGAGAGAGTCCAAAGATAGGTCGAGGTTATCGTCTGCTCTGTGTATTTGCTCTTTATTATATAAATAATTATGATAACGGGAATGGCAAGGAGAGCAAGGAAACCGAGGGGATTAGAAAATCTCATTTAAGCACCCCCTCGCCTACTAGCCTGTTGAAGAACATATCTCCCACCGAATCCTCTGCGCTGACGAGCATATAGTCGGCACCGCGTGATAAGCAATAGTCGCGTACTCTTCCGGTTGCGTACTCCACCGCCTGTTTATAGGCGGAAATAATTTCTCGGCTGATATTCTTGCGGTAATACTTATTTGAATCCTCCGAATCGAAGAAGTGCATCTTGCCCCTTGCCTTGGGGTTAAGCTCTTCCGAAGAGAGGACTTGAACGCACAACACGTGCCTCTTCTTGCCCGTAAGGTGGTCGATAGCCGATTCGTAATCGTTATCCGTCAAGAAGTCGGAAATGATAATAGACATACCGTCGCCGTAGCCTACCTTAGAGGGTACGATTGCTTCGCTTATAAAGCTGTCGTCCGAAAATTCAACGTCGTTGAGCTTGCCTATGGAGCTGATAAACGCCTCCTTGCCCAACATTCCGTTGATTATACAATCAAGCTCTTTACCGCGGATTGTATAAACCGAAACTTTGTCCATTTCGCATACCGAAAGATAGGCGAACGCCGTCGCAATCTTTAGCGCCTGTTCGTCTTTCTTACCTTTACCAAAACCCATTGAACGGCTTGCGTCTATGTAGATACGCGTGTGCATCTGCCTTTCGTCGAGAAAGAGTTTCGTGTATAAATTCTCGAAACGGGCGTAAGCGTTCCAATCGATTTTGGTTATGTCGTCGCCGGGAGCGTACTCTCTGTAATCGGCAAACTCACACGAAGAGCCGTAGCTCTTACTCTTATGATTACCGCCGAACATTCCCGCGACGTTGTTTTTTACGAGCATCTGCAACAGCTCTATCTGCTGTAACAATTCCTCGTCTATAACCGTCTTTGTCATCTGATTAAATATTACCTATATGCGTTATTTGCAGAGTTTCTTGTTTTCTGCCACAAGGAGTGCTATAACGTCGTCAACCGACAGTTTTTCGTTAACCGCGGTGTAGTTGGTCTTAATTCTGTGCCTTAATACGGGGCCTGCAAGTTCGTTTATATCTTCGTAAGATACGTTGTAATTGCCGTTCATAAGCGCCCTTACCTTTGCAGACGTTATCAAAGCCTGTGCGGCACGGGGAGACGCACCGTACTTTATGTACTTTTTAGCCGTTTCCGAAGTCTTTTCGAGTTCGGGGTGGGAGTTGGATACAAGACTTACCGCATAGTTAAGAACGTCGTCTATTACGGGAACGGACTTTGCAAGCTCCCTCATCTCAAGTACGGTTTGTCCGTCGATTACGGCTTCTGCCGTTTCCTCCATAGTTACCTGAGTCATATTGACTATGTCTTTAAGTTCGTCAACGGAGGGGAATTTAACTATGAGCTTGAACATAAATCTGTCCATCTGCGCTTCGGGCAGAGGGTAAGTACCGTCCTGCTCTATGGGGTTTTCGGTTGCAAGTACAAAGAAGGGTTCGGAGAGCTGATAGGTCTGCTTTGCAATCGTCACTCTATGCTCCTGCATAACTTCGAGCATGGCGGACTGAGTCTTGGGCGTTGCACGGTTTATTTCGTCGGCAAGCACCAAATTTGCAAATATGGGACCGCGCTTAAAGGTCGTCGTCATCTTACCGTTTTCGTCCTTTTCTATTATGTTTGTACCCGTAACGTCCGAGGGCATAAGGTCGGGCGTGAACTGAATACGCGAGAAGGGCAACGCAAGCGTCCTTCCGAGCGAACGTACAAGACGGGTTTTACCTACTCCGGGTACGCCCTCTAAAAGCACGTTACCGCCTGCTACTATTGCAATCAGCACGTTGTCTATTATGTCCTTTTGTCCTACGACGTCCTTTGCAAGCTCGTCCTTAACTTTACGGACGGATTCCGCAAACGCCTTTACCTTAGCAGTGTTTGTATCGTAATTGTTCGATTCAATTGCGGTTGCGCCCAAACTGCTGTTTTCCATATTGGTCTGTTCCTTATCCATTTTAGTCTCCCTTGAGTTTATTCTCGGTTAAAAAGTATTATTGCGCATCTTCGATACCGCTGTAAAGCAGACCGTAGTATGCATCTATGTATTTTGAAAGCTCGCTGAGTACGTACTTTGCCTCCGCCTTTTCTTCCGCGGTGGCGTTTTCCTTAGAGGAAAGCTCTTCATACTCCAATATTTTTTCCCTATACCTTGCCCTGTATTTATCCAACAGCTGTCCGTAAGGTACTAAAGTACCCGAATCGGGGTCGTATATCGTATCTTCGCTACCGTATATAATTTCTCCGCTACCGCCAGAACCGCCGTGCGTTTCGTCGCCGGAGTCACCCCCTTCCTCTTCGGCAGGGTCGGGTGCAACCTCGTCGTTATCGCCGAAAATAGAAACCTTCAACCCGAATATTCGGGCGAGTTCGTTACGTATATATTCGTCCATAATGCAGTTATAGGACTGAGAGTCAAGTGCAGAAAGGCACAGGGTATTAAAACTATCCGTAAGGGAAGAAACCTTACTGAAATACGTCGTATCGCTCCACCCCGAAGAAATATCGGCTAATTCCTGTGCAAAGTTTAAAAGAGCAACGCACAGAGCGTCCGTATCGGTATTTTCTATTCCCGACTCGGCGACGCCGTTACTAAGCTTTGTACTGTACTCTTGAACGACGGCGTACATCTCTTGGGCAGATTTAGGCACGTCGGTGCTTTCACCCTCGGCAGAGTCTTCGCACAAAGTCCCTTTAAAGGACTTAGCCCATTCGCCCAATTTGTTTTCGATAGCCGAGCGGTTTGCCTCGCTCTTCGTACCAACGACTTCAAGGTTCTTAATCTCGGTTACGGTGGCTTTATAGAAGGTCATACCGCCGAGCATTGCATCGGCAAATTCGGACAGCGTTTCATCTTCTTTAAAGGAATAATAAATTTTAAGATAGCTGTTATACGAAGCTATCGTTGTATCGATTGATTTGACCGTAGCAATCACCTTGGTCTTCATCTCGCTTTGATATTCGGTTTCCTTTAAATCGTCTAAAAGATTTTCAAGGGACTGTTTGCAATAGACTTTTAACCCTTCGCTAAGCTCTGAATTTTCTACGTCGTTTATAAGGTTTTGCAACGCGATTATCTGATTTTCCGTGATTTGGAATCCGGGAGGGGGAGGCGCAACCGTCTTTTTGGCAGGCACGAAAATCCCCACGAAAAGCATCGCAACGGCAATAATAGGCACGGCGATGAATTTTAAAAGGAAGGATACGTCTATCCTGTTTTTTACGACGGACGAGAGAGCCTTATCCGCCTGTTCCCTCTGGAGCGAAGCCATATCCCCCTGCACTCCGCGGTACTCCACCATAGTCTGAACCTTTTCGCCGAGGGAGTATTTTTTATCCAACGCTTTGGCGATTGTCTTGTCCTTTGGACGGAGAATAAAGAAGAGACCTGCTCCGCAACCCGCACCCAAAACGAGGGCAATCGCTAAATAAACCGCCCAATGAAGCTCTATGGCGCTACGCTTTAAGATGACCGCCGTCAAGGAGGCGAGAGCAACACCGCAAAGCGCACCGAGTACTACCGCCGAAACTATCGCAACGATAAAGTACTTTTTCTTTATTTTAAGAAAATTTTCTTCCAAAGCTCTTCTCCTTATTATTTTATGAATAAATATTTAACTGCCTTTATACACCGCGAAATTGTTTCAATTAACTAAAATATACATTTATTCTGCATAAAAGCCATTTACTTTCAAATTTTATCATAATTACGTTTTTTTTGCAAGTATTATTCCCGTCAATCGGAAAAATGTGTATAATGCTTTTTTATATTTTTATAATTTAAACTTATAATTATAAAGTACGAAAGGGGGGGGGTGAATATTACCCTTATTTATACCCTTATTTGTACTCTGATTTTACAACCCAAATGTAAAGTAAGACGGCTATAGAACTCACTCGAAAAGTAAAATTAGGCGGTTACTGAATTACTTCCGCAACCGCCTGATTTAGCTTTTATTCAGTTTTAAGCCGTTTGTTAAGCCACAGGTATAAGCTGAACCGCGTAGAGTGCGTTTTCGCCGTCGCCCTTGGTTATGTCGTAAGCCGTACCTGCCGTAAGAGATACCGTTATTACGTAGTAGTCGCCTTCGTCAACACCCGTAACCTTAACGCCGTTGACGCTCAAATTATCGGTAAGCGTGTAGAGCTTGAGCGTTGCGTCCGCTGAAGGCGTAAGCTTGATATGCTGGTTGCTATCGACCTTTGACGCCGTCTTTGCCTTGACGTTATAGCCGAGAACGTAGATATCTTCGCTCGCCTTGTTGCTCGTACTCTGGCTGGATAAGGTTATGCCGTCCTTGCCTGTATAGCCGTCCCTTGAAGGAATGTAGATAATCTCGCCTTCAACAGGGGTTGTAGTTGAACCGCTGTCTCCGCCGGTTTCACCGCCGGTCTCTCCGCCCGTTGAACCGCTATCACCGCCTGTCGAACCGCTGTCACCGCCCGATTCGCCCGACGAACCCGTTGCAACGTTGCCTATCTTGACGATTACGTCGTCGTAAGCTTTAAGCGCCGATTTAAGATTAGCATCTACGCCGTAGTAAGGGTCGTCGGTTACGTTGTTAAACGTCCACTCGAAGTCGCCGTGGTCGATTCTGCCCGAATACCTTTCACAGCTTGCCTTAGCCTGCTCTGCACTTTCAACCGTGTAGGAATACATATTTGAAGCCGTGTCGAAGTTGTTATAAGTAGTTCCGCCCTTGACAGTCGTAACCGAGGAAGGAACGGTTTCGTTACGGCTGGAAACCTCGTAGCAGTCGGAGTCGTTAGGATTGCCGTTGAAACCGCCCTGCTGATATGTCTTAAGCGAAACGGAGCCACCGCCCGTATATACGTTGCCGAACGACTTGATTATACCGCCTGTTTCACCCGAGAACGTACCCTCGCCCTGTGCGTCGGTACCCTGACCGGAGGACATCATAGGTCTCATAGTTGAGGTTGAACGGAAGTAGTTGTTTTCCACGAATGCGCTTGCGCCCATGGTTACGCCCACGCCGTATTTAGCGTTGCCGTCGAAGTAGTTGTTATAGATATGAACCGTACAAGTTCTGATACGGGGATGACGGGAGTCGGAGTGGTCGTACCAGTTGTGGTGATAGGTTATAAAGTTATTCACAGTCTCGCTCTTCATACCCTGTAAGTTGCACTTTCCGCTATCCCAGAAACGGTTGTAGGAATGTGTAACGTAGGTTGAAGTCTTAGTATCGAGCGAGCCGTCGCCCTTAGCCTGGTCGGCGTCGGAGCCTGCGTCGCCGTAGAAGAAGTCGCAGTTGTGTACCCAAACGTGGTCGTTATCCTGCTGTAAGCCTAAGCAGTCGCCTTCGGAGCTGTCGCAGTTCATAAAGCCGAGGTTGCGCACTTCGACGTTAGAAGAACCCTTTACGCGAATACCCCAACCGTTAACCGTCGTATCAGCGCCGATACCTTCAATGGTAACGCCCTGAGTGTTTCCGTCAACGACTATATCGCCCTTATCCATCGTAGCCATATCGGTGATATTGCCTATCATACGTACGCACAGAGGACGGGAATCTTTACCCTTCTTGAAGCCGTTTAATATATTCTGTAAGCCTACGCAGGGGTTAGCGGTTGCGCCCGTTACGTCCATAGAAATCGAGTTCTTATTCTGTTCGGTGATATACAGAACGACTGCATTGCTCTTTAAAGTACCGTCTTCGTTATATGCTCCCGAAGAAGTGCCGTTTACGAAGGCAAAGCCCGTTCTGTCGTGTGCCTTTACGCTTATGCCGTTGGCGTATGCAATATGGTCCGTATCTTCCGCGTCGCTTACAACGGGAACGACCTTCATTGCATAAGTACCGGCTTTAAGACCTACCATATCTGCCCTGTAATACTTTGAATACTGTCTTACGAGGGCGCCGTCGAGTTGAGACCAGGTAGAAGCAGTTTCCGACTTATAGTAAACGTTGAACCAATCCGCCGTACAATTTTCGGTAGTCCACTCAACGTATGCCGTTTCAAGTTCGTCTGCGGAACTTAAGCTGATTGTAGGCGCGCCTGCAACGGGTGCGGGAGCGGTGATTGTGATTTCGCAGGTTGCGCTGACGCCGTCCGCCGTTGCGGTTATGGTTACTTTGCCTGCCTTACGTGCAGTTACCAAACCCGTTGAATCAACCGTTGCAACAGTCTTGTCGGAAGTAGTCCAAACTACCGTCTTGTTGCTTGCGTTGTCGGGTAAAACGGTTGCCGTCAACTTATGAGTAGTTGCGCTTTCCATATCGATGGTTGCAGTTGTATCGGAGAGGGTTACGCTCGTGACCTTTACTATTTCCGCAAGCACGTTAACTGTACAGGTTGCCTTAACCGTATCGTCCTCGGTAGAGGTCGCGGTTATGGTAACGGTACCTGTCTTTAAGCCCGTAACCTTGCCGTTTGCGTCAACGGTTGCAATCGAATCGTCGGAAGACGACCAAGTTACCGTCTTAACCGTCGTATTGTCGGGGCTTACGATTGCAATCAAGGTAATGCTTCCGTCAATTTCGATAGTTGCCTCGTCACGGTCGATTTGTACGATTGAAGGCATTACGTTGGTTATGGTATATTCGCAGGAAGCCGTCTTAGAAGTATCGCCCTTTGCCTTTGCAGTTATGGTTACGGTACCTTTCTTAATTGCCGTCACCTTGCCGTTTGCGTCAACGGTTGCAACCGTACTATCGGAAGACGACCATTCAACGTCGGTATTGTCTGCATTAGAAGGAGCAACTGTTGCCGTTAAGGTTTCGGTTGAACCTATCGTGAGGCTACCCGTCGTCTTGTTGAGGGTGATGCCCGTTACGGCTACGGGAGCGGAGTCGGTTATTTCAATCACAAGTTCCGTAATTTCACAGCCCGTACTGCCCGAACTTCTCGTAAATGCAAGCACTATATCGCCTTCGGTCGTTACGGTTAATTCAAAGCTGAACGCCTTTTCCCCGTCTTCCTGTGCGAAACTAATGGGGCTGGGCAAACCGCTTACGGCACCCGTGGAACCGTCTTTAAGCGATACGCCGAGATTTGTATTTTTCCCTGCGGTAGTCTTATTAGAGGTTACAGCCTTGCCGGAAACTTTTATTACCTTATTCTTCTGTAACTTCATATTTGCGTACAGATAGTCGCCCGAAGCCACCTTGAAATAGGTAGTATTATAACCGCTGTCCGTACTTGAAACGCTGATAGACGACGTGAATATGTCTGCGTCGCCTGTAAAGGTCAAGGTATGTACGCCCGTAGTGTAATCGCCTGAAGGAGGGTCAACGGGGGGTTCCGCATCTGCCGTAGCTACGGTTACAGTACAGTCTGCGGTAAATCCGCCGTCTGCCGTCGTTACGGTTATCTTAGCAGTGCCTGCGGAAAGTGCCGTAACCACGCCGTTTTCAACCGTTGCTACCGAAGTATTATCCGACGACCAAGTAACAGACGTATTGGTTGCGTTTGCAGGCGCTACCGTTGCCGTTAAGGTTACGGTTTCGTTTGAACCCATCTTTAAGCTTGCGGTGGTCTGGTTGAGCGAAACTCCCGTTACCGCTACGTCCCCGGGCGTAGGGGTCGTCATCTGATATCCGCAGGTATCGCACAAGCCGTCGTTTGTGTTATCGGCGTGAGTACCTTCGTTAAGCTTTTCGCCGTCGCCTGCCGTACACTCGTGCCAATGCTTATTTTCATCGGTGTGCCATTGCGTATCGGCGGTGTGGGTGTGGTCGGCAGGTTTTTTACAGCCGAAGCCCAAAACAGCCAACGCACTGACGGAAGCGCATGCCATTACCGTGGCAACGATGCGCTTAATTTTCTTTTTGTCCATCATTTTCTCCTTATCATAAAAATTTATACAGTTAAATTTTACTCTCATTATATACTGATGTCAAGATGTTTCACGCAAAAAAATAACAAAAAAAGATATCCCATAACAATAGCTTTGTTTAAAATATGTTAGGTAAAATAACGGGGAGAACGTTTTTCACAATTCTCCCCGTTTTTAATTATGTAAAAATTTATGTCAGCAATAGCAGTTAATCGACAAACTCACCTATTTCAGGGGCAATAACCTGCCCTTTATAAGGTCTTACGCTGTCTATTTTTGTAGTCACAGTGGCGTTAACCTCGCTCTTTTCAAATGCAAAATCGCACCCCTCCATTCTGCAGTTTATCAGCCTTAAATTTTTGCAGTAGCAAAGGGGCTGAGTACCCTTGATTAAACAGTTTTCAAAGGTTAAGTTTTCGGAATACCACCCAAGGTATTCGCCCACCACCTCGCAATTTTTAACGGTTATATCTTTGCCGTGCCAAAAGGCGTCCTTTGTGGTGAGCTTACTGTTTTCGATTACCGCGTTTTCCACATACTGAAAGGAGTATTTACCTGTAAATTCCACACCGTTTAAACTTACGTTTTTAGAACGCATTAGAAAATATACGCTGTCTATTTTGCAGTCCTTAAAGGAAATATTTTCGTTAAACCAACCCAATTCGGGAGAGGATATGTCGCAGTCAATTACGTTTACGCCCTTACACTCCCTAATAGCTTTAATGCCGAAGAGCTTGCTGTTTGAAATATGTACGTTGTTGCAATACCATAGCGACGCCCTGCAATTTTCGGTCATCTCGGTTTGCGAAATTTTAAGATTTTTTATATGCCAAAAAGGGTAGCGCAGATTGCAGTACCCCTTTAAAAATTCAATGTCTTCGCACTCTTTAAGCGCACTTTCGCCGTCGGCTTTGCCGTCGAACGACACGTTTATGAGTTTAAGATTTTTGCTTGCGTATAACGCCCTCTCTTCGTCGAACGTTGCATTTTCTATTATCTTTTTCATCTGAATATCCCTTTAAAAGATATTATAATACCTTAAAAGGCAAATAGCAACTTAAAAGGGCTTGCCGTTTTCACGGTAAGCCCTGTTGTTTGGAGCAATTATTATAAGGTCGTCATTGCGAAGGGCGTTCACGCCCTGTGGCAATCTCCTCGGGTATGGAATGTACGAATAATATTTATTCAATATTGTACAGAGGGGTAGAGAGGTATCTATCTCCGCCGTCGGGGAGTAGCACAACAATCGTCTTTCCTGCATACTCTTCCCTTTTTGCAAGTTCAATTGCTACGTAGGCGGAAGCGCCTGAAGAGATGCCGACTAAAACGCCTTCGCGTTTGCCTATAAGCCTTGCCGTTTCGTAGGCGTTCTGCTCGGTTACCGTTACCACTTCGTCATACACCGAAGTGTCCAAAACCTGCGGTACGAATCCTGCGCCTATGCCCTGTATGCCGTGGGGACCTGCCTTTCCGCCCGATAGTACGGGGGAAGAAAAAGGCTCTACCGCAACGACTTTAATATCAGGTATTTTTTCCTTTAAGTACTTGCCGGCGCCCGTAACCGTACCGCCCGTGCCTACGCCTGCTACGAACACGTCAACCTTGCCGTCGGTGTCCTCGAAAATTTCGGGACCGGTAGTTGAATAGTGTGCCTTGGGGTTGGCAGGGTTTACAAATTGCCCTGCTATTATTGCCGAGGGATAACTTGCTTTAAGCTCCTCCGCCTTGGCAATCGCACCCTTCATTCCGAGCTTTCCCTCTGATAGCACAAGCTCTGCGCCGTATGCTTTCATAAGCTTTCTTCTCTCTATGCTCATCGTTTCGGGCATAACTACTACAAGCTTATATCCCCTTGCCGAAGCTACCGAGGCAAGCCCTATACCCGTATTGCCCGAAGTGGGTTCTATGATTACGGTATCCTTTGTTAAAAGTCCCTTTGCTTCGGCGTCGTCTATAATGGCGTTAGCCACCCTGTCCTTTACCGAACCTGCAGGGTTAAACAATTCCAACTTAGCAAGCACTCTTGCCTTTAAGCCGAGTTCCTCTTGTATATTTGTAAGCTCCAAAATGGGCGTTTTTCCTATCAGCTGTTGAACAGAAGTATATATTTTAGACATAAGTTCTCTCCTTAAAATTTCAAAATCCCCATATGTTAGGGTATGCACCTCTGAGAAGATACAAGCAAGAGCAGGAGAGCAAGGCTTTTCGACGGGGAGTTTACTTAAGCGTAAATGACCCAAGAAAAACGTAGCTCGACGAACTATTGCGAAGTATATGCGCAGAGAGCTTATTTAATGCTATCAAATGCATAATCTAATGCGGAAATAAGGTCATTTACGTTCTCCGTACCGATTGATAAACGAATGGTGTTGGGCTTTATACCGCTGTTTAAAAGCTCTTCTTCGTTCATCTGCGAATGGGTGGTGCTTGCAGGGTGAATGACGAGTGATTTTACGTCCGCAACGTTAGCTAAAAGTGAGAATATGGGCAGGTTATCTATAAATTTCTGCGCCTCCTTCGCTCCGCCCTTAATCTCGAATGTGAAAATCGAACCGCCTCCGTTAGGCAGATATTTGTTATACAGATAGTGCGAGGGTTCGTTTTCTTGCGAAGGGTGATGCACCGCCTCTACGTTGGGGTTGGAGGCAAGATATTCAACTATTTTAAGTGCGTTCTGCGTATGCCTTTCAAGCCTTAACGACAGAGTTTCAAGCCCTTGCAGGAATATGAACGCGTGGAAGGGCGAGAGGGTTGAACCCGTATCCCTTAATAGTATTGCCCTTATATACGTTGCGTAAGCTGAAGCACCGCAGGCGTCTGAAAAGGATATGCCGTGGTAGCTGGGGTTGGGTTCGCTAATCCAAGGGTACTTTCCGCTACCCTTCCAATCGAACTTACCGCCGTCTATAATCACACCGCCGATTGCCGTACCGTGACCGCCTATGAACTTTGTAGCCGAATGTACTACGATATCCGCACCGTACTCCAACGGTCTTATAAGATAGGGCGTCGCGAAAGTCGAGTCAACTACGAGGGGTATGTTGTGCTTATGCGCTATCTTTGCAATTGCCTCTATGTCGAGCAAATCGGAATTGGGGTTGCCCAAGGTCTCTGCAAAGATTGCCTTTGTTTCGGGGCGGATAGCCCTTTCAAACGCTCCCTCTTCGTAGGGGTCAACAAAGGTCGTCGTTACGTTGTTGGTAAGGGGTAGGGTGTGGGCGAGGAAGTTGTAAGTTCCGCCGTAGATGTTCTTTGCGGAAACTATATGCTCTCCGCTCTTTGCAAGAGCCGTTATTGCGTAGTTGATTGCCGCCGCACCCGACGACACGGCAAGCGCCGAAACTCCGCCTTCAAGCGACGCTATTCTCCTTTCAAACACGTCCTGAGTGGGGTTGGTTAACCTACCGTAGATGTTGCCCGCATCCTTTAAGCCGAACCTATCAGACGCGTGCTGACTGTCGTGGAATACGTAGGAAGTGGTGGCGTAAATGGGTACCGCCCTTGCGTCTGTGACGGGGTCCGCCTTCTCCTGTCCTATGTGTAACTGTTTGGTTTCAAAACTCCAAGTATTGCTGTTATTTATATCGGTTGCCATAATGAATTGCTCCTTTGCTTTGTTTGTGCTTTCATTATAAACCGACTTTTGCTATTTGTAAAATACGTGTTATATATGGTTAATTATAGGCTTAACCTATGGCAACTCCGCCCCATTAACAATAATTTAATACGGCTTGCAACCCGCCTTAACAATATTATAATACGGCACCCCTCCGCATTATAATACGGCGCCCTCCGCCCTTGACAATATTTTAAACGCACTTAGAAAGGTACTTTTTTAATTCCTCTATATAGGAAAGGCAAATATCGCTTAAAATACAGTTTTTGCGGACGACGTAACCGATTACCATTTCGCCAGAAAATTCGGGGTCGTTTTTATCTAAGGGTACGGCGATAAAGTCGTCGCCGTTAAGTTCCTCGCAGATGATGCCCGAACAGACGGTAAAGCCGTTTAACCCCACCATTAAATTAAGCATAGTAGCCCTGTCGCAGGCGTATATTATGCGGGGAAATACCCTTGTAGTAGTTATTTCTTCCGCGTAATAGAAGGACGCGCCGTCGCCCTGTTCAAAGGAAAGACAGGGGTAATTTTTAAGCTGAGAAAAGGTTACGCTTTGGCACTTTGCTAAGGGGTGTCCCTTCCAAAGGTAGGCGTAGGCTTTGCAGGTTTTTAAGGGGGTGAACTTTAAATCACTCTGATTTAAAAGCTTTTCGATTGCCTTTTTATTGAACTCGCTTAAATATAATATGCCGATTTCGCTCCTCAAAGACGCAACGTCGGAAATTACCTCCCTCGTCTTGCACTCCCTTATAGCGAACTCGTAGTTTATTGTATCGAGCGAACGCACCGCCTCTACAAAGGCTTTTACCGCAAAGGAGTAGTGCTGGGAGGAAACGCCGAAAGCCTTTTTAAAACTCTTTCCGCCGATAAACTTTTCCTCCAACGCCTCGAACTGAGAATAAACCTGACGGGCGTATTTTAAAAATTCGCTCCCCTCTGCGGTGGGCGTAACGCCCTTATTGTTCCTGTTGAAAAGGGCAAAGCCGAGTTCGCTCTCCGCGTCCTTTACCGCCTCAGTCAAAGAGGGTTGGGAGATATAAAGTAGCTCCGACGCCCTGCTCATCGCACCCGTTTCGGATATGGTTATTATGTATCTAATCTGGTTTAACGTCATAACTCACCACCCGCCTTATTTTTTTACAACGCTTTCTATTTCCTGCAATTCAAAGCGGTATTTCTGCTTTACTTCGGGGTATTTATTATGGTCAACTTCGCTTAGAAACATATCCAAAGGTCTAACCCACAGACTGCCGTCGCCGTATAATCTGCGATAGACCGCATATTTTTCCTTAGTTTCGGAGTGATAAGCCACCTCGCATAAAAGATAATAATCGCCCTTAAAATGCCTATATATGCCGTTGATTTTAACCGTATTCATACTCATATCTCCCCTTCGTCAAAAAAATTATAGTACTTTTTAAACAGCCTTTGACCCACGTAATTTTTTAGAAGAGCGGTTAGTTCTTCTTCGGTTACCATACCGCCGTAGGAGTAGGTTTTGTACTTTACGCCCCTCTCCTCGGTAATATATCCGCAGTCGCAAAAGCCGTTCTTTTCGTAAAACGCCTTTCTTTGTAGGCGTTGCGCGTTGTTGGGTGAGTTTTCGTCCGGTATTTCAAACATTAGAATAATTCTGTCGTCGGGGTATAATTCCTTTAACCCGCTTAAAATTTCAGTGCCGTAGCCCTTACCCCTTAAATTATCCGCAACAGCAAAATAGAATAAAAGAGTAACGTCTTTGTACCGAACTAAAATCAAAAGCCCTGCATATATGCCGTTGTCATAGACGGCTATGCACTCCTCCGCCTCAGTTTTAGCCTTGCGCTTTATATAGCAAAACGCAAACCTCTCCTCTTTGGGGAATGCCGAAAAATAGAGTTTTTTAATATCCTTCCAAACCGCCCTATCATCCTTGGCGTTAACAAACTTCAATTTCATAATAAACCTTAACTTTTAATATTATGCTTATTATACCGCAGGTTAGAGCAACAAGTCAACAATTAGTTTTTACCTATACCTAAACGGAATGGCAGTTGCCACGTTTAAGCTAAATTTAAAATAATTGTGGGTTTAACAAAACTTTAACTTATTTTAACTTAACGCTAACTTAACTTTAATAAAACGGCAAAAACTTCAACGTATAATAGGGGTACAAAATCAATCAAGGAGATAAAAATTATGACAACGGTAAATGAAAACGACTACGTAAATAAACTCAAAGAGGACTATCAGGGACGCCCTGTAACCAAAATGGACGAACTGCGTAATTTAGATAAAAGAGCTAAACGCCCCGCAAAGATTTTTTCTTACACCTTCGGCGCGGTATCATCGCTTATATTAGGCACGGGAATGTGCCTTGCAATGGGGGTCATCGGCACAGCCCTTTCCTTTGCTATGCCCCTCGGCATTGTTATCGGCGTCGTAGGCATTGCTATGGCTTCTGCAAACTACTTTATATATAAGGCTGTATTAGCGTCGCGCAAACGCAAATATGCCGACAAAATTCTTACGCTCAGCGAAGAGATAATAAATAATTAACGTTCAATTTAAAGCGATAAATAATTACGTTTTGTTTTTTTTGGCGGTAAGCTTTGCCACTCAGGCAGGGGTTACCGCTTTTTTATTTGTCTGTTTTTGCAAAATATTGCACTTGCAAAGAGCATAATAAGGTAATTTAAACAATTTGTCCTGTATTATTTTCCAGACATATTTTACATAATTATCAAAAAAGTTCATTGACAATAACAGCTTCTTATGCTAAACTTTATGTTAACAGAGTATGTCAATTAAAGTACAGAACTTTTAATTGTATTAAAAGGAAGCGCAAAGGGCGGTTTTGTTTTTCTACGTCATTTGTTTGGGTTTAGGTAAAGCCTTTGCGCACTTCCGTTGTTGTAGCGCACCGCAAAACGTACCTGCATACGGAATTTTACGCAGTAGTATAGCGTAAATAAAAATCAATTATTCGTATTGGGGAACGAATTATGATTATCGAACAAAAGGAAAAAGATGCTGTAAATCAGCAGACATATCAATCCGACGGCACGTCGGCAATCGCCACTCAATCGGTTGAAGAAGTTTCATCTGAAGGGCAGATACCCGACGGGCAGAAGATTTTAGAGATTAACCAATCCGAAAGTCAAAAGGAAAGCACTTTTGTAAGAAGAAAGGGGTTCCGTTACGGGGCATACCTTTTCTTTAAACGCTTTTTCGACATAGTGACTTCGGGATTGGTTTTAATTTTGTTTTTCTGGGTGTATATAATCTTAGCTATTTTAGTTAAGTGTAGCGACGGCGGAAGCGTCATTTACAAGCAAAAACGCGTAGGCAAAAACGGAAAACCCGTCTATATTTCCAAGTTCAGGAGTATGAAAAAAAATGCCGACCAAATCGAACTTACGCTTACCCCCGAACAGCTTGAACAATATAAACGCGAGTTCAAGATTGACAACGACCCGAGAATAACAAAAATCGGTCACTTCTTACGCAAGACCTCTTTGGACGAATTGCCCCAGGTATGGGATATATTCGTTGGTAAGCTCTCCGTCGTAGGTCCCCGCCCCCTCTTAGAGGACGAGGTTAAAGACAAATACGGCAAAGATATGGAAAAGCTTTTATCCGTTAAACCCGGTTTAATCGGCTGGTGGGCTTGCAACGGCAGAAGCAACGTAACCTATGACAGCGGAGAACGCCAAAAATTAGAACTTTACTACGTTGACAACTGTTCCTTTAAGTTAGATACTAAAATCTTCTTTAAGACGATTGGCAACGTCATAAGACGCGACGGCGCAAAATAATCACAAGCCGTAAAACAGTTAAACGCTAATAACTAATTACTCGCTACAAATATTAAACGTATTAAATTTTACTTTTGAACTGACGGAAGAACTGTAATGATAAGAGTTGCTCAAATTTTAGGCGAAGCCCATAACGGCGGAGTCGAATCGTGTATAACCAACTACTACAATTGCATAGACCGTTCAAAGGTTCAATTTGATTTTTATATCGAAGCGACTTGCGAAATCGTAGATAAAGAACGCATTGAGGCTATGGGCGGAAAGGTTATCTTTATACCCCATTACACTCACGTTTTTAAATACGTTAAAACGCTTACTAAGCTTTTAAAAGAGGGTAATTACGATATCGTCCATTGCAATATGAACGCACTCAGCGTCTTTGCCCTATCCTCTGCCAAAAAGGCGGGCGTAAAAATACGCATTGCACATTCACATTCCACGTCAAGTAAAAAAGAGTGGAAGAAAAATATAGTTAAAAACCTTTTAAGACCTTTTTCTAAAACCTACCCGACGCACTATTTTGCATGTTCCGAACACGCCGGGCGTTGGCTTTTCGGAAACAAAGCCTTTGAACAAGGTAAAGTAACAATAATAAATAACGCAATCGATTTAGACAGATTTAAGTTCGACGCCCAAAAAAGAAGCGAGATGCGCAAAGCGTTAAACTTAAAGGACGAAGTAGTTTTAGGGCATATCGGCAGATTTATGACCCAGAAGAACCATTCGTTTTTAATTGACGTCTTTTACGAATACAACAAACTAAACCCCGATTCCAAACTGCTTTTATTGGGCGAAGGCCCCCTGCTTGACGAAACGGTTGCCAAGGTTGAGAGCTTAAATCTCAATGATAAGGTAATCTTTGCAGGCGTTGACAAATCGCCCGAAAACTATTACCAGGCAATGGATATATTCCTTTTACCCAGCATATACGAGGGTTTGGGTTTGGTTTTAATAGAAGCTCAGGCGAGCGGACTGCCTGCCTTTGTTTCAACCGAAGTTCCTTTGTCCGCAAAGGTTTTGGACAGCACCGAATATTTGAATTTGGACTTAGGGGCAAAAGAGTGGGCGGAAAAGATTGCTCAAACCGTTAAAGTTCAATCGGACGAACAAAGGCTTAGCGCATACCAAAGCTTCGTCGGTTCAAACTACGATATTAAGTCGGAAGCCCAAAGACTTTTAAGCATTTACGAAGAGCTGTTGAATAACAATAAGTAATAAACCGTCAATGCTTTTACGGGCAAAAATTACAAAATAAAAATTTAAGGCGATACGTTTTAGTACCGCCTTTTTGTTTTATGTGAAACTTTTTGAGTGAAAGTATTTACGCCCGTTTAATGCTTTAAACGCCTAAGCCCATCTGATATGCCTGTTGCATTGCAGAGGTTCCGCTGACTTCGCCCTTTTCGTTGACGTTCGCACAGCATATCACGCCCCTTTCAATTGCACCTTCTACGCAGTCGGCATAGCCCCTGAAGCACTCTATAGTCCTTTCGCAGGCGGTATCCTCTGTATCACCGCAGGTCGCTATGTAATAAAATTCCTTATTCCTAACCTCCGTCCAACGTGCAACCGTCCTGTCTATTACGGCTTTAAGCTGAGCGCAGACAGAGTAGAAATAGACAGGGCTTGCAAGTACGATTACGTCCGAATCTATGATTTTTTGAAGAATTGAAGCCATATCGTCCTTAATAACGCACACGCCCGTTTTCTTACAGCCATAGCACCCCCTGCAAGGGCTAACCTTCTTTTCTGCAACGCGGATTTTTTCCACCGCATTGCCCTTCTCTTTCGCTCCTCTCATAAATTGGTCGCATAGTATATCCGAGTTACCGCCATCTCTGGGACTTCCCGATAAAATTAAAACCTTCTTGCTCACAGCAAAACCTCCTTTTAATTTTAATTAGAACACGCAAATATTTAATTATGAGTTGCATAATTCTAAGTAAAATTATTATACCACGCCTTTAATCGATAATCAATATCCCAAAAAAATTTTCACGTAAATTTTAACGCATTTTTTCTCTTAAAGAAAAGAGTAACGGGCGGGCGTTAAGGCGTTTTTCACTCAGTGCCGAGGTGGATTATTACCTTGCCTACGTTGCTTTGCAAGGAACCGATAAAGTCTTCCTTGTAATAGGTCTTTGCCTTAATCGTTAAGATATCGTCCTCTTTTAAGACGGTGGAGCCGTTGGGAACGAACTTTTCTCCGCCCCTCTCCACCATTACGACGATTGCGCCGTCGGGCCACATAATGTTGCGTAGCTGTCTATCGACTGCGCTCGAATTATAGCTCACCTTTATTTCAACCGTAAAGCTTTCGGCAGGGTGAACGCGCCTCTCTTCTTCGAGCATCTCGTTGAATATCCTGTCGTATAGCGACTGAGTACGGCAGAGCAAGCCTATTAAATACCCCACCGCAACGCAGATGATTAAAGGCAATAGGAAGGTGAACTTCCAGGTCAGTTCAAGCACTAACACTACGCTCGTTATGGGCGAACGTATTACCGTGGAGAAAAAGGTTGCCATACATATTATGACTAAGGCGTTCTGATAGCTTGCCTCCATTCCCCAAATTTCACAGAGGGAGGCGATAAGATAGCCCACGCCTGCACCTATTGCAAGTATGGGTACGAGCGCACCTGCAGGTACTCCGCAACTGATATTCACAACCGTTGACAAGAACTTTATTACAACTGCGAGAAGCACGGTTATGACTATGGGAGATGAGAATACGCTTTGTATATTCCCCGACCCCAACGCCTCTATAAAGTGCAGACCTCCGCCCATTGAGTACGAGCAGATAAGTCCGAACGCACCGGCGAGCATAAAGGCTATTACGTAACCGAACACACCTTTAAAAAACTTATACCTTGCGGTAATCTTCCTTAACGCAAAGACGAGGTAATAGAACCCCACCCCGAGTAGCGCCACAACTATTGCCGACGGAACGGCGTATAAAAGAAAGGTAAGCGAGGTCGTGTTTGCAGAATCAAAGGAAAAGTCCGAAAGTATGGGCATCATGGAAAAACCCATCAAAGGGCGCAAAACGTTCCTTACGATTACTGCTACGCAAACGGAGGAAAAGGCACAGATAAATAGTTCGGGAGAAAAGCGTTTATGCGTATCTTCAAAGGCGTGAATAATTCCTGCAAGAGGCGCGTTGAACGCCACAGCAAGTCCAGCACACGTACCGCCCGAGATTAGGTATCGCCTAATCGTCGAATTGCGTTTTAGGGCATTGCTTGTAAGCGCACCGCACGCACCGCCGATGAATACGCTCGGACCTTCGCTCCCTGCGGAAAGACCCATAAAGATTGAAATTAAGCTCTCCGCAAACATTCCTATCAGCGAACGGAGCCACTTAAAATGGAAAACGCCCCTTGCCGAACCCTCGATTTGCGGTATTCCGCTACCGCTGATAAAGGGCAACGCCTGCTTAATCCCTCCGGAAATCACCGCACCGAGAAAGAGCGCCAAAAACAACAGGGGTATAAAGGCAGGGTGGGTGAAGAAGAAATTATAATAGCTTCGTGAAAACTCCTCGGCTATCGAAGCGAGGGCGGTGTATAAGGTTACGGTGACTCCGCAAAACAGCCCCGTAAGCATACTCACGAAAAATAATTGTAAGGACAGACTGTATCTGTTAGCATCATTATCCATAGCATATATTTTATATTATTTTTGAAAAAAATAAAGCAATTACGCTATGAAAAAGCCACTATAATCAAGACGGATATTTTATTGAACGTATCAGTTTTTCTAATACTTCATAGTTTTATGTGACAAAAAAGGCGGAGAGATTATCATTAAATCCCCTCCGCCGTTACGTATTTTTAATTTTAAACGCCCCTATTCTTTGGGCTGAATATTAAAATAATGCGCCTCTGCAAAGCCTTCCGACTGTCCCGTTTTATTACGGGCGAACAGAATAAACCTTGCTCCTACCCACACCCCTGCAACCGCTTCAAATTCGTAGGGCAAGGGTTCGCCGTTTAGCGAGAAGTTACACATTAAGCGGTAGATATCTTCGTTCTTTGCAGAGATTTCGACGTTGACTTCGCCCCCGTTTAAAGGGGTTTCCGCCACAATTTTTTCGCCGTCTGCACCCGATACGCACAGTCTTGCTTTATAAGATTGCCCCGTATATATGACCGAGATAAAGGCACTTTTTCTGCCCGTAATGCCGAAGCAAACCTCATCGCCAACCTCTTTGGCGCAAAGCTTAAAAGAGCAGTTTGCATCAAACTCCTTGCCTACAACCATAGTAGTTAGGGCGTTGGGCATAAGCTCTGCACGCTCTGCATAGGGCAGGCAGAAGAGCTTTAACTTTTCGCCCTCTTCCCACCACTTGCCGACGGGGTTAGCAGGCGTCTGCCACATGGGCGAGAGCTTACCTTTAAAATTATCGCAAAGCAATAAGGAGCTGTCCGTCTTGATATCTAACGGATACTCTCCGCTATCCACGGGGGTACCGCATAAGCCGTCGTACTTTATCGCACCGCATACGGGCCACCCGTCCTGCCATTCCACGGGTTGAAGATGGACTATGCGCCCATAGGCACGCCTGTCCTGAAAGTGCATAAACCAATCCCTTCCGTCCGTACTCTGCACAAGACCGCCCTGGTGGGGTCCGTTAACAAGCGAATCGCCCTGCATTAAAATTACTTTGCTCTCGTAAGGTCCGTAAATATTTTCAGAACGCAAGGCAACCTGCCAACCGCTTTTTACCGAACCTGCCGGGGCTAAGATATAAAAGTACTTACCCCGTTTATAGAACTTAGGACCTTCTATTATGGGGTTGTCGTTTTTACCGTCATAGACAATCGTGTAGTCGGAAGATATGCACTTTGTCAAATCGGGCGAAACTTCATACACGCCTATTGCCGAATTAAAGCCTATTCTGCTCCTTGCAAAGCCCACGGCAAGGTAGCACTTATCGCCGTCCCAGATAGGACAGGGGTCTATTATTCCGCTCTTTTTAATCAAAGGGCGAAGAGGCGACCACTCCCCCTCTATATCCTCTGTTTCGGACACATATACTCCGTCGTCGTACATAGGGATAACGCAGTAATACTTGCCGTTGTGATAGCGAATCGAAGGCGCCCAAGCCCCGTCGCCTGCGCATACCTTTCCGTCGAATCTTTCAAAGGGAAGTCTTTTTACAACGTGATTTATAAGCTCCCACTCCACAAGATTGCGGGAGCGCAACACGGGTACGCCGGGGACGAAGTTGAACGACGACGAAATCAAATAGAAATATTCGCCCGAACGTATGACGTCCGGGTCGGAATAATCTGCAAATATTACGGGGTTTTTAAAAATATAACTCACTTATTTAACCTCTTGCCGAAAGATAAATATTGTACATATCCTCTTCTTTTAAAGGCATTATACTGCCCTTAACGCCACCGCACGCCGAAGCACATTTTTTAGCCATTAAACGCAAATCTCCGTCGGTACAATCGACGTTAAGCTCTCCAATAGAGGTGGGTAAGCCCAAACTCTTAAACCACTCCACGGCGGAGTCTATGCCCTTTAAAGCGAGTTCCTCCCTCGTACCGTTGGGGCGTACGCCCATAACCTGAACGGCAAACAGGTGGAAACGGTTGAGGCAATTTTTATATACGTATTTTGCCCAACTGCCCCATATAGCCGTAAGCGCCGAACCGTGAGCCGTATCGTACAGGGCGGAGAGTTCGTGTCCCAAAGAGTGGACAGCCCAATCTCCTCCGTCCGTTCCGTAGCCCGTAAGTCCGTTGTGCGAAAGACTGCTTGCCCACATTAAGTTTGCCCTCGCTTCAATATCGGACGGATTGCGCAAAACCGCCTTTGAAGAGGCAATTACCGTACTCATAAGCGATTCGGCTATGGCGTCGGTAATTTTTAACGTACCGCCCGAAGAGAGGTACCTTTCCGCCGTGTGCATAAATATATCGGCACAACCGCAAGCCGTCTGAAAAGGCGATACGCTGAGCGTAAGCTGGGGATTTAAAAGGGCAAAGCAAGGGCGGGTAATATCGCAGTTAAGCCCCCTCTTCTCGCAGGTTATATCGTTGGTTATAACCGACGAATTGCTCATTTCGCTTCCCGAAGCGGAGATAGTAAGCACAACGCAGACGGGCAGAGTTTTGTCGGGAACTCTCTTTTTACAGTAAAAATCCCACACGTCTCCGCCACAGGCGACGCCTATGCCGATTGCCTTAGCCGAGTCGATTACGCTTCCGCCTCCGACCGCTAAAATAAGGTCAACTTTCTCCTTTAAACAGAGGTCGATACCCTCTTCCACAAGGCTTAAACGGGGGTTGGGTTTAACTCCGCCCAACTCTGCGTATTGCACCCCCGAACGCTCCATACACCACCTTAAACGGGTTAATAGTCCGCTCTTTTCGGCGCTTGCGCCCCCATAGTGCAGAAGCACTTTTTTATAGCCTTTTTCCTTTAAAATATCGGCAAGGCGTTCTTCCGACCCTTCGCCGAAGTACACCTTTGTAGGCGTATTATATAAAAAACCGTTCATAATTTTCCCCCTTATCGGTTTATACGTTTTGATTATATCACGCCCTTTTGCAATAATCAATAGCATAAGGGCATTTTACTCATTGACTTTTTTTTAACGCTTAACTATAATAAGTGTCAGCTAAAATAAGTGTCGGCTAAAAAAATTCGCATAGGCGAAAGAGGACTGCAAATTGAAAAAGAAAATCCTTGTTATTTTTACGGGCGGAACAATAGGAAGCGACAGCGACGGCGCGAGCGTTGCGTTAAGCGGTAAGAGCAAGAAGATGCTCATTTCCCTTTACAGGGAGAGGGCAGGCTATGAAGTTGAGTTTGACGAAATTGCACCCGTCAATATCTTGAGCGAAAACGTTCAGCCCAACGATTTGAAAAAATTATACGACTGCGTCAACAGTGCGGATATATCCCTATACGACGGAATAATAATTACCCACGGTACGGACACCTTGTGCTTTACTGTAAACTGGTTCTCTCAGGTGTTCTGCGCATATCCCTTGCCCATTGTGTTCGTTTCGGCGCTCTATCCTTTGACCGACAGCCGTTCTAACGGCGTAAGCAATTTTACAGGCGCAGTCGATTTCATCGAGAAGTCGGGATTAAGGGGCGTATATTGCGCCTTTGCCAACGAGTGGGAGAACTGTAAAATTCACTTAGGCTCACGCCTTACCTACCCTGCCGAAATTATAGGCAACTATTACAGCGTATTAAACGCACACCTTGCAGAGATAGTAAACGGAGAAGTCGTGTTCAACACCTCCCCCTATCTGCCCACCCCCGAACAGATTAAAAACAACCGAGCAAAGAACGTCAACCCCGCCTTATCGGGTGGCGTTATGCTGATTACCATGCGTTCGCTTTTGAACTTCGCCGTCTATGACTTTTCGGAAGTAAAGCCCAAGGCGGTAATTTTAGAGCTTTCGCACAGCGGAACAATCTGCACAGAAGGGGAGAGCCTTAACTTTTTGAAGTTTGCCGACTATTGCCAAAAGTGCGGAGTAGAGGTTATAATAGGACCCGTTATGAGCAGGGCAAGGGTGTATGAGAGTATGAAGTTCCTACCCGAAAACGTTAAGATTTCTTACGATATGACCATTGAAATGACGGTTGCAAAGGTAATGTCCGCCCTCGGCGCAGGGCTTCCGGCAGAAGCTTACTTTGACGAAAACTTTGCGTTTGAAAAGATTAACTTCCCCCTTTAAACTTAAAAATCTATCTAACCGCCTCCGCAAACAATAACGTAAGGGGGCGGTTTTTTTATGCCGTTAAAAACGCTTAAATTTAAGGAAATGTATAAATTAAAAATTATTCGCATAAAATTCGCATATTAGCCCGTTTAATAATAGATATAAGGGAATTGTATTTATATTTATTTGACTTTTATGCGTATTTAAGATAGAATAGCCATATATGCGCAAAGCCATTGCATAAACATAAAGGTGCTTATGAAAAGATTTACTAAATTTTTAGCGGTATTAACCGCAGGAATACTTACGTTGGGAGTGGCAGGCTGTACCAAGAATACGGGTAACTACCCCGATTTCGTCAACCCCTCTAACAGCGAAGACGTAGAAACGTCTGAAAAATATACCGTCAACGTTCTCTCCGCAGGCGGACTTAAATTAAACGGAATAAAAGTCACCGCCTACAATTCAAGCGGAGCGAGAATTAAATCGGGCATCTCGTCTAACGGCGTCATCAACCTCGGTCTTGCGCTCGGCGAATACACCCTCGAAGTTGATGAAAGCACTCTGCCCAAGGGCTATTACCTCGAAGAGGGCGTAACGTATAAGACCAACCCCGAAAAGAGAGAGCCTGTAACAATCAAGATTAACTCCAAGGTTATCTCTCAGTCGGCTTCTTCCGATACAGTCTATACTCTCGGCGATATCGTCAACGACTTCTCGATAGAGGACTACCGCACGTACAGCGACAGCTATACGGGTACGCGTTCGTATAAGGTATCCGAGCTGTTAAAGACAAAGAAAGCGGTAGTGCTTAACTTCTGGTATCCCGATTGTACTAACTGTACTACGGAATTCCCCTACTTGCAGTCTGCATACGAAGAGCAGAGCGACGTCGAAGTTTTAGGCATTTGCACTTCGGGCTACACAAAGCAGGAAATCGAAGGGTATAAAACGCAGAACAGCAGTCGTTTCAACCTCACTTTCCCCCTCGGACTCGACACCTCTAACCTCGTTTCAAAATACAGCGTAACGGGTGCGCCCACCACTATCGTAATAGACAGATACGGTATGTACGCATTCCGCGAAGTAGGCGCACAGCCCTCTAAGAGCTTCTGGTCCTCACTTTTCAGAAAGTACGCCTCCGACGATTACGTTCAGGAAATTACGCAGAGCGATAACCCCGGCGGTGGCAACGGCGGAAGCTCTTCAATAGAACAGGAAAGACCTAACGTCAGCATGCCCTCCTCCGACCAGATGGCTTCGGCGGGAAGTGCAGACGGACTTAAAGCTACGTACAGAGAGGATTCAGAGGACGCATACGCTTGGCCCTGGACGGTCGGCACCGACAGCGATATGGGTAACGTTATCACCGTTACCAACACGGGCAAGAACAACTCTTATGCAACCTTGTATATAGACGTAGAGCTTAAAAAAGACGACGTGCTTGCATTCGACTATAAGGTATCTTCCGAAAGATACGACTGTCTGTACGTGTTCCTTAACGGACAGATAATAAACAACGACGGCTGGTCGGGAGAAACGGGTTGGCAGACAGAAAACGTCTATGTGGCCGACAGAGACACAACCGTTGAGCTTGCATTCATCTATCAGAAGGACGCCGAAGAGTCCGAAGGCGACGATACGGCTATGATAACCAATATCCGTACCTATAACGTCAGCAACACCACGACCGCACTCGACGTTATGCGCCCCTGCGCTTCGGGTAGCGTCACCGCCAACAAGTACGAGAATTACGAAACGGCTGTGTTGGGCGACGACGGCTTCTATCACAAAGACAGCAAGACCGGTCCCCTCCTCTATATAAGCATAAACAACTTAACCCCTTGGAGCGAGTTGCACACCAACGACAACCACTTTGAACACAATGGAAGCTCCTACTATGCAAGCCTCTACCTTATGACGTACTATTTGTACGCAGAAGATACGGAAGACGCATACGGCAACAAGGTTTTCAACGTTGAGATGGACGGAAAGGACTTCGGTACCGCAGTTAAGGATTACTACCATTTGCTCGGTATGCTCGACGCGCCTTACTACTTAATGCCCGTAAGCGCACAGCTTAAAGACTGGGCTGACAGCTTCCTTAAAGAATACGCAAAATCTAACGTAAACGAAACGCACCACGACAAACAGTGGCTTGAATTCTGTTTCTACTACGACCACTACGGCATAGAACACGAAGAGGGCGACGCCTGCCTTATGGATACCGACATAACCAAGGGCTATTCGATGTTTAACGCCTTTGACGTATCATTTGAAAACGTTCCCAGCGACGGCGACAAGATGACCGCAGAGGGCGTTGAAATCAACGTTGAATACCCCCTCGGCAGACCTAATTCCGTATTCTTCACGTTCACCGCTCCCAAGGACGGCGTATATCAAATACGCGACTATCCTTTAATGAAGCCCGACGAAGAGACGGGAGTTATACGCGACGTGGGCGTAGCTAACGTCGGTTTAACTATATCGTCCCCCAACGAAGACGGACTTAACTCCACGTTCCTATCTTTCAGCAACGGCGTCAGGGACTTCGATGCAATTACGGGTAGCGTTTCATACAAGAACTTCAACGAATATATCGCACTCAAAGAGGGCGAAACGGTTTACTTGCAATTTACGATTACCGAACAGACGACGGGCGATTTGCTCTTTAATATTACCTATCATAATATGGTTCAAAAGCTCTTCGACTGCTCTTCCTACGGCGGTTCTTGGACGTATGAGGAAGTCGGCGACGGTAATATGGAATGGATTTACCTTGCAGAGGACGTTAAGCTTGCCGACGACGGTTATTACTATTTAAAGGGTGCCGACGGCGAAGCAGACTTCAACAAACCCGTCTATATAAATATGACTTATTCAAGCAATATCGTAAACGGTTTCGACAACTACTTATCGCTTGAAGCAATTATAAATAAGGGTCGCTTTGAAGGCGCAGACAATACCAAGATGTTGACTTACCTTGAAGAGGCAAAGAAAAACAGCGGTGAATATTACGGACTTGTCCTTGCCAACCAGGAAATCGTCGAGATAATCTCGCGTTACGTTAAAAATTACGACGACGCAGGCGGTGGCGACGGCAGAGGCTGGCTTGCATTCGGCGCGTATATGGAATACATTATCTGTGCATAATAGCTTATAACACTTTATTAAAGGAGTAAATTTTATGAAGAAATTATTTAAAACTTTGCTTATAGCAATATTGGCAGTCTGCTCGCTCTGCGCTTGCGCATTTGCCGTAACCGCCTGCAAAAAGGATAACGACGAAACAACTTCTGCAAATTACGTATTCGTAATTCAGAACAGCGACGGAACGGCTGTCAACGGTCAAACGGGCGGTGCTGAGGGTACTAAGGTTAAAACGCAGATTTGCACAAGCTTATGCGTAACCCTCTTCACACAGAACATCTACCCCGACGCAGAGGGCAAGCTTACTCTTACCCAGAGCCAGATAAACACCTTCTTCGGTTCTTCGACAGACGTTACTGAGTTCTCATTCCACGTACTCGGCGTTCCCGGATACAATAGCGACTGTGAATTTGCAGTAAACGGCGCAGACACCTACACCTGCAAGCTCTACACCGCTTCTACGCAGGGTTGATTAGCGTAAACCGTCTAATTCAGTAAAATTTAAATCGTTTAAAAACCGCCGAGTTGCTTTACGCAATTCGGCGGTTTTAAGTTGTTTGCGGTTTAGTTATTGCGGTTAGGGTTACAATTATCAGAAGTCCGAACTTCTGATTATCCCCACCGCTTTTATTATTTATTCTTTTTTCTTTATTCTTCATTCTTTAATCTTTCTCTCTATCCCCTTTTTATTTTTATCGGGGAAGATAAGCGAATATACCTTGATTAAAAGGGGTAAAAGAATTGAAACGGTGACGACTGCATTTACCGTTTGCAAAGCCATAGTGGGGAGCGAAGCGTAAAAATAGGCAAGTGCGGTCTTTAAATTAAAGCCGTAAAACAAAGGGGTTATAATATCGTCCAAAAGGGTAAAGCACGCCGTGCTAAGAGATGCAACCGCAACCGTGAAAACAAGCCTTAACACAGTTAGCTTACCGTTAAACTTTCTACCTATAAACGAAAAGAGTATAACGAACAGGTTGAAATAAACGGCGTATAAAATAATTACCGACGGGAAGAAACCGAACAGAAAACACCGCAAAATATTATAGGCGTTTACGACGATTAAACTCCGTTTCAGCCCGAAATAAAAGGCAAAGCTAAGTATCAGCACGGTTACAATCTCTACCCCTGCAACAAAGCTTAGGGCAAACTGACCGCCAATCAGCAGGGCGATGAATATGCCGATTAGCGCCAAATCCTTTGCTTTAAACATTATTAAAACTTCTCGTAAACCCAAACATATACGCAACCGACTTTAACAGTCAGACTTTCGGCGCCAAATATGGAAGAGCCAAGCACCTGACCTTCGTACGTATAAGTACCCCAACCTGTGTTTGCATTTTCGGCGTCGTCGGTATAGAGCATCCAATAGCAGTTGTTGCCTTGTACTGTGCCGTTAATACTCGTCACCATTCCGTCGGAAATTGAATAGGTGAGTTTTTCATCATCTTGCGCACGTTCCATCGCCATAAGCAAGGTTGCATCTTTACTTGCTTCAACTATTGTTATTGTAACCACGTTATCTGTTGCGCTAACTTCGCCTATTGCATAACCTTCTTTTTTGTTGCACCCAACAAAGCATACGCTTAATACTGTGGTAACTAAACACAGTAAAAGTGCAAGCCAACTTGTTTTTAACTTTTTCATAAATTAAACCTCCGTAATAGTTTTAAACTGCGTACGGCAGTCAATAAACTCTGCCGAACGTATTAAAAAAAGCACGCTTTCGGGCGTGCGTAAAAAGCGTTACCCATATTCTCCACCGCCCAAGAAGGTAACGCTATCGGCGGACAGGCAATCGGACTTTTACCGTAATGACTGTTGCGACGGATTTTCACCGTACTTCCCCTGCTTTCAGCTTTCTTTGTGCTACTCACGCCGATTTATTTAATTAAAGTTATTATACGCCTATACCCCTTTAAAATCAACCCTTTCGCGTTTAAAAGCAAAAATTTCTTGACAATAAGGCAAGTTTAATCCATAATTTATAATAGCTAAATAGCCGAATTTTTACGGAACTACTACTATGAAAATCTCAGAAATTTTAAAAACTAAAAAGGCTTGCCTCTCGTTCGAGGTCTTTCCCCCTAAGACGAAGGACAACTTTCAATCAGTTCAAAGTGCTGTTGACGAGATAGCCTCGCTCAACCCCGATTTTATGAGCGTGACTTACGGTGCAGGCGGTGGCACAAGCGACTACACCGTGGCAATAGCCAAGCACATAAAGGACGAATTTAACGTAACCCCGTTAGCCCACCTTTCCTGCATCTCCTCCGACAGAGCGGACGTTGCTAAAAAAATTAGCTCTTTTAAGGAGTTGGGCATCGAAAACGTGTTAGCTCTCCGCGGAGATTTACCCAAAGATTTTAATGGTAACCTCGACTACCGCTATGCAAGCGAACTCGTTGAAGAGCTTAAATCGGCTGGCGGTTTTTGCATAGGCGGTGCGTGCTATCCCGAAGGCCACCCCGAATCTTCTACCCTCTTTTCGGACATAGAAAACCTTAAACGCAAGGCAGACGCCGGTTGCGATTTTTTAACGACGCAGATGTTCTTCGACAACGACGTCTTTTACAGCTTTCTATCCAAGGTGCGCGACGCCGGAATTTACACGCCGATTATTGCAGGCATTATGCCCGTTACCAACGCAAAGCAGATAAAGAGAATCGTCTCCCTTTCGGGCGGAACTCTGCCCACACGTTTCAGGCGCATAGTCGATAGGTTCGGCGACAATCCCGAAGCTATGACCGAAGCCGGAATTATTTACGCAAGCGAACAGATTATCGACCTATACGCAAACGGAATTAAAGCCGTTCACGTATATTCTATGAACAAACCGCACGTTGCAAAGGCTATTAAAGCCAACCTTTCCACAATTATATGACGGTATTTTCAGAGGGCAAGTTTTTCAATCAAATAGATATGGCGGAAACGCTTCGCTACTTAGGCTACGGCAGGAAGGATATTCCCCCCGAAGAGACGCAGACTCTTTTAGACGAGTGTCAAAGGGAAATACTTTCGGCACAGGATTTAAAGGCGGTGTATGAAATTTATCCCTTAAAGGCAGACGGCGACGACCTCGACTTGGGCTTTGCAAAGCTTAAAAGCCACGCCCTCTCTTTAAATCTAAAAGGCTTCGATAAAGTACTCTTATTTGTCGCTACGGCAGGGCAGGGTGTTGACAGACTGATTGTTAAGTACTCGCGTATTTCCCCTGCTAAATCGGCAGTCTTTCAGGCTATGGGCGCATCGCTTGTAGAGAGCTGGTGCGACGAAATCTGCAAACGCATCAGGGCGGAATATAACGCAAACACATCTCGTTTCTCCTGCGGTTTCGGCGACTGCCCCCTCTCCCTTCAAAAGGACATATTCACGGCTTTAGACGTAACAAAGCGCATAGGCATAACCCTATCTAAAGACTTCTTTATGACCCCGACAAAATCTGTTAGCGCAATGGTAGGCATTAAGACAAAATGAATTTTTCACAATTTTTAAAAGAAAACATCGTAATATTAGACGGCGCAATGGGTACGCAGTTGCAATCGTTAGGGCTACCCTTAGGCACCCTGCCCGAGGAGTGGAATATAACCCACCCCGAAGAGGTAACTTCCGTTCATAGGGCATATTTAAAGGCAGGCTGTAACGTAATTTACGCCAACACCTTCGGGGCAAACTGCTTAAAGTTTTCCGACAGGACGGAAAAGATTGTAACCTCCGCCATTCGCAACGCCAAGAATGCGACAAAGGACTTTAACGATACCTTCGTCGCCTTGGACATAGGTCCTACGGGTAGGCTGTTAAAGCCCTTGGGCGACTTGCCCTTTGAAGAGGCGGTTTCCGTTTTTAAACGCACCGTCAACGCAGGCGTAAACGCAGGGGCTGACTTAGTCGTTATCGAGACGATGAACGATTTGTACGAGTTAAAAGCTTGTCTTTTAGCCGTAAAGGAGTGCTGTAATCTACCCGTAATCGTCACGGCGGTATTCGGCAAGGACTGCCTTACTATGACGGGCGGAACACCTGAAGCGCTTGTTGCGCTTGCCGAGGGGTTAGGCGCGGACGCCGTCGGCACAAACTGCTCCCTCGCCCCCGCAGAGATGACGGAAGTTGTGCAAAGAATGGTTAAGGCTTCGTCCATTCCCGTTGTGGTTAAGCCCAACGCAGGGCTACCCGTAGAGCAGGACGGCAAGACCTGTTATACTCTTTCCGCACAAGATTTTGCGCAAGATATGAAAAAAATTGCTAAGCTCGGCGCAACCGTTTTAGGCGGTTGTTGCGGAACTACACCCGAATATATAGCCCAATTAAAGGCTGTTACAAGGGATATAAAATTCACCGCGCCCACGGATAAAAAATTAACGTGCGTATGCTCCTACACAAAAGCCCTCTACTTCGGCGAAAAGCCCGTACTGATTGGGGAGAGAATTAACCCCACGGGCAAGAAGAGGCTTAAACAGGCGCTCAAAGACAACGATATCGCCTACATTTTGGGCGAAGCCGTAGCCCAAACCGAAAAGGGTGCGCACGCCTTAGACGTAAACGTCGGCTTGCCTGAAATTGACGAAACAGAGGTTCTTCCCCGTTGCATAGAGGAGATTCAGGCGGTCACCGACCTGCCTTTACAGATAGACACCTCCTCCCCCGTTGCTATGGAGAGGGCAATGCGAATTTACAACGGCATACCACTTGTCAACTCCGTCAACGGCAAAAAGGAGAGTATGGAAGCCGTATTCCCCCTTGTTAAAAAATACGGCGGTGTTGTAATCTGCCTTACCTTGGACGAGGACGGCATACCTGCAACCTCAGAGGGCAGAATTGCAATTGCCGAGAAGATTATTGCAGAGGCTAAAAATTACGGAATAGAAAAGCACAGGCTCGTCTTCGATACCCTTGCAATGGCAATATCGGCAGACGGCAACTCCGCAAACGTTGCGCTCAATGCCCTTAACCATATAGAAAAGGTACTAAATTGCAGAACTTCCTTAGGCGTTTCCAACATATCTTTCGGACTTCCGCAGAGGGAGATTATTAACTCCGCCTTCTTTGCTATGGCGCTGACAAACGGACTTTCGGCGTCCATTTACAACCCCTATTCGCAGGAGATGAACAACGTATATAAGGCGTTTAACGCTCTTTCCCATAAGGACTTGAACTGTGCCGAATACATTGAATACGCGAGCGGAAACGCCGTCGCCCAACCGAGCGTACAGCCTGCCGACAAGGACTTAAAGTATTACGTTATTAAAGGGCTTAAAGCCGAGGCGGAGCAGTGCGCCGAGAGGGAACTATTAACCACTCCCCCTATGGAAGTTATTAACGGGCAGATTATTCCCGCCCTCAACGAAGTAGGCGAGGGATTTGAAAAAAAGACAATCTTTTTGCCTCAGCTTTTGATGAGTGCAGAGTCGGCAGGGTCCGCCTTTGCAAAGGTTAAGGAAAAGCTTAAAGGCTCTCAAAACGCAAAGCGCACAAAAGTTGTGCTTGCCACCGTTAAGGGCGATATTCACGACATAGGCAAAAATATCGTAGGCACGCTCCTTTCCAACTACGGATTTAAGGTGTTCGACTTAGGCAAGGACGTACCCCCTCAGACAGTGGTTGCCGAGGCGAAAAAGCAAAAGGCGGAAATTGTAGGTCTTTCCGCGCTTATGACTACGACGGTCGCCTCTATGAGGGAGACTATCGAGCTGTTAAAAAAGGAATATCCCTCGGCTAAAATATGCGTAGGCGGTGCCGTTCTCACCGAAGAATACGCAAAAGAGATAGGCGCAGACAGGTACTGCAAGGACGCCATGCAGACGGTGCGCTTTGCCGAAGAAATAGAAGAGAGCTTGTGATTGCAGACAGATAATTATTTAATCACCGACGGACAAAAGAAAAGGTTCGCTTTCCGCGAACCTTTTTATTATATTAAATATTCACCTTATTCAGTTACAGCCCTCTGCGGAGATACGAGCGAGAGCAGGAGCCTGCGGATTTGGCGACAGGAGTTTACAAAAGTAGTAAATGACTGAGGCGGAACGGAACACAACGCAGAAATGCGAAGTATATATGAAGAGAAGCTATTACTTATTATCAATAAACTCCCTAACCCTTAAAGGTATCCCCACTTCCTCGGCTATACGACGGCACAGAGCCAACTGTTCCTCCCCTATGCAGTCAACGACGGAAAACCAACAATTCACTCCTGCCGATTTGCAGTCCGCGCCAAAGCCCTTAACCGCCGAATAAGCGTTGTCGATTAAAGGACGGCACACCGAGTTATAGCTATCCTCGTCGCCTGCGTTTAACGAAATATTAACGCCGTCTAACCTCCCTACAAGTTCGGGGGCGATATTCCTGCCGTTTATGATATTGCCGTGACCGTTGGTATTCATTCTCGTCCTTCCGCCCCTGCTGTGGACGAAATCGCAGACCTTTAAAATAACGTCTAATCTATAAGTAGGCTCACCGTAACCGCAAAAGACAATCTCGCAAAATTTTGCAGGGTTGCCAATCTCACTGATTATCTGCTCTGCGGAAGGTTCCCCCTCTTTAAGCCAAAGCGAGTACCCCTCGTACTCACCACTCTGCTCCCTTACGCAAAAGGTACAGCGGTTAGAGCATTTGTTGGTTAAATTTATATACAGATTGTCACCTATTTTATAGACGTGAGTATCCATTTTTTCACCTAAAAATTTTAATTGGTTGGCACATATTATGGGGTTAAATATAATTTTTGTGCCAAAGCTTAACGTTAAATACTGTTCTTTTTTAATAAAGCTTCAATTGCGGTAGGCACGTTTTGCACCATATATAAGCGAACGAAACTTTGCCTTAATTACTTTACTGCATTTTTGCAAACGTCTGCTTTAATAAGGGGTATAACCCTTTAAACACTTGATATTTTTTATTATACCGTTCGGCGCATAAGGGGTCGGGGGAAATGACTTCACCGTTACATACTAACTCTTTTACGGCACTTTGAACGCTTTCGTATTCGCCACAGCCCACCATTGCAAGGATTGCCGAACCGTAGGCAGGACCTTGCACGTTTTGGCTAACCGTGACGGGCAGATTTAGAACGTTGGCAACTATCTTCCGCCAAAGGGAACTTTTTGCTCCCCCTCCGCACAGAGTTGCGCATTTGATATCTATGCCGTTAGCCTTTGCAACTTCAAAGCAATCCCTTAACGCAAACGCCACGCCCTCCATAACGGCTTTGGACATCTGCGCCCTTGTGGTCGTTGCGCTAAGACCTATGAACGCACCCTTAGCGTTGACGTCGTTATGCGGACTTCTTTCACCCGATAAATAGGGCAGAAAATACAGCCCCTCGGTTTGGCACTCCTCCGCCTCTTTCTCGTCTTTAACGTAATCGGTAGTGCCTAAGATATCTTCTAACCACCAAGCCCTGCAACTTCCCGCAGAGAGAATACAGCCCATTAAATGCCACTTGCCGTTTGCATGGCAAAAGCTGTGCAGTGCGTTTTGGCTATCAACCGAAAAGCTGTTCTGCGGAATGAAGATTGTACCGCTTGTGCCGAGGGATATGTTGCAATCGCCCTCGTTAACGGCGCCCGTGCCTATTGCCCCCGCCGAGTTGTCGCCTGCGCCTGCAATAATTTTAACGCTGTCTAAAAGCCCTAACTTTCTTGCAAGTTGGCTTTTTATCGTCCCCACAACCTCGAAACTTTCGTAAAGTTTGGGCAATTGGGTGGGGGATATACCGCAGTGAACGCACATTTCTTCGCTCCAACGCTTGTTCTTAACGTCCAATAAGAGCGTTCCGCTTGCGTCTGAATAATCTGTGCAGAACTCACCCGAAAATTTATATGCAAGGTAATCTTTGGGTAGCATGAACTTTGCAATTCTATTAAAATTGAGCGGTTCGTTTTGTTTAAGCCAGAGTAGCTTTGGTGCAGTGAAGCCCGCAAAGGCGATATTGCCCGTAAGCTTAGAGAGCTTATCCCTGCCAATGACGGTGTTTAAATACTCGGTCTGCTCCTCACACCTGCCGTCGTTCCATAATATGCAGGGGCGAATCACCTCTCCGTCCTTATCCAAAGCGACAAGCCCGTGCATCTGTCCGCCAAAGGAGATGCCCTTTATCTCTGCTTTATCTCTGCCTTCGATAAGCTCCTCTAATCCGTCTATCGCCTCGCAAAACCAATCGTTCGGGTTCTGCTGGGTCCAACCTGAACGGGGGTATTCCACCTCGTAGGTGCGGTTTGCCTCGGCGTGAATTTTACCCTTTTCATCGACGAGCAGAAGCTTAACTCCGCTCGTGCCTAAATCTATTCCTACGTACAAACTCATTTTGCCGTACCGAAGAGTATTTGGTTTACAACCGCTTCCAACCTTTCCTGCTTTCCGCTCTCGGGGAGTGCAGGCGCACCCATCTTCAAAGCGTAGTCGGATAGCTCTTTTAGGGTAGTGTTTCCGCTTACTATCTTTGCGCCTATTCCGCTTTGGAAGGAGGAATATTTTTGTCTTTTGTTCTCTTCCAACCTGCCGTCCTCGATTAGCTTGCTTGCATTTATTAAACCGAGCGCAAAGGTGTCCATACCGAGAATATACGCCTCGAACATATCCTCATACGTGTTGGAAGGACGCCTGCATTTAGCGTCGAAGTTAAATCCGCCTGTAAGTCCGCCTGCCGTCAACACTTCGTACATACACATAGTCGCCGAATAGACGTCGAAGGGGAATTCGTCGGTATCCCAACCCAGAAGATAGTCGCCCTGATTTGCGTCAATCGAGCCGAGCATACCGTTGATTGCGGATATGCGTAGCTCGTGTTCAAACGTATGTCCGGCAAGCGTTGCGTGGTTGGCTTCTATATTCATCTTGAAGTCCTTATCGAGACCGTACTTTCTTAAAAAGCCGATAGCCGTTGCCGAGTCGAAATCGTATTGGTGTTTCATAGGCTCCTTGGGTTTGGGTTCTATGTAGAAGTCGCCCTTAAAACCTATGCTCCTGCCGTACTCTACCGCCATCTTCATAAGGCGAGCTATGTTGTCCTGTTCAAACTTGACGTCGGTGTTCAAAAGGGTTTCGTAACCCTCTCTTCCGCCCCAGAAAACGTAGCCCTTTCCGCCGAGCTTTACGGTTATATCCAACGCCTTTTTAGTCTGCGCACAAGCAAAGCAATAGACATCCGCGCTGTTCGTCGAGCCGGCGCCGTTCATAAAACGGGGATTGGAGAACATATTCGCCGTACCCCATAGGCACTTTATGCCCGTCTCTTTCATTTTTAAAAGAATGTAGTCGGAGATTTCGTCAAGGCGTTTATTTGTCTCGTTAATGTCTAAAGCTTCGGGTACCAAATCGACGTCGTGGAAACAAAAGTACTCAATTCCTAACTTTTGCATAAACTCGAAGCCGGCGTCAACCTTTGCCTTTGCGTGTTCCATTGTGCCGACCTTCTGCCCAAACGACTTGTCCGCCGTACCTCTGCCGAACATATCCGCGCCCTCTGCGCAAAGGTTGTGCCACCAAGCCATTGCAAAGGGCAGGTGTTCGCGCATGGGTTTGCCCATTACGATTTTATCCGCGTCGTAAAACTTGAACGCAAGGGGATTTTTGCTATCCGCACCCTCGTACACAATTTTAGGAATATTCTTAAAAATGCCTTCCATAATAAAACTCCTTAACTGTATTATCTGCTTTTATGCCGTGTAGCTTATCCTTTTTTAAACAGCATAACACTGATTATATTATAGTTTAACCGCCTTAAAAAATCAAGAGACATTTTTAATAATTATAACGGCAATTTTAATAAGCTGAAAAAAAGTTTAGTAAAAAAACGCAAGTCAAACTTTTAGTTCAACTTACGTTTTCTTGGTGTACCCGACAGGGCTCGAACCTGCAACCGTCAGAATCGGAATCTGAAACTCTAATCCAATTGCGCTACGGGTACGTTACTATTAAATTATGCTTTTGAAATCGGGTATATTATACTCTTAACAACCTTTAAAATCAATCTTTTGCGTATTCTTCGACTATCCCTAAAAGAATTTCCACAACCTTATGCATATCGGCTATTGCTATGCACTCGTTAAGCCCGTGAGCGTTAAGTCCGCCCGTACATATATTGGGGCAGGGCAAGCCCATAAAGGAGAGCGAAGAACCGTCCGTTCCGCCCCTTATAGGGAATATTATGGGTTTAACCCCCACCCTCTCCATTGCCTTTTTAGCGTTTTCCACAAGGTGCATATGGGGCAAAATTACCTCTGCACAGTTGTAATATTGGTCGCGCATAGTAAGCTTAACCCTATCGCCGTAAGCTCCTTTAAGCCCTTCAAACACCTTATTAACGTATGCCTTTCGCTCCTCGAACTTGGCTCTGTCGTGGTCGCGGATAATACCGTGAATGGTTGCCCTTTCGACACCGCCTGAAAAGTCTGTTATAAAGTAATACCCCTCTCTGCCCTCGGTCGTTTCGGGGCGTTCGTCTTCGGGAAAGGCGTTTATGAATGAAGTGGCAACCGTAAGGGCGTTAACCATAATTCCCTTTGCCTGACCGGGGTGGATATTTAAACCCGTCACCTCTAAATCGAAACATGCACCGTTAAAAGTCTCGTAGGAAATCTCGCCGAGCTGTTCGCCGTCAACGGTATAGGCAAAGTCACAGCCGAATTTTTTAACGTCGAAGAGTTTTGCACCGTGACCAATCTCTTCGTCGGGAGTGAAAGCTATGCCGATTTTTCCGTGCTTTACTTCGGGGTGGGTTGTAAGGTATTCGGCAAGAGCCATAATCTCGGCAACGCCCGCCTTATCGTCTGCGCCGAGTATGGTCGTTCCGTCAGAAGTTATAATGCCGTCGCAAACCTTAGGGTTTACGCCGTAGCCCTTGGGGTGGGAAACGACGTCTAAATGCGCAATAAAGCCTATCGAATACTTTGCGTTGCAGTTGGCAGGAACGCAAGAATATACGTAGCCGTTTTTAGTTACTTCAGCCTCCAAGCCCATAGCTTTAAGCTCTTCCGCAAGCATATTCGCGAGGTCTTTTTGGCACTCGGTCGAGGGGGTTATATCGAAGTTATCCTCGTTGCTGGGGGTATCTACACGCACGTAGCGTAAAAATTTATTCTCTACACTTTCCATATCATTCACCTATAAATTTGTTGTTTTCGCTGTCGTATTTATAGCCTATTTCTTTCATTCGTTGGCACATATCCGCCACCGAAATGCCGTATTCAAAGCAAAAGTCCTCCAACTCCATACCGTCCCTAAGCTTAGTATTGACGAGTGATAGAAGTATAAATCCGTCCTGCGGAAGAGTGTTTGCCATTGTTATTTTCCTTGTTGAATATTGTGATTGATTTTTAGAAATTCGGACTTCGTACTCTGGGATTGCTCGTCGAGGCAAACTGCGCTTTATACCGTTTGTCTAAACACAAACGGTAACTTTGCTCCGTTGCCTCTCCTCTTCCCACAAAATCTTTGCAAAGCAAATCTTTTGCGGGAACCCTGTTTATTTTGGTCGCTTAGAACTTTGGGATTGCCATACCGACTTTTAGTCGGCTACTTCCGCTTCGCTCCGTGCCACTGCAAGCAGTGGGGCGCAACGTAATTTGCGGACGGCGTGGCAATCTCATCGGGTTTGGGCGGACTTATCTGTTCGCAATGACGACTTACCGCACCATTTTATATCAAACTCTTCAGTCGCTATGGCGACAGCTTCCCTATTTCGTCAAGGCAAACTGCGCTTTAATGCCTTTGCTAAAATCAAAGGCATACTTTGCTCCGTTGCCTCTCCTCTTCCCACAAAATCTTTGCAAAGCAAATCTTTTGCGGGAACCCTGTTTATTTTGGTCGCTTAGAACTTTGGGATTGCCATACCGACTTTTAGTCGGCTACTTCCGCTTCGCTCCGTGCCACTGCAAGCAGTGGGGCGCAATGACGGGGAGACCAAACTTCTAAAACTCTCCACCTTATTCGGGTAAGTCCCTCTGCGGAGATACAAGCAAGAGCAGGAGCCTGCGGATTTGCCGACAGGAGTTTACAAAAGTAGTAAATGACCAAGGCTAAACGTAAAGGCTTTACCCATGCTACTCCCTCTTCATAGATGCGAGCAAGACAAGGAAGGCGAGGCTTTTCGACGGGGAGTTTACAAAAGTAGTAAATGGCCCAAGAAAAACGTAGCCTGACACAGTATTGCGATGTATATATGAAGAGAAAATGTTATTTACAGAGTAGCGGTAATAACCCCACCGCCAAGACAGCGAGTCTCATCATAAAACACCGCGTACTGTCCTTCGGTTACGGCGCGTTGCGGTTCGTCAAACAAAACCTTTACGCCACCCTTTTCGGGAATGACCTTAACCTTCTGTTCGCCTTGCCGATAGCGGAATTTTGCCGTACAAATAAGTTCGTCTTGGGGCGGATTTACGCCTATCCAATTGAGCGAAGTTACAAAGCAGGAATTTGAATATAAAGGACTCTCGTCGCCGTGGGAGACGTATAAAATATTGTTCTTTAAGTCCTTTTTAACGACGAACCACCTACCGCTTTCACCCTGCTTTCCGCCGAGGTTTACGCCCCTGCGCTGACCCAACGTATAGTACATAAGTCCGCAGTGTTCGCCCACCTCTTCACCGCTCAAAGTTAAAATTTTGCCCGGCTTTGCAGGCAGATATTCGGACAAAAATTTGCGGAAATTCCGCTCGCCGATAAAGCAAATTCCCGTCGAATCCTTCTTTTTAGCTGTGGCTAAATTGTTAGCCTCGGCAATCCTTCTCACCTCTTCTTTGGGGAGGTCGGCAAGGGGGAATAACACCCTACTAAGCTGGGTCTGCGTTACCTGATTTAAAAAGTAAGTCTGGTCCTTTCCGCTGTCCTTTGCCTTTAAAAGATAGTGGTTGCCGTCCTTATTGTGGTCTATTCCGCAGTAATGCCCCGTGGCGATATAGTCCGCACCGAGGGAGAGGGCGTATTCGCGGAAGGGGCCGAACTTAATCTCCCTGTTGCACAAAACGTCGGGGTTGGGCGTTCTGCCTGCCGAATACTCTTCAAGGAAGTGCTTAAACACCCTTTCCCGATACTCCTTGGCGAAGTTGACGGAATAGTAGGGGATATCCAAAAGCGAACACACCCTTCTAACGTCTGCATAGTCGCTCTCCGCCGTGCATGCGCCGTCCTCGCCCTGCTCTTCCCAATTGAGCATAAAAAGCCCTATTACGTTGTAGCCCTGCTCTTTTAGTAGAAGTGCGGAAACCGAGCTATCCACTCCACCGCTCATACCTACTACAACAGTTTTCATACCATTTATACCTCTGCCCGTTGGGGCGGAAATTCTAATTTTAAGCCTTGTATATATTACGCTTTTGCAGGTTTTGCCTTTTTAAGTTCCTTTTCAATCTCTATACACGTTTCTTCAAACTCCTCTTGAGTCTCTGTAATCTCTACGCTGTCGAGAACGTTTTGAAGATTGTATTCTGTTGTGAGATATTTAATCGTCTGATAGCCTATTACGGCGGTAAGTATGCCGTTGGCAAGACCTTGAACGGAACTATCTACAAGGGTGGAAATTACGCTTCCTAAAAAGGGTATGCCCTTAAACGCATCGCCCATAGTCCTGACTATGCCGTTACCGATTTTAACGTTGCCTAAACCGTATGCTATGAGCGAATTGCGCACAACCGAGGCGAAGATTTTGGCAAGCCTACTGTCCGAAGGGCGGAAACCGTAGAGATATACAATGTCCTTTATCATCTGCAAATTGACAACGACGATGAGCATTGTGTCTATCTTGCTGTCCTGAGAAAGGGCGGAATACATTGCAGATTTTAACGAACTTTTAAAAATTATGTCGTTTGCACTCTTTTTGACAGAGCCTTTGTAGAGAGCGGTAAGCTGTTCTTTGATAACTTCGTCGTCGTTGAGCTTAACGCCTGCCGAAAGCTTTTCGACAACGGCATAATCGTAAAGACCGCCTTCAACCTTTTCCGCCATATCGACAATCTTTTGCGCAATGTCTGCCCTAACCTTTTTATTGTGGCGCTTTGCCTTTAAAGCCGTTTTAGAAGTTACGTCTGTTTTAAAATAGTCCATACGGAAAATTTTAACGATAGGCACTATGTACAGGACAATAAAGAGTATGACCGATACGCCTATAGCCACGTAGCCTGCGTATTCGTTAATATCCCATACGCTCTTGCTCACAGAGAAAAGCCCCCATATAAGCAGTACGCCGATTAGCGCAACAATGAGGTACATAATTGTAGAAAGCAAGCCCGAATTACGGTGTTTTACGTGCTTTTCTTCATACTCGTAGATAGTCATTTTTTTGTTTTCGCCCGATTTAGCGGAAGGGGATTTGCCGTCCGCCTTTGTGACGGGAGAAGTTAGCGTAGCAGAGTTTGCCACCGCTGATTCCTTTTTTCTGTTAGATTTCATATTTTTGTACCTATATATGTGGTTGTAGGGACGCCCACAGCGGTGGCGCGACCACTCCGTAGTATCTTAATTGCTTAAACGTTTGACATACTCATCACCAATCAAGCAGTGGGGACGCCCCACGGCGGTGGTGCGAACACTCCGTAGTATCTTAATTGCCTATTCGTTTGACATACTCATCACCAATCAAACAAGGCAATGCCTTGACTATGTATCTTAATTGCCTATTCGTTTGACATACTCATCACCAATCAAACAAGGCAATG
>JBJEVA010000048.1:0-22245 GCA_051884115.1 Candidatus Coproplasma sp. | reverse complement strand
GAAAATCCGCGAGCTTTTCTAATAATTCTGATTTTGTCTGAAAGTTTCATGGTTTCACCCCTTATGCTCACATTGTAAAGCATAACCTGCGTACAAACAACCAAGGTAAGCCTTGAATTTTGTCAAGCACAACCTTACATTCTTATCTTTAAACCAAAAAGAGTCCTAACAGTTGCTCTGTTAGAACCCTCATATTGCACTCTTTTGTTCAGGACAGATCCGCAACTGTAGTTACTTTTCTGAAACTGCATTGAAGCATTTTACTGAAGAATGTCAACCTGTTTTTTGACACAATTCAACCGCCGTAGCGGACACAACCATGCAATTTACTTTATTTAATATGTTAGTTATACCATAAAATTATCTATTTGTCAATAGCGCAATTTTTAATAAATTCATTCAAATCATAAATCAATCATTATTTAATTCAAATTTGAACAACTATTATATTATTTCAAAATGTTTTAATGCTTGTTTGATTGCCTTTACCATTTCCTGCGACGGATGAGGGCGGGGATGTTTTAATTCTTCCACGGCGTTGGGCGCGTCGTACATTGGTAGACCCTCATTTCTCTTCACTTCTGCAATGTAGGCGGTGTGAACCTTAAAACCGTAGTTTTCCTCTACCCAATCCTGTATATCCTTATAAGTCGGCTTATCTTTGGGCTTTCTTTTCTCTGCCCGCTCGGCTATTGCCGACTTATCAAGCGACGTGTTATCAAAGTCAATCTTCACTTCGATATGCGAATCGGGCTTTTTGTGGGATAATACGACTAATGTCTCGACGTGTTTGGTTTGGGGGAACATATCGAAGGGGGTTATGCTTTGAATTTGATAATAGCCTTTAAGCCCGTCTTGGGCGTGAGACGCATCAGCGTAATCGGGGTTTTTAATTATTCGCCCGTCAACCTCTTTTAAACTTCCGCACAGCAGTCCCAAATCACGGGCAAGGGTTGCCGGGTCGCAGGAGATTAAAATGACCTTATCCGCACCGCTACTTAAAATCGAACGCACAACCGAGCGTTCCATACCCTTTCTCGGGGGGTCGCAGACAATAACCCTCTCCGCCCCTTCAGTCTTTGCAAAGACCTCCGATAGCTTATCTTCGACCTTACCGCAGATATTGAACATCTTGTCGGAAAGCCCGTTAAGCTCTTTAAGTTCGTCTGCACAGGCAACGGCTTCCTCAACAATCTCTATGCCGAAAGCCTGCTTACATTCCTTGGCAAGGAGGGCGGTAAGCATACCCCCACCGCTGTACAAATCAATCGCGACGGCACTGCGCGAACGGAGCTCGGCTATAACCGCTTTGTACAGCTTTTCCCTGACATAGTCGTTGACCTGCAAAAAAGTATTAGCCCCAGCCTTGAACTTAATACCCAGAGCTTCACCGTAGAAAAAGCCTTCGCCACGGCATATGTGCCACTCTTTTCCGAAAATCACGTTGCCCGTAGAGGAGTTTATATTGAGTAAAAGAGTAAATTTTTTGAACTCCTTTTCAAGCTTTTGCGCAAAGCTATCCATATCTATAACCTTGGTTGCGACCACGGTTATAATGAGTTTGCCCTCTACGTCCCTTGCGACAAGCTGACGGACTTCGCCACGTCTTTTAACCTCGTCATACCCCTTATATCCTCTTTCAATCATAAACTCGCGAAGGGCGGATATGAGTTTTTGAGACCACTCTGTCTGCAATGCACAGTCGTCTGTTTCGACAATGCGGTGAGAACGGGGTGCATAAAAGCCTATGACGGTGTTGCCTAAACTATCAACCCCGACGGGGACGGCGAGCTTATTCCTGTAACCGTAGGGCTTATCACTCGCAACGCAAGGCGAAACCTCGGCAGAAATTCCGCCTATCTTTTTAAGGCAGGACTCTACGTGTTGCCTTTTAAAGTCCAACTGCAATTCATAGTCCATATGTTGCAACTGACAGCCTCCGCACTTACCGAAGTTGGGACATTCCGCAATAGCCCTCTTTTCCGACAGTTCGTGTACCTCTGTAAGCTTACCGTAAGCTACGCTACCCGTAGTCTTTAAAACCTTAAAGCTGACGCTCTCTTGAGGAAGGCAAAAGGGTACGAACACCGTTGTGCCGTTGCAATTTATAACGCCCTCCCCCTCGCTTCCGAGAGAGAGGACTTCGCCTATGTATTCTTTGTTTTTTTCCATAATCATTTCTTTATTCTAAGCATAAGGCAATCCATTGCCTTTTGTAATCTGAAAATCAAAAAATCGTACAGCAAAAATATTAGCGTTCCAACCGTGAAGATTAACAGATATATATATTTATTGACCGTTTGATAGATATAATCGGGGAAGAGCGAACCGCCAAGCACACCGCCATAGACCAAATAATATCCCGCAATTAAGGTTGCGTCAAACCACAGAGCCTTTAATATAAATGCTATATAGCGGTTAAAATTATTCTTTTTCTGTATGGCGTTGACAAGGGGGTGCAAGCCGAAAAACATTACAAAGGGAACGATATTCCAAAACCTCGCCACCGCACCCATAACAACCGTTAAAATACACGTGCCGATATAGGCGAATAAACAACCTTTATAGAATTTTTTTGTAAGGGGTAGCATTAAAGCTATTATTCCTATACAATAGCCCGTGGCAAGCAACCAACCGCTCAGCACTCCCAAACTTAAAAAAATTAAGGCAATTGCGCAGGCTATACCCGAGAGCGCAATTTCAAAAGACTTGTTGTTCTTATTTTTCGGCATTACTTCACTTCAAAAATTTAGTTTAAAACACCGTTCGTTAAATGATATTACGGGGTTAAACGCAAATTTCCTTTAAGTACTAAATTACAAATTAAAATCTGCAACAGCTGTTGCAAAGACAGTTTAAACACATATTGAGTGCGCAACACTCTGCGCAGGACGCACAAAAACTTCCCGCCATCTGACCGTCGGGGTTAGGGTTCATATCCTGCCCTTCATAGACACTGCCTTGGGGTTTTTCGTCAGACTCTTTAAAATTGATGTTATCGTTAAGCTTTTTGTAGGCGTCTTTATACTTCTCGTTGCCCTCGTCCAAACGCATAGCAATTTCAAGCTGTTTTTTACTTTCGTTAATCCAATTCTTACGGTAAAAAATAACCGATTGCAGATAGTGCCATTCGGCGTTACGCTCGTTAAATTTATCCAAAAGGCGTTGCGCTTCCTGCAAATCACCGCTCTGAATACGGTTAAGCACTTCCGAATAAGAGGCGCCCTCTTCCCCGTCTTTTGAAGATTCGGACAGTTCGGAAAGCAATTCTTCGTGTGCAACCTCTATTTTATGGAGCATCTTAGCGGCATTGTTTCCGACTTCACCCTCTAAGAACCTCTCCTCGGAATATTTCTCTTTAAGGCGAGCGTAAGCTTCTTCAATCTGCTCTGCCGTAGCCCCTTCCTCAAGTCCTAATATTTCAAGATTTTTTTTGTTCATAAACTGTTTCTCCTGTATATGCGTAACCCCAATTGGGCGCCACATATGTGCCGACTAATACGTATGCAAGGGCTACCCTTTACGCTTTTTTGCACTTATCGCAACCGCCGACAAGCGAACGGGTTTTTAAAGGTATGCCCCTTAAAATTATGTTGTCTGTTAAATCGTGATTGAAATTGAATTTTATCTGTGAAAGGTGTTTGCGCATATCAGCGAACAGGGCGTTAAAAATAAAGTCAATCTCCCCTTTATTTTCACTTACCGCCTTTTTCCTGCAGTCGCTTTTAAAGGCGTTATAAAATACGTTATACCTCTTTTTCTTGACGTCCTTATCATAGTCGTCCAAGGCGTCGGCAAGGTATATCCACTTGCCTATATCGTAGATTAACCCCGAAGTATGTTCGTTTGAAAGCTCTTTAAGGGCATACTCCGAAAGCTCTTTAAGCATTAGGGCGGTGGGTTCGCACGCCTCTTCTATAATCGAACACCCTTTATTTTCTAACTCTCTCTGCCTCTCCATTCCCCTTGCAATAATCTCTGCAACTTTGGGGTGGCGTTTGAGGGTACGCTTATACCCCCTTTTATATATAAACGCAAAGGCGCCTTTAAAATCGCCGTCTGCCTTGTCGTCTAACAATTTATAGTATGCAAGAGCCGTATTCACACAGCCCAACAGCAGAGATATTTCGTCCGGTTCAGCCATAAAACGACGCCTAAGATGCAGTGCGCAACGCCTTTTTTCCACCTTGAAATCGCACCCCGCGATATTATGCAGAAGGCAGGATAAAAAGGCTACGTCGTAGGTTAACGCCGTCTTAGGGAAAGCACCGCACTCCTTACCTATCGACTTACACATTCCGCAATAAACTGCTTTATATAATTTATCGTCCTTAATAAATAAGTAGGGCGAATCGGGTGTAATATAACCAAACATTAAAGCTGATAAAATCCTATCTTCTTATATACCTTAGCGAGCGTTTTGCGCGCAATCGCAAAAGCTCTTTGCGCACCGTCTGCAAGTATGCCGTTTAAATATTCCTTATCGGCAAGCAGTTTTGTCTGTTCCTCCTGAATGGGCGCAAGGCAGTCCGCAACGACTTCGCCTACGGCAAGCTTAAATTCGCCGTAGCCCTTGCCTGCAAACTCCCTCTCAGCCTCCTCTATGCTCTTACCCGAAAATACCGAATAGATAGAAAGAAGGTTGCTAACCCCCGGCTTCACGTCGGGAGCAAAGCGTATTTCGCCGTCGCTGTCTGTTACGGCACGTTTAAATTTACGCATAACCGTATCCCTGTCGTCCGAAAGAAAAACCGCTCCGTTTGCGTTTTCGGCGGACTTTGACATTTTTTTAGAAGGCTCCTGCAAATCGTTAATCTTTGCCCCCACCTTCTGGAAAACGCCCTCGGGGACCGTAAACGTGGGGGAATATGCGTTGTTGAAACGAATAGCTATATCCCTCGTAATTTCAAGGTGTTGGCGCTGGTCGGCGCCTACGGGGACTACGTCTGCCTGATACAAGAGTATATCCGAAGCCATAAGCACAGGGTAGTCCATAAGCCCCATATTTATATTATCGGCATGACGGGCAGATTTATCCTTAAATTGCGTCATACGCTCCATTTCGCCAACGTATGTGAAGGTGTTTAACACCCAGGCAAGCTCTGCATGGCAGGGTACGTGAGACTGCAAATAGAGTATGCACTTTTGGGGGTCAACACCGCAGGCTAAATAGAGCGCAAGGAGCGAAAGCGTCCTCTGCCTAAGCTCGGCAGGGTTCTGCCTCACGGTTATGGCGTGCATATTTGCTATGGCATATATGCAGTTGTATTCGTCTTGAAGCCTTACAAAATTCTTAATCGCACCTATATAGTTGCCGATAGTTAAGTTGTTGGTAGGCTGTACGGCGGAGTATAGTCTCTTTTTATTCTCTTCCATATTCCCTCTTTTATATATGATTAAACTTCTAATAAGTCGTCTGCTTTAACCGTGTAAGGTTGACTTGTCTGCTCTTGACCGTTACGGATATATGTTATAGTAACGCTGTCGCCCACCCTTGCAGTAAGCAATGCGTCGCCCAAATCGTAGTTACGGTACAGCGTAAACTCCTTACCGTTAATAGTAATTGCCGTTAAGACGTCGCCTACTTGTAAGCCCATAGCTTCGGCAGGCTTACCGCTTATAGGGTTCTGCCCACCGCTAACGCTTTCTTCCGCCACGGTGATATCTTCTACAATCTTACCCGTCTGAGTCTTTTCGTCATAGACGTAGCGGACGTTTAACATAGAAACGGTTACGCCGAGGAGCATTTTAGTGGCCTTAACCGAACTTCCGCTCCCTGCAAGATAGTTATAAATTATGCTGTCTGCCGAACCCTTAACCGCACTTGCAGGAATGGCGTTGTTGATGGAGGCAATGTCCTCTCTGCCCGAATTGCAGAGGGCAATTAACTCGCCGTTAAGGTTGAACAGACCTCCGCCCGAACTGCCGTGGTCTAAATCGGCGTCCGTCCTTAACACCCTGTAATCACGCGTAGTTCCGTCAAGGTTGAGTTGAACCTCTTCGCTGTAAACGCTTACGATTCCGCGTGTTACGCTAAGCCCTTCGGAGTCGGGATTGCCAACCGCAAACACTTCCTCGCCTACGGTGTATTGAGTATTGACGGTAACAGCACAGGCGTTGGGATTTACCTTTTTAACGTCTGTAGTCTTAGCGCGCAGAACTGCTACGTCGTAAGTTACCGACGCGCCTATACATTCGCAGGCGATTGCATAAGAATCGACGACTATGCTATTGCTCGAATCCTGATACGGGTTGCTTTCACTGCCGTACAGATAGGCGTAAATTGTGTCGGCAAAGTGGTCGCCGTCTTTATCGTAAGAGATATCCGAATCCTCGTCATATACCACGTGGAAATTGGTTAAAAGATATGTGTATTCCTCACCCACTTCGTATATTACGGACGAACCCGAATAGATAGCGTTTTTAGTAACGGTTGTGTTGGTTAAGGAATTAGTGGTAGATTCTTTAAAAATCGAATAAACCTTTAACGTAGAGCGGAGAGCCGAACTTACAGCTGTAGCACCGGATATTGCCGAACCCGAAGAGTTGCTATCTACCGAGAGATATATTTTGCAAAAATCGGCATAGCTTATATCGTCGTCGGGGTATTGAGCTTTATACGTATTGTACGCGTCGAGCGCCGTAACGTTTTCTCCGTCCTTGCCGTTGGTTATAGTAAAACTCGAAGTAGTTCCGTCTGAATAGGTTATCGTATAGCTATCGGTAAGACCTACGCTCGCCGTCTTTTCAATCGAAACAATGCTCCTCGTATTGTTGTTATTCATACCTATTACGCAACCTGAAAACGCAGATAGGCTTACCGCACACGCCAACATAACACAGGCGAAAAATTTCTTTTTCATTATAATTCTCCTTTTAGTTTTACTCCCGCGCCGTTACAATCGCAATCGGTTAAAGGCAGGAGCGCGACTACTCGGCAGAATACCGCAGATTATAATACTTCAATTATACACTTTAATTATATTATGCCTTTATTAAATTGTCAAAACAGAATAATGTATTTTTTGTGAAAAAAGCGGTCCGCGAACTAAAATTCGCAGACCGCCGTAACGTTTTTAAGTTTTAACGCGTTTAACTATTTATAATATGCCAATCGCATCGAACAAATTGTATTTGCTGAAGAGTACAACTATTACAAGCGATATGGTGGACATAATCTTGATAAGGATATCAAGGGAAGGTCCTACGGTGTCCTTTAAGGGGTCGCCTACGGTGTCGCCGACGACTGCCGCGTCGTGAACTGCATCATAGCCTTCTTCACCTTTCTTAACGCCTTCAACGCCACCGCACTCGATGTACTTCTTTGCGTTATCCCACGCACCGCCGGAGTTACCCGTGTAGATTGCAAGCATGATTGCCGCAATGATTGCGCCGACTAAAAGTCCGCCTACAAATTCAGGTCCGAAGATAAATCCGCCTGCTACGGGAATGATGATTGCTATAAGGCAGGGAACGGTCATCTGCTTGATAGAACCCTTGGTAGAAATCTCGATACATTTTTTATGGTCGGGCTTAGCAGTGCCTTCCAACAAACCGGGGATTTGCTTAAACTGCCTACGCACTTCTTCAACCATGTTTCTTGCCGCCTTTGCAACTGCCTGAATGAGCATACCCGAGAACATGAAGGGAATTGCCGCACCCACGATTCCGCCTACGAGCGTAAGGGGCTGAGCCATATTGAGTACTAATTCACCCGCATCAACACCGCCGAAAGCGTACAGATAGGAGCAGAGAAGGGAGATAGTTGCAAATGACGCGGAGCCGATTGCAAAGCCCTTGCCGATTGCCGCCGTGGTGTTGCCGACTGCGTCGAGCTGGTCGGTAATTTTACGAACTTCGGGTTCAAGGAAGGACATTTCTGCAATACCGCCTGCGTTGTCGGAGATAGGTCCGTAGGTGTCAACCGAAACGGTTGCGGCTACGAATGAGAGCATACCGATTGCCGCACAGGATACGCCGTATAAACCTGCAATTGCATACGAGCCGAAGATTGCTACGCCGAGAACGATTACGGGGAGCATACAGCTTATCATACCCGTTGCCATACCCTCTGTAATAGTGAGGGCGGGGCCTTCTTTAGCCGACTTTGAGATGTTCTTAGTGGGCTTATAGTCATAGCTTGTGTAGTGCTCGGAGATGATACCGATTACGATACCTGCTACAATACCTAAAACAGCGGCTATCCAAGGTGAGAATTCGCCTGCCTTGAATTTAAGCACGTCTTTAAGAACGACGTCGCTCTGATTACGGAACAAGAAGAAGCTTAACAGGAAACAGCCTACAACCGAAATTCCTGCCGATATCCAAGTTGCAATGTTCAACTGCATATGCACGTTAGTGTTCTTCTTTAAAGGTACTAACAATAAGTAGAAGATACCTACTACACAGCCTAAAAGACCGATGCCTGCAAATACCATAGGGAATAAGAGCAGAGTCTGTAAAAGTGTATCGGAAATAACTTTACCTACGGCAATGTTATCCAACGTCTGGTGAGCAAAGATTTCACAGCCTAAGATTACGCCGGAGAGCATTGCGCCGACAAAGGATTCCAAAAGGTCGCTACCCAAACCTGCTACGTCGCCTACGTTGTCGCCAACGTTATCTGCGATTGTAGCGGGGTTTCTGGGGTCGTCTTCGGGAATGTGAGCTTCGGTCTTACCGACGAGGTCTGCACCCATATCCGCAGCTTTGGTATAGATACCTCCGCCTACACGGTTGAAGAGTGCGATAATCGAACAGCCGAGAGCATAGCCCGAAAGCGTCATAGTAAAGCCTGCTTCAAGCTTAGTCCAGTTAGTCCACATAGGAGTGGTCTTACCTAAGACGTCGTTAATCTGGTGGCAACCGAGACCGAAGATAAGGAATACGGCGATTGCACCAAAGAGCGCAAAGCCTGCAACGCAAAGACCCATAACCGAACCGCCCCTGAAAGCAACTTTCAAGGTCTTGCCCGTGTCGCGAGTTTCGTTTGCGGCATTGGTAACTCTTACGTTAGCGTAAGTAGCTATCTTCATACCTACAAAGCCTGCCCCTGCGGAGACAAGCGCACCGATTATAAAGGCGATACCCGTCTGCCAGCTTACGAACGCAATAAGTATTACGGCTACGACAGCGCCTATTATTGCTACGATTTTATACTCGTACTTAATGAATGCGTTTGCGCCACTGCGGATATCCGCCGCAATTTCCTGCATTCTTTCAGTACCTTCGCTCAATTTCTTCGTAACAAAGAAGTTAAGCACAGCGCAGGAAACGGCGATAATAACCGCTGCACCTGCAATGATTAAAAGAAGATTAAGATCCATTTTATCCCCCTCGTTTTATTTTTTTGCGGTCAATCTTGTAATTTTAAGCGATTCTACCGCACTATGAAAAATTTTATCACAATACTATCATAATTGCAAGACTAATTCACACATTTTTTTAATTATTTACAAAAAAATTTAAAAGCCAAAAAAAGGCGTCCGCACCTGTACGTGCGGACGCCGTATAAATTAAAGAATAAATAATAAAGAATAAATAATAAATGTGGTGAGTATTATTTAGAATATTCAAACTCTTCCGTCACTTCGTGACACCTTCCCTATTCTTTAGGGAAGGCAAACTACGCTTTAATGCTATTGCTAAACCAAAGGCAAACTTTGCTTCGTTGCCTCTCCTCTTCCCACAAAAACTTTTTTGTGGGAGCCATGTAAAGGGAAAGCAAGAATGGTTGGTCACTTAGGACTTTGGGATTGCCACAGCGCCTTGCAGTCGCTTCGCAATGACGACCTACCGCACCCACCTTATTCGGGTAAGTCCCTCTGTAAAGAAACGAGCGAGAACAGGAAAGCGAGGATAACCTGAGGGAGTTTACTTTTAATGGTAAATGACCGAAGGTTGCCACAGCTCGACTACCCAAGCAAGTTCCTCTTCATAGATACAAGTAGTTCAAGGCGCAGGAGTACCACCGCAGGGAGTTTGCTAAAACGCAAATGACCAAGGTGGCACGGACTGCAACGCAGACCACCCAACCAAGCCCCTCTTCATAGATACGAGCAAGAGCAGGAGCCTGCGGATTTGCCGACGGGAGTTTACTTTAAATGGTAAATGACTGAGCCAAAACGTAAAGGCGACGAACTATTGCGATGTATATATGAAGAGAATTATATATTTACAGAGAAGATTTAATAAATTCTTCAGCTTCACCCTTAGGCATATAACCTACGGACTTGTCCGTCATTTCACCGTTCTTGAATACGCCTACGTAGGGTATGCTCATAATGCCGTAGCGCATAGCAAGCTCCATATTCTCGTCTATGTTGACTTTGACGAACTCAGCCTTGTCGCCGTAAGAATCGGAAAGGTTTTCCAAAACAGGTCCGAGCATCTTGCAGGGTCCGCACCAATCTGCGTAAAAATCGCAGACCACGGGTTTTTCTCCCTTTATAAGTTGGTCAAATTTTGCAGTATCAATTTTCTCAATCATTTTCAATTCCTTCCTATCTATTATTTATTATTTGTTAAAAAATCGCTAATATCCGAAATTGCAACGCTCTCTTCGGAGCCGTCTGCCATTTTCTTTAATTTGCATACGCCGTTCGCAAGTTCGTCTCCGCCTAAGACGGTTACGTACTTTGCCCCGATTTTATCCGCGTATTTAAACTGCGCCTTAACCGAACGCCCCATTAAATCGCACTCCGCGGTAATGCCGTTGCACCTTAAAGCGTTTACAACGGAGAAAGCCTTTTGACGGCTCTCTTCGTCAATACCTGCTATATATATTTGGGGTACGGGCTTTTCGGGGAATTGAACGCCCGTGTTATCCATTAGAAGCAACAATCTTTCAAGTCCTACGGCAAAGCCTATTGCCGGCACGTTGCCACCGCCCAACTCTGAAATAAGTCCGTCGTATCTTCCCCCACCGCACACGGTACCCTGTGCGCCGATATCGGTTGAAACAAACTCGAAGACTGTACGTGTGTAGTAGTCTAACCCCCTTACTATATCGGGGTTAACGACGTATTCAACGCCAAGACCCGTTAAAAGCGACTTAACCTTTTCAAAGTGCGCCTTGCAGTCGGGACAGAGATAATCTAAGATTTTAGGCGCATTGGCGGTTAGCTTTTTGCACCCCTCTTCCTTGCAGTCAATCATACGAAGGGGGTTCTTTTCAAACCTCTCGTTACACGTTGCGCACATTTCGTTAAGGTGAGGGCGGAAATAATCTTTAAGGGCTTTATTGTATTCGGCACGACAGCTCTTACAGCCGATGGAATTTAATTCGAGCCTCGTACTCGTTACGCCGATTTTTTTAAGGAAGGACGACGCGGCGAAGATTACTTCGGCATCGGTTTCGGGCTGAGCAGAGCCGAACGCCTCTATTCCGAATTGGTGAAATTCCCTAAGCCTTCCCGCCTGAGGTCTTTCATAGCGGTAGCAGGGGGTGAGATAAAACGCCTTTAAGGGCAAGGGCTGACTTGCAAAGCCGTTTTCTATAAACATTCTCGCAACGCCTGCCGTACCTTCGGGTTTGAGCGTAATCGAACGCCCGCCCTTATCTTCAAAGGTGTACATCTCCTTAGTTACGACGTCCGTCGTTTCGCCTACGCCCCTTAAAAAGAGTTCGGTATGCTCGAATACGGGCGTGCGTATTTCCTTGAAGGAAAAGACCTTTGCTATATCTCTTGCGGAGTTTTCAATAAACTGCCATTTATAGGAGTCCTGGGGGAGGACGTCCTTTGTACCCTTGGGAACGTTAATCATATTCTCTCCTGTGAATTTGCTAACTAAAATTTATAATACGTATTTCTTTAAATCTCTGTCCTTTGCTACGTTGGCAAGATGCTCTTCTACGTATTTAGCGTTGACTTCAACCGTAATTACGGGGTAGTCGTTTCCGCCTGCGTTAAAGGAAATATCCTCTAAAAGGCTTTCCATAACGGTGTGAAGTCGCCTTGCGCCTATATCTTCGCTGGTGGCGTTTATATCGACTGCGATTTCTGCAATCTTCTCTATCGCATCGGGCTTAAACTGCAAGTCTATGTTATCGACAGCCAAAAGTGCGCCATACTGCATAGTTATTGCATTCTGGGGCTGGGTGAGAATTTTAATGAAGTCCTCCTTAGTAAGGCTCTTCAACTCAACCTGAACGGGGAATCTGCCTTGAAGTTCGGGGATTAAATCTTCAACCTTGCTTACGTGGAAGGCGCCTGCGGCGATGAAGAGAATGTAGTCGGTGCGAATGGGTCCGTACTTAGTCATAACCGTACAGCCCTCTACGATGGGGAGTATGTCGCGTTGAACGCCCTCTCTCGATACGTCTGCACCCTGATTTCCCTTGCCTGCAATTTTATCTATTTCGTCGATGAAGATTATGCCATCGTTTTCCGCCCTGCGTATAGCCTCGGTCGTTACGGCGTCGTTATCGATTAGCTTATCCGCTTCCTCTGCAATAAGAAGGGTCTTAGCCTCTTTAACGGTAATACGGCGTTTCTTCTTTTTGTCCATACCTAAACCGCTGAAAATAGAGCCTAAGTCTATTGCCGCACCCTGTCCGGGGGAGAGTTCTAAGGGCTTAGGGTTATCAGCTACCTCTATCTCTATCTGCATAGAGTCGTACTTACCGTCGTGAATAGCGCCGACTATGTTCTGAACAAAGACTTCCTTAGGCGTTTCGCCCCTCTCTTCTTTGAGCGCATCCGCAAGCACGTTAGCGATTTTTCTCTCCGCAATGGCGGTCGCCTTAAAGCTGACTTCCTGCGTTTTCTCCTCTTTAACAAGGCGGATAGCGCACTCTGCAAGGTCGCGAATCATAGACTCTACGTCCCTGCCTACGTAGCCAACCTCGGTGTATTTGGTAGCTTCCACCTTTAAGAAAGGCGCCTTAACCAACTTTGCAAGTCTTCTTGCAATCTCGGTTTTACCTACGCCCGTAGGTCCCTTTAAAATTATGTTTTTAGGCGTAACCTCGTCCTGCAATTCGGGCGAAAGCTTAGAACGGCGGTAACGGTTGCGGAGCGCGATTGCCACCGCCCTTTTAGCGTCGTCCTGACCTATGATATATTTGTTTAATTCGTGTACGGTTTGTTTAGGGGTTAAATCCATTTTAATACTCCCGAAAGATTATTTGATGTGTTTATAAAATTATTCCCACCTTATAGGGTTACATCCCTCTTCATAGATACGAGCAAGACAAGGAAGGCGAGGCTTTTCGACGGGGAGTTTACTTTAAATGGTAAATGACCCGAGAAAAACGTAGCCTGACACAGTATTGTGATGTATATATGAAGAGAAGTAAGAGAAGTAATTAAACAACCTCGACTTTTATGTTGTCATTAGTATAAACGCAAATCTCACTCGCGATTTTTAACGACTTCTGCGCTATTTCCTCGGCGGAATAGGTTGTGTTTTGAAGTAAGGCACGGGCGGCGGCTAAGGCATAGTTGCCACCGCTTCCTATTGCCGCTATGCCGTCGTCGGGTTCGATTACTTCGCCCGTACCCGATACAATCAGCATTGTGTCCTTGTCGGCAACTATCATAAGCGCTTCTAATTTTCTGCCCATCTTATCACCGCGCCAAAGCTCTGCAAGCTCTACCGCGGAACGCATTAAATTACCCGAAAACTTATTTAACATTCCCTCGAACTTTTCCGAAAGAGAGAAGGCGTCGGATACCGAACCGGCAAAACCTATTACGACTTTTCCGCCGTAAATACGCCTTACCTTGGTTGCGCTGTTTTTAAAAATAACGCTCTCGCCCATGGTCACCTGACCGTCGCCTGCAATCGCCGTCATACCGTCTTTCTTTACTCCGCAGATTGTGGTTGCGTGAAATTCAGTCATCTTAATTCTCCTTACGCCCTATTTACTTAAGGGCTGAAAATGCATACTTACACTTTATATTTAAACACTTTTGTCACAGAAAAAACAGTTAAATGCAATTTACAGATTTTTTACGTACTCTTTCATATCGGCAATCGCCCTTTCGGCAAGAGCGTGATAGCGAAGCTTCTTATCCCTTATATGGTTTTCAAGGGGAGGAAGTATGCCGAAGTTGGCGTTCATAGGCTGAAAATTTTCGTTTGGTGTGCATATATATGCCGACAAAGCACCGCTTACCGTCGTTAAAGGAGGCGCAACGCTCTCCCTTCCAGAAAGCTTATTTAACATATGAACGGCGCAAAGAAGTCCGCTTCCCGCACTCTCCACGTACCCCTCAACCCCCGTCATCTGCCCTGCAAAAAAGGTAAACGGTAAATCTTTACACGAAAAATCTGCGTTGAGCATCAAGGGGGAATTTAAAAAGGTGTTGCGGTGCATAACGCCGTAGCGCAGAAAGTCAGCGTTTTTCAAGGCAGGGATTAGCGAGAAAACCCTCTTCTGTTCACCGAATTTTAAGTTGGTTTGACAGCCGACAAGGTTGTACATATCCCCGTTTAAATTTTCCTTTCTAAGCTGTAACACGGCATAGAACTTATTGCCGTCCTTGTCCCTTATACCCACAGGCTTAAAGGGACCGAACCTTAAAGTTTCCGCTCCTCTTCCAGCCATAACCTCAACGGGCATACATCCTTCAAAAATCTCTCCCTTTTCAAAGGAATGTAAGTCCGCCCTCTCGGCATTTAGAAGCTCGGTTACGAAATTTTCGTACTCCTCTTTATTTAACGGGCAGTTTAAATAATCGTCTCCGCCCCTGCCGTATCTGTCGCCGAAAAAGGCGAAATTCATATCCACGCTCTCGCGCGAAACTATGGGCGCGGACGCGTCGTAAAAATGCAGTCCTCCGCCGAAACGTGCCTTTATATCCTCTGCAAGGGGAGCGCACGTCAAAGGACCCGTCGCTATTATGCAGGGTTCTTCGGGGAGGGTTTTAACCTCCCCGCACACGCACTCTATGTTGTCTTCATTATAAATTGCATCGGTAATATACTGTGCAAATTTGTCCCTATCGACGGCAAGCGCACCGCCTGCAGGAATTTTGGCTTGTTCCGCAGAATCCATAATTGCAGAGCCGATTATCCGCATTTCCTCTTTTAAAAGACCGCAGGCGTTGGAGTAGGGGTCCGCCCCCTTTAACGAATTTGAGCAGACTAATTCCGCATACCTCTTATCGGTATGGGCAGGGGTGAAATTATCAGGTTTAATATCGTACAGCTTTACCTTTACTCCGTGACGGGCAAGGTACAGCGAAGCTTCGCACCCGGCAAGCCCGGCGCCTATTACTTTAACCGTTTTCATTATCCGTATCTTCTTCGGGAATATCCTCAGTGTATGCGCAGTTTTTATCCGAACACCTTATCTCGTTGCCCTTGCGTATAAGGTAATTTCCGCATTGAGGACACTTATCGCCCGTGGGGATATCCCAACTTAAAAACTTGCAGGCAGGGTAGCCCGTACAGCCGTAGTAAATTTTGCCGTTTTTACTCTTCATACGGCGCATAGGCTTACCGCAGTCGGGGCATTTACCCTCAGTCCTCTCGCCCTCCTTGGGGTTGCCGTCAGGCTTTACGAGGGGCTGTTTGGTTCCGCACTTACCACATTCAAGGAACTTGCCGAACTTACCCTTTTTAATATACAAATAGCTTCCGCATTGGGGGCATTTTTCTTCGGATACCGTCACGTCTATGGGGAGAATAGAGGAACATTCGGGGTAGTTAGGGCAGGCAAGGAATTTGCCGTACTTACCGCTTTTAACGACCATGTTCGCACCGCATTTAGGACAGCGGACGTCGGAAATTTCCGTTTCGCTTTCGCTTATAATATTAGAGCATTTGGGGTAGTTGGAGCAGGCAAGATATTTGCCGTATTTGCCCATACGCCTAATCATAGGACTTCCGCACTTTTCGCACTTGACGTCCGTCTCCTCGTCGCCGTCGCAAGAGGCAAATTTAAGCTTATCGGCAAAAGAGGGATAGAAGTCGGCAATGATTTTATGCCAATCTATACCGCCTCCTTCAATCTTATCAAGCTCCTCCTCCATTTTAGCCGTAAAGCCCACGTCCATAATATCGGTGAAGTAATGCACGAGCATATCGGTTATTTTATACGCAATCTCGGTAGGCATCATATATTTGCCGTCCTTTTCGACGTAATGCCTTTTGTTGAGTACCGAAATAATCGAGGCATAGGTTGAAGGTCTGCCTATTCCCTTCTCGTCCATAGCCTTGACTAAAGACGCGTCTGTATATCTTAAAGGGGGTCTTGTAAACTTCTGTTCCTTAGAAAGCGAACACAAGTCGAGCTTTTCTCCCTCCTTCAAGGGGGGCAGAAGTTTGCTCTCCGTCTCGTCCTCGTTTTCGCCTGTCGAAGCCTGCTGATATACCGCCGTGAAGCCTGCAAACTGCAAAGCCTTTCCGCTTGCCTTGAACACGTAGCCTGCGCTCTCCGCTTCTATCTGCATAGAGTTGTAAAGAGCTTCCGCCATCTGCGATGCAATGAAACGGTCATATACAAGCTTATATATATTGTAATGTTTTTTGTTGAGGTAGGGTTTAACGCTTGCAGGAGTTACCTCTAAATTTATAGGTCTTATAGCCTCGTGTGCGTCCTGCGCACCCTTTTTAGTGGCGTATATATTTGGCTTAGACGGCACATAGTCCTCGCCATATACCTTTTTTATAAACTGCAAAGCGTTCTGCTGAGCCTCTACCGCAATCCTCGTAGAGTCCGTTCTTATATAGGTAATGAGTGCGATATGGTCGCCGTTAACCTCCATACCCTCGTACAGATGCTGAGCAACGTTCATAGTCTCGGGAGAGGACATTCCGAACTTATTAGAGGCTTCCTGCTGTAATGACGAAGTAGTGAAAGGGGCGGGAGCGTGCTGTTTGGTAACACCGCTCTTTACCTTTTTAACTTCAAACGTACCCGCCTTTACAGCCTTTTCGACTTCCTCAGCCATCTCTGCCGTAATCTGCTTACCGCTCTTTTTAAGCTGATAAACAGCTTTAAACGGGGCGAACTTTGCGTCTAAATCCCTAAGCGACGCCGTAAAGGTATAGTACTCTTCGGGCTTAAACGCCGTAATCTCCCTCTCTCTTTCGACTATCATACGTAAGGCTACCGACTGCACCCTTCCTGCCGAAAGCCCGTCCTGTATGCGCTTATTTAAAAGGGGAGAGAGTTTATAGCCAACAAGTCTGTCCAAAACCCTTCTCGCCTGTTGCGCATCGACGAGATTATAGTCGATTTTTCGGGGGTGTTTAAGGGCGTTTTCGACTGCCTTAGGGGAAATTTCGTTGAACTCCACCCTGTTTTCGCCGTTAGGGTCCATACCCAAAACCGTCTGCAAGTGCCAGCTGATTGCCTCTCCTTCGCGGTCAGGGTCGGTTGCAAGATAGACTTTTCCCGCCTTTTTAGCTTCGTTGGCAAGACGTTTTATTATATCCTTTTTGCTGGGGGTAATTTCGTAATGAGGTTCAAAATTTTCAGCAATATTTACACCCAAAGTCTTTTCGGGCAAATCCCTTACGTGACCTGCCGAAGCATCGACCTTGTACTTTCCTTTAAGATACTTTGTGATGGTCTTTGCCTTTGAAGGCGATTCGACTATAATTAAATCCATAATTTCTCCTTACCGAACGGAACTTTAATTTACGGCAACATTCCTTATTTTATAGCTTTATGCCGTTATATTACGGTGTATTTGTTTCCGCCCGTCTTAACTACTAATCCTTTTATTTCCAATGAAGCGCAGAGCGCATTTATTTCAAACTGTTTTTTATTGAGTGCTTGAGCAAGCTTATCGATATGCGTTTCGCCCTCGTCTTTTAGATAATCTATCAAACTCTGTTCGTCAGCGTCGAGTTCGATTTGACAATTCGACGAAAGTGTAAGCCCGAACGCGGAGAGAATATCGTCCGCACAATCGCAAAGCGACGCGCCCTTTTTAATTAAGGCGTTACACCCCTTGCCCGAAGGAACTTCCAACCCGTAGGGGAAGGCAAACACGTCCCTTGAATAGTCAGCAGAATAGCCTGCGGTGTTCAACGCACCGCTCTTCTCTCCTGCCGAAACAACCAATACGCCCCTGCACAGTCCTGCAATTATGCGGTTTCTTAGCAAAAACATATATCTTAGCGCCGGTGTTTCGGGCGGAAATTCGGTTATGGTTAAACCCTGCCTTTCGGCGGATTTAAGCGTTTTATTATTGCCGGCACAGTTTGCGCCGTGACCGCAGGGGAGTACGCAGATTATATTACCCGAAGGCAACGCACCCTGCACTGCATAGCTGTCCGCCCCGTCGGCAATCCCCGTAACTATAATAAGTTTTTCGGAGAGTTGAGAGCTTATCTTTGCACATTGCGCACACACCTTTTCGGTTGTCTTTCTCGAACCGACTATGCCGAAGAGCGTACCCTTTAATAAATTCACGTTGCCCTTCATATACAGTACGAGGGGCGGAGTGGGGATTTGCTTTAACAAAGAGGGGTAGGTTTGGCTTTTCAAGGTAGTGCAGACGATACCCCTATCTTTAAGCCCCTTTAATATTTTGCCCCTGTATTCCCTGTCGCAAAACTCACTCTTTACTTTATTATATACGCCTTGACCGCAAATTTTAATCAATGCCTCGGCATATTTACCGCAATCGGCATTATTTTTATTTACCGACGCCAACAGCAGTTTTTTCTGTTTATAGTTTAACTCTCTAAAACTGTCTGCGACGATTACGTCACATTCTTTTTCGCTATAATTCATCTCTCTGCCCGACTGTCGAAGTTACGGTAAGACGTTGCCTCCAACACGTGTTTAGGCAATATCTTTTCCGAACAGTCTAAATCGGCAATCGTCCTTGCCACCTTAATTATTCTCGAACGCGCCCTTGCAGAAAGCGATAACCTTTCAAACGCAGAGCGCAAAATTTTCTCACACTCACTTGAGAGGGCGCAGTACTCTTTAATCTGCCTTTCGCCCATATCGGCGTTTACGTTTATGCCGTCCTCGTCCTTAAAACGCTCCCTTTGAACTGCCCTTGCAAGCTCTACCCTCTTTTTTACTTCCTCGCTCTTCTCTTCCTCTGCGTCGCCTGCCAAATCTTCGTATTTAACGGCATCGACTTCGACCTGCAAATCTATTCGGTCAAGCAAAGGTCCCGAAATTTTAGAGCGGTATCTTCTAATCTGCGATTGAGTGCAAGTGCATACCTTTTCCGCCGAGCCGAAGTTACCGCAGGGGCAGGGGTTCATACTTGCACATAAGATGAAATCGGCAGGGAAAGTAACCGCACCGCCTGCCCTTGCAACGGTAATTTTTCCGTCCTCCAAGGGTTGGCGCAATGACTCTAACGCACTGCGAGAGTATTCGGGCAGTTCGTCCAAAAAGAGAACGCCCCTGTGTGCTTTCGATATCTCGCCTGCCCTGATTTTTACGTTACCGCCACCGCAAAGAGATACTGTGGTAGCCGTATGGTGGGGAGTGCGGAAGGGGCGTAAAGACACAATTCCGTCCTCGTTAAGTTCACCCGAAACGGATAAAATTTTGGTTACTTCCAACGCCTCTTCAAAGGTCATATCGGGCATAATAGTCGGTATGCATCGCGCAAGCATAGTCTTGCCCGTCCCCGGGGGACCGGAAAGCAATATGTTGTGACCGCCTGCAACGGCTATTTCCAACGCCCTTTTTGCAGTAGCCTGCCCTTTGACAAAAGATAAATCACAGTTATAAAAGGAGTTCTTCTTCGCCGTCTCGAAGCTCTTTATCTGTACGGGAGCAAAGAGTTGAGTACCCGATAAAAGGGCGAACGCCTCCTTTAAACTTTTGAGCGCATAGACCTTTATACCCTCTATATAACTTGCCTCGTTGGCGTTGCCAAAAGGCACGATAAACTTTGAATATCCCCTATTCTTTGCCGAAATCAATATGGGCAGAATACCCGTAACGGGGCGTAAGCTTCCGTCTAAGGCAAGCTCGCCCAGCATTACTATTCCGTCTGTTTCCGCGCAGAGCTGTTCGCTTGCGACAAGCAGGGAAATTGCTATCGGCAAGTCGTACTGACTGCCCTCCTTCTTTATATCCGCAGGCGCCAAGTTGACGGTTATTCTGTTTATGGGGAAGCGGAGCGCGCTGTTGCGTATAGCGGAATAAATTCTCTCCTTGCTCTCCTTTACGGCTGTATCGGGTAGCCCGACCAGCTCGTAGGATACTACGCCCTTATTTATATCCGTCTCCACCTCTACGGGTACGCCGTCTAATCCGACGAGCGCATAACTTATAATTTTGGATAACATTTTATCTTACCGTACAGTTGAATTTTAATTTCAGCAGACTAAATTATACTTATTAGCCTTTAAAAAATCAAATTTTATTATACTAAAAAAGCTCGCTTGCGCGAGCTGTTTTTTTTAGACTTTTATCTTATTTCAGTAATCTTTGCAGCCTTACCGGTAAGACCTCTGAGGTAGTAGAGCTTAGCCCTTCTTACCTTACCCTTCTTAACAACCTGAATGGATGCAATTTTAGGGGAGTGAACGGGGAACGTTCTCTCTACGCCTACGCCGAAAGAAAGACGGCGAACGGTAAAGCTTTCCCTGATACCGCCGTGTTTTTTAGCGATAACAACGCCTTCAAAGTTCTGAATTCTCTCCTTCGTTCCTTCGATAACCTTAAAGCCCACTCTTACGGTGTCGCCCACGTTGAATGCAGGCACGCTCTCTTTCATACCTTCTTTTTCGATTGCTTCAATTAACTTGCTCATTTGACTTATCCTCCGAAAATTAAACCAAGTATTCTTGCCTTTGCAGAGGAATACCCGAAGTCGTTTTTTTATTGCCTATCTATCTTAACAAACACTTTTACAAATTGCAAACGTTTTTAGGGGGTGTGTCGCAATTTTCACACAAAATTTTTTACTCTTCTCTTTTACGGCGACAACTAAGCCCGCAACCCGATGAAAGGTTGTTTTCGACAGTTAAAACCCCGTTATATATACATATTATATATAACCGCTTATATATAACCGCAATTTCTGCGCCTAAAAGTTAGCGCATTTAAAAGGCGTTTTCTATATGGTTTATGCCCTCTTTTGTTACCTCGATTACGTCGAAGCGGACGATATAATCTTCCTGCCGTATGCCGTTTATGTACATATACAGCTTGGCGGTGTTTTTATATCTTTGCTTACGCTCCCTATCCACCGCCTCGTTAGGTGCGCCGAAGTTGTCGTTTGAACGGGTTTTAACCTCAATAAACGCCATATATTCGCCGTCCAATGCGATTATATCGACTTCCCCCGTCTTACACTTGAAGTTGCGTTCTACTATCTTATAGCCCTTCTTTTTTAAATACTTTACCGCCTTGCGCTCACCCCAAAAGCCTAAACGCCTGTTCGCACCCTTTATTGCCATTTTTTTGTAAAGCTCCTGCGGTGAATGGGGCATAGTCCGTACTCTTTGATTGCCGATATGTGCGACGCCGAACCGTAGCCCACGTTGCTTTTAAACCCGTATTGGGGGTAAACGGCGTCGTATTCCTCCATAAGCTTATCCCTATACACCTTGGCGATAATCGACGCCGAGCCAATTATGTAACTCGACGCGTCGCCTTTAACTATCGAGCGTTGTGGAAGGTCTATATCCAAAGTCATATTGCCGTCGGTTATGCAGAAATCGGGCTTAACGCTTAACCCCTCTACCGCGTTCTTCATACAAAGACGGGTAGCCTGTAAAATATTTATCTCGTCTATAATTTGCGGTTCGACACGGCATATGCAGTAGGCAATTGCCTTTTCTTTGATTTTTTCGCTAAGCTCTTCACGCTTCTTTGCGGATAGCTTTTTGCTGTCGTCAACGCCTATTACGATATCGTCTAACGGCATTATTACGGAGGCGCACACAACGGGGCCTGCAAGCGGTCCCCTGCCCACCTCGTCGGCTCCGCAAATGAGCTTATACCCCTCGGATATAAGCTGTCTTTCCACCTTTAATTTGCTTTCAACGTCGTATATCTTCATTAGTATTCACCTTAAAGGCTTGCTTAAAACTTAAAATCCTTACAATCTTCGGGGCTGTCTAACGTAACTTTGCCCAACCTGCCTTTACGGAAATCGTCTATAACTGCCTTTTCTCCCCTTTCGTAGTCGAACTCACCGCCCCTTAAAATAAATCCACGGCGTTCGCACACCTTATCGAGCATTTCAAGGGCGGTCATATTCCCCTCTATTCCGTATCTTTCGGTAAGGTTTGCAGGATACTTTTCCTTTAATTCGCTTAACAGGGCGAGGGCGATATCGTCCAAATCCAAGATAT
>JBJEVA010000047.1:0-4967 GCA_051884115.1 Candidatus Coproplasma sp. | reverse complement strand
GGTTCAAAAACGGTGAGTGCATAAGGATTGAGGACGGCAAGAAAATTTTATAAAATCGTATATTTTTTTATAAATAATGTGTCGTTTCGTTTGCGAATGTAAACAGCGAAAAAGATATTTTTTAAGAAAAACATATCTTTTTATAAAAAAATACTTGAAAGGAGGTGATTATATGGCAACGAAAAGAATTGAGTTAAGGGTATTCCGTGTCAAACAACATATGACGCAAGCGCAATTTGCCGAAAAGATAGGTTGCTCACGAACTCATTACGCATTGATTGAGCAAGGCAACCGCAACGGTACGCAAGACTTTTGGAACAAGTTGCAAGCGGCGTTCAACATTGCGGACGCGGAAATGTGGGAACTGACTAAAATCGACGGGGAGTGAACCGAATGAAAAACAGTAGAAAAACGGTTGTTCATTTAGTCGAAAAAGACGAAATGCTTAATCTCCGCGTTTTAAGTGAGATTATAGCGCAAAAAATCAAAAACGGAGGTATCAATCTATGACGGAAAAAGAAAAATACGAGGTGTTGCTTGGAGAATTAGCGGAGAAATTGAAAGAAAAGAACGACAAAATCAGTTTGCAAAATTGGCAGATTGAGGACTTGAAAAAGAAACTTGCGGACGCGTTGCCGCCTAAAAAACCAACGCTCGAAATAAGAAACAAGGAGTAAAAGTTATGAAATACAATATAACCATAAAAGACAATGATACGGGCAAAGTTATAAAAAGTATGGACGTAAACGCTATAATTGCGGGTTTAAGCGTCAATGACGGTAGCGTTTCTTTTGCACTAACGGCGTGCAATGGCGAGGATTTATTCAATACCATTATATCGACGAAAAAATCTATTGACGAAGTAGTATCTACCGCCCCACAATTATCCGCTCTGTTGGCATTATATGAAATGGACAAAATAGTAGAAAAAATAAAAAATATAAAGGAGTAAAATATGAACGAAAACGAAATTATTACGGTTGACGAAGAAGTAACCGATTTGACGGCAAGACCACAGGGCGGCGGACTACTGGATAGTAGCACGGACAACATACTTTATCTTGCGGAACAAGCAGATAAATATATTATCGCAATGAACAAGATTATGGACGCGGCGTTAAAGATTACGTCCGAGTTGGATTGGTGCTTGATAGGCGGTACACCATACTTGCAGGAAAGCGGGGCGACAAAGGTTGCAAGACTTTTCGGCATATCAATACAACTTATCGGAAAGCCGATTATTGAATGCGACCCGCAAGGCTACAAAACTTTTACATATAAAGCCCGCTTTGTACTCAAAGACCAGTTTATCGAATGCGAGGGAAGCCGCTCCGCAAGTGAGGAGTTTTTCGCAGGAAAAGGCAAAACGAAAAAGCCCGACGAAATCGACGAAAGGGACGTCAAAATGGCGGCTTACACGAATTGCATAAACAACGGAATAAAAAGACTTATTCCAAACTTGCGCAATATCGACGTTGAAACTTTGGAGCGTGCAGGGCTTGAAGTCGGCAAAATCCGCGGCTATACGTTCAAGACAGGAAGCAAGGGCGGAAACAGCGGCAAGAAAGAGGACAGCGGTTTGACTTGCTCGAAATGCAATGCGGCAATAACGCAAGCGGAAGCAAGTTACAGCGAGGCGAAGTACGGGGCGAGATTGTGCCGTAAATGTCAAGCGGAGGCAAAGAATGACGTTCAAAATTGAAATAACGGAAACGTTGCAAAAGGTTGTAGAAGTGGAGGCTAAAACCTTATCGGAAGCACTTACAACCGTCGGTCAAGATTATGACAAGGGAGAAATCGTGCTTGATAGTATGGATTTTGTCAAATACGAAATAAAACAATTAAAGGAGGCTTGATATGCTCAACGCTGAACAAATAAACGCAAAACTTGAAGCAAAGTTGCAAGAAAAATGCAAGATATATCCGCAAAATAATTTGCGTTGTTCGTCAATCGGACACCCTTGCAGTCGGTACGTCTATCTTTGCATAACGAACTTTGCCGACCGTAAGCCGCCCGATACGGGCTTGCAAGCAATATTCGGGCTTGGCAACACTCTTGAAGCGCACGTTATCGAAAAGATAAAAGAGGCGGGTTTTGAGGTAATAACGCCAACCGACCACTCTTTCCGAATTGAGCCGCAGAATATAACAGGGCGTGAGGACTTGCGAATAAAAGACCCCGAAACGGGCGAATTTTACCCCGTCGAAGTTAAGAGCATAAGCCCGTTTGAATTTGACAAACTGAATTGCTTTGACGACTTCGTAAACAACAAAAAACCGTTTATCCGTGCGTATGCGGCACAAATACAATTATATCTTTATCACTTCGCAAAGCCTTACGGGTTCTTTGCCTTGATAAACAAACTTACGGGCGAAATAAAGTTTATCAAGATTGACCTTGATTATGACTACGCCGAAAAGATACTCAAAAAAGCGGAGTATATAAACTACTGCCTTGCTATAAAAGAACCGCCCGAAGCGTGCGACGAAATCGGACTTTGCGAAAATTGCGACTTGCAACATATTTGCGGGCAATGCAAACGCATTCCTGCCGACGTCGAACTTGACGACGAACTGGAAAACCTTATCAACCGCAAAGAGGAATTGAAAGCCGCAAAAGCAGAATACGAAGCAGTTGACAAGCAAATAAAAGAGCGCGTTGGCGAAAGGTCAAAGGTCATAACGGGTACGTATCTTATAGAACGCAAAGCGTTTGAGAAAAAGGAGTACACCGTTCCAGCAAGCACGCAATACCGCTTGAATATAAAAAGATTATAGGAGGGAATTATGATATTAAAAGAAATAAACGTAGGCACTTCTTGTCGCGATATGTACCACAATTGTGAGGCAATTTTTAACACGACATCCGCTGAGATTAATCAGTTGAGATATAAATTTGGATGTGATTTTGACGCTATACCAAGCACACGACTACAAGCACACCTCGCAAAAAATATGGAAATGAAAGTCATTTTCAACCCGCCCGCAACGATACTTATTGTAGGCGATAAAAAGTTCGTTTCAAAAGTGCATAACGAAGAATTTGACGAGGAAAAAGGTTTGCTTATGTGTTTAGCGAAAGCAAACGGAATAACACACCTTAAATTAAAGCGTATATTAAAACACGCTAAAAGACCGAAAGAGAGGGCGAACAATGAAAATAATTAAAGGACCGAAATTTAAGCCCATAACCTGCCCCGTTTGCGGTTGTGTTTATGAATACGAAATCGGCGACATAATAACCACCATCTCGGCAAGGTATAACAGTTCGAGGATTAACACAAGAATGGAAATAGCGTGTCCGATATGCGGGGCAGAAAATGAATTACAACTACAAAAAGAGGAGGGCGAACAATGAATAGCGAACTTACTACGAGGCAATGGGCTTTGTATAACTACCTAAAAGACCGCGGCGACGAGTGGACTTATCAAGCAACGTGCGCCGCCGAGATAGACGAGTACAATTACGACGGCAACGAAGATTTCAAATTATTTCACGATTGCCACGCCCGCCACTTAATGACCGCCGATATTCGAGCGATAAACGACAGCGACGTTATTCAAAAGATAATCATATCCAGCGCGAAAGGAATTAAACTTGCAAACTCCGAAGAATTTGACCGTTACATACGCAAGGAAATATCCGCCGCGGTTCGTCGCCTTATGCGTGCAAAGCGTAAAGCAGAAAAAGGCAGTCGGGACAGACAAGGGCGTTTCGTGTTCGGTTCGGAACGCGACACCGTGAAAGCCTTTATCGACAGCGATAAGGAAGTTGGACAACGATTGAAGATTGCAAGATTGCAAGCGAATTTATCGCAAGCGCAGGTTGTGGCGGCAATGCACGAATACGATAAATCTTTCGACGCGCCTATGCTGTCAAAGTTTGAGAAAGGGCATTGCCTACCGAAGAAATCCACGCTATCGTATTTATCCAAAATTTACGGCGTAACGCCCGAATATTTAACGACGGGCAACTTATCCGACGAAACGGATACAAACGAAATAGACGGCTTGCAAGCCGTCAAAGGGGGTATATAATGCTTAACGTACTACTTAATCTCTTGATGTTGCTCGGAATAGTGATATTGGTTTTCTTAATCGCTCTTGCGGTAATCGTCGGAATTGTGTTTGTTCCCGCGCTTATCCAAAAAATAGTTGAAGTTTGGAAAATCGACAAGCAAGATAGAGCAAATAAAAAGTCAGATAAATAATGCGACGTTTTGTTAGAATTTGCAACGGAACGATTGACATTTACAAATTATGGTAGTATAATAGTGTTGATTTTGAAAGGGTATCAGACTTTCAGAACGAAAAGAATACTATTTGTTAATACCCCGTGAGCGGGTGGAAAAGGTGCTGATACCGCCGAAGTACACTTTGCGAGCGGGTATTTTATTTACTTCGGGACACTCTTTGCAAGAGCCGAAAAAGGTTAATTATGAAAGCATATAAAGGTTTTAATAAGGATTTCAAATGTAGAGGGTTTCAGTTTGAAGTTGGAAAAGAATATACGCAAGACGGGAATATTGAGGCTTGCCGTAATGGTTTCCACGCTTGCGAATATCCGCTTGACGTATTTAATTATTATCCACCGAATGAGAGCCGATACGCCGAAGTGGAACAGAGCGGCGATACTGATAAAACCGAAGATAAAACCGCTTCACGAAATATTAAAATAAAGGCAGAAATCGGGCTTGCGGGACTTATTAAAGCGGCGGTTGATTTTACGTTTTCAAAAGCCGTTAAAGTAAAAGGTAGTTCGGTAAGAAAAAAGCAAGGCGCGGCAAGTGCGACAGGCGATTACGGCGCGGCAAGTGCGACAGGCGATTACGGCGCGGCAAGTGCGACAGGCTTTCAAGGCGCGGCAAGTGCGACAGGCGATTACGGCGCGGCAAGTGCGACAGGCTTTCAAGGCGCGGCAAGTGCGACAGGCGATTACGGCGCGGCAAGTGCGACAGGCTTTCAAG
>JBJEVA010000046.1:0-4987 GCA_051884115.1 Candidatus Coproplasma sp. | reverse complement strand
TGTTAAAAGGTAAGGGATATTCCCCCTTCTTTTCGGAGAGAAGTATAAGAAATCGTACAGGTGCGGACTACGAGGCAATGATACTTTACGCATTGTATTCAGCTGAAACTATGCTCGTAGTATGCCGTAACGAAGAGTACTTACAGACCCCTTGGGTTAAGAACGAATACACGAGGTTTTTACGCTTAGTCAACGACGAAGAAAAGGAGAGCGACGCCATAACCTTTGTCTATTACGAAACTCCCGTAGAGCGTTTGCCGGGAAGGAATGGCAAACTCCAAGGCATAGATTTTTCACGCCGTGACGCAGACGGCAAAATTTTGGACTTCGTAGAACGCCACACCCCCGAAGCAAGGGCAAGAAGGGAGCAGGCAAAGTCAGCATTCGGCGGACTTTCTATGGAGGAAATGTTTGCCCGTTTCAAGGAAATGGAGCGCAAACAGGCAGAAGAAGAGCAAGCTAAAAAGACGGAGGCAGAAGAAGAGGCACGCCTAAAAGCTGAAGAAGAGGCAAAGCGCAAAGCCGAGGAAGAAGAGCGTAAAAAAGCAGAAGAGCAAGCTCTGTTAAGTGCAGAGGAATTAGCGCGAATAAGTGCCGACTTTGAAATCGAAGACGGCGTACTAATAAAATATTTAGGTCAAGGCGGAAACGTAGTAATCCCTAACGGCGTAACGAGTATAGGCGAAAGAGCGTTTAAAGATTGTCTAAGCTTAACGAGTTTAACAATCCCCAACAGCGTAAAAAGCATTGGCGGATTTGCGTTCCAGCGTTGCAAGGGTTTGGCAAGAGTAATACTTCCCAACAGCGTAACGAGTATTGGTAACGGTGTTTTTATGGATTGTAATGGCTTGACGAGTTTTGCAATCCCCAACAGCATTGAAGAAATAAGTGAGAGTGCGTTTGCCGGTTGTATAAACATTGAAAACATAGCAATTCCCAACAGTGTTAGAAAGATAGGTTCTTGTGCATTCACCCATTGCAGGTCTCTTAAAAACATAATAATTCCCAACAGTGTAAAAAGTATAGACAATTATGCCTTTAGTTATTGCACCAGCTTGATAAGTATAGCCATTCCCAACAGCGTCACAAGTATGGGAAAAGGTGTTTTTAGCGGTTGCGATAAATTGTCGGCAGAAAGCAGAATGCAAATCGCACAAGCGGAGGCGCGAAGCGTTGTAGAAGAACAATCTAAACCAATCCCTGAGTTTGAAATTGAAAACGGAGTACTTAAAAAATATAACGGTAACGGCAGAAACGTAGTAATTCCCGACGGCGTAAAAGCCATCTGGGACGGAACGTTTACAAATTGTAATTCTCTTATAAGCGTAACGATTCCAAGCAGTGTGGAAATAATCGGGGCGGAAGCCTTCAAACAGTGTAATTCTTTAAAAGAAGTAGTTTTGTTTGAAGGGATTAAGACCATTGAAAAAGAGGTGTTTTGCAAATGCAGTTCTCTCGAAAGTATAAACTTCCCCAACAGCATAGAAACTATCGGGGATTACGCATTCTACGGCTGTGCGTTTTCAGAAATTGTTTTGCCTGAAAAACTTACGGAAATAGGCGGTGGAGCGTTTTCTAATTGTTCAAAATTAAGGAACTTAAATATACCGAAAGGCGTTAAAAAAATCGGTATGAACGCATTCCGTTCCTGTCAGCTTCTCAATAACTTTGCGTTGCCCTACGGCTTAACGGATATCGGCGATAGTGCGTTCGGCGATTGCCATTGCTTGACAAACATAACACTCCCCGACAGCGTAACGCATATAGGCGCAAAAGCATTTTCAGGTTGCATTGGTTTAACAAATGTAACAATACCAAACAGCGTAAAAAGTATCGATGATTATGCGTTCTACTACTGCAAAAACTTATTGAGCGTTACAATGCCTAAGGCGCTTAGAGACAGAAGAAGGTATATCTTCGATTCTGACCTTTGGGGCTTTTTCATAAGCAAATGCAAATTTATTTACACTTAAAAAACACTAAAAACATAAAGTAAAAATATTACATAAAGAGGGTTAATTATGGAAGAAATTAAAGTTACAAAATGTAAAACGTGTGGCGAGCCGTTAGATATGTCAACGGCAAAGGACGGCGTGTTGGAGTGCAAATTCTGTGCAACCGTCTATACTCTGCCCAAAAATGATTCCTCACCCGAAGCTTATTCATACCTAAATTTGGGCGAACACGAATTGGACGTCTGCAATTGGGAGGGGGCAATCTCCGCCTTTAAAAAGGCGTTGGAAAACAGCGTTAACGAACCCGAAGTATATTGGGGGCTTGCCCGTGCAAATTATAAGGTGCAGTTTATTAAAGACGAAGTGAACAACCGCTTACAGCCCATTTGCCACGAATTATCTTCGAGGAAGTTTGTGGATAGTTTGGACTATCAAAAGGCGTTAACCCTCGCCACCTACACACAGAAAAAAGAATACGAAAAGAAAGCCCAAGAGATTGATTACATAAAAGAAGAGTTCTATAATTTAAGTCAGTCGGGCTTGGACTTCGACAGCTTCATCTGCGTTAAGGTAACAGGCGCCGACGGCGGTAAAACCGAGGACTATAAGGACGCGGAGTATATCTACGACCTGTTGAAGAACAAGGGATATTCCCCCTTCTTTTCGGAGAGAAGTATAAGAAATAGGACGGGTGCGGACTACGAGGCAATGATACTCTATGCCCTCTATTCAGCAGAAACTATGCTCGTAGTATGCCGAAACGAAGAGTACTTGCAGACCCCTTGGGTTAAGAACGAATATACAAGGTTTTTGCGTTTAATCAACGATGAGGAAAAGGATAGCGATTCCATAACCTTTGTATATAACGGAAAGCCCATTGACCGCTTACCCGGAAGGCAGGGCAAATTGCAGGGAATAGACTTTGCAAACAGGGGTGCCGATAACGAAATTTTAGACTTCGTAGAACGCCACACTCCCGAAGCAAGGGCGAGAAGAGAGGAAGAGGCAAAAAAGAAACAATCGCAATCGGAAGAGCAGGAAAAGCGTTTAAAGGAAATGCAGGAACAGCTTGAAGCTCAAAGAAAGATGTTCGAGAGAATGGAAGCCGAACGCCTTGAAAGGGAGCAGTCGGCAAATTCTGCAAATTCAGCAAATTCGGCAGGTTATACTAATTCTGCCAATCCTTCAAATTCTGCCAACCAAAACGGCGGAATATTTAATGGACTATTCGAGATGGGTAGCTCGGCTATATCCAACGGCATAACAAAAATAGGCGATGCAATACAAGGTGCTAAGGAACGTGTAGGGGATGCGGTGTCGCAGTTTACGTCCAAGGCAAAGTCCGCCGTCAATGGCGAACCGCAGAGTATATGGGATAACGAACACCCCTTCCAAATCGAAAACGGCGTGCTTATAAAGTACGTAGGCAGGCAAGAAAAGGTAGTAATTCCCGAAGAAGTAAATATTATCGGTAAAGAAGCTTTCAAAAATTGCAAGACAATGGTAAGCGTCACTATCCCCCAAGGCGTTACCACAATTTGCGAAGGTGCGTTCAGCGGTTGTTCAGCCCTTAAAGAAGTGCATATAAGCGATTTAAACGCTTGGTATAGGGTGGAGATTAAAGACGGCTCTGCCAACCCTTTAAGTTCGGGTCATAACCTCTATTTAAACGACGTGCTTGTTACAGATATAGAAATACCCTCAGGCAAGTCGGGAATAGGCGATTTCACGTTCTACGGCTGTTCGTCAATAAAAAACGTAACGCTCCCCGAAAGCGTAACGTCAATCGGCAGGTACGCGTTCAGCGGTTGTAAGATAACGGAGGTTAAACTCCCCGACGGCGTTACAAAAATAGGCGAATACGCATTCTCAGGCTGTACCCAGCTTAAAGGCGTAACGCTCCCCGAAAGCGTAACTTCAATCGGTAAAGCTGTGTTCAGCAACTGCCTATCGCTTACGTCGATAACAATACCCAAAAAGGTGACCTCGATTGAGATGTTCACCTTCGACGGTTGCGCTTCGCTCAAAAGCCTCGTTATTCCCGACGGCGTAAAGACCATCGGCGACTTTGCATTCAGGAATTGTACCGCCTTAACAAGCATAGCTCTGCCTACAAGGCTGACTTCAATCGGCAATTATGCGATAAGCGGTTGCGTTCTCCTTAAAAGCATAGTTGTGCCTGTGGGCGTAGCTTCAATAGGCGCCAACGCGTTTAAGGGCAATAAATCTTTGGAAACGGTAGTTATTCCCAAAACCGTTACGGCAATCGGCAACGAAACCTTCTTTAATTGCCCTTCGTTAACGAGTGTAAAGCTCCCTCAGGCATTTAAAGAAAAGCGTAAAAACTTGTTCTCGGAAGAGAGTTTAAAGGTCTTTGGTAAGTGTAAAATAAGTTATATTTAAGATTATACTATGGAAGAAATTAAAGTTTTCAAATGTAAAACGTGCGGAGAACCGCTCAATCTAAACGATGCAAAAGACGGCGTAATCGAATGCCGTTATTGCGCAACAGTCTATACTCTTCCTAAAAAGGAGACCTCGCCCGAAGCGCTTGCCTTTTTAAGAATGGGCGAACACAACCTCGACACCTCCAATTGGGACGGGGCAATTTCGGCATACAAAAAGGCGTGTGAAAAGGATAGTAACGAACCCGAAGCGTATTGGGGAATGGCGTTGGCAAATTACAAAGTTCAGTACATAAAGGACGTTGTAAACAACCGCCTGCAACCCATCTGTCACGAAATTTCTACGCGTAAATTTACTGAAAGCAAGGACTATCAAAAGGCACTAACTCTCGCCACGCCCACTCAAAAAGCCGAGTATGAAAAGAAAGCTACCGAGATTGATTATATAAAGGAAGAGTTTTATAAATTAAAGCAATCGGGCTTAGACTTCGATAGCTTCATTTGCGTTAAGGTAACAGACGATAACGGCGGAAAGACCGAGGACTATAAGGACGCGGAATATATATACGATTTGTTAAAAGGTAAGGGATATTCCCCCTTCTTTTCGGAGAGAAGTATAAGAAATCG
>JBJEVA010000045.1:0-74567 GCA_051884115.1 Candidatus Coproplasma sp. | reverse complement strand
CTATTGCTTCGAGTGCGTGGGTTACCGCGTCTATACCCGACGCAGCCGTTAATCCCTTAGGTGCAGACATATGCAAATCTGTATCGATAATCGCCATGTTGGGCAATAGCTCGTAATCAGCCAAAGGATACTTTACTCCCGTCTTTTCGTCGGTAATTACAGCGAAAGGCGTAACTTCCGAACCTGTTCCGGCAGAAGTGGGTATTGCGATAAAGTAAGCCTTTTCGCCCATATGAGGGAAAGTATATACCCTTTTCCTTATATCCATAAAGCGCATAGCCATATCGAGGAAGTCGGCTTCGGGATGCTCGTAGAGAACCCACATGATTTTCGCTGCGTCCATTGCCGAGCCACCGCCGAGAGCTATTATTGTATCAGGTTCAAATGCTCTCATTTGAGCAACGCCTTCCAATGCACAGGCAAGCGTAGGGTCGGGTGCAACGTCGAAGAAGGTTGCATGGCTAATACCCATTTCGTCAAGCTTATCGGTTATGCACTTAGTAAAGCCGTTTTTATAGAGAAAACTATCGGTAACGATGAATGCCTTCTTCTTGTTCATTACCGTCTTTAATTCGTCTAACGCAACGGGCAGACAACCTCTCTTTAAATACACCTTCTGGGGCGCTCTGAACCACAACATATTCTCTCTCCTTTCAGCAACTGTTTTAATGTTGATTAAATGCTTAACCGTTACGTTTTCCGAAACGGAGTTACCGCCCCAAGAACCGCAACCTAACGTAAGCGAAGGGTTGAGTTTAAAGTTGTATAAGTCGCCTATACCACCCTGAGAGGAAGGCGTGTTGACAAGTATTCTGCAAGTCTTCATCTTGCTTTGGAACAAGTCAAGTTTTTCTGAAGAAGTTGATACGTTGAGATAAACAGACGAAGTGTGACCGTAACCGCCGTCGGCAATAAGCTTTTCAGCCTTTGCAACCGCATCTTCAAAGGATGTTGCTTTATACATTGCAAGTACGGGGGAAAGCTTTTCGTGGGCAAACTCTTCGGAAAGCTCTACACTCTCTACTTCGCCAATTAGAATTTTTGCCGTTTCGGGAACGGTTACCCCTGCAATACTTGCAATCTTATAGGCGCTTTGACCTACGATTTTAGCGTTAAGCGCACCGTTAATTATAATTGTCTTTCTTACTTTGTCAAGTTCGTCAGGTTTTAAAATATAGCAACCCCTGTTTGCAAACTCTGCCTTTACCGCATCGTAAATTTTATCTAAAACAATCACTGACTGTTCAGACGCACAAATCATACCGTTATCGAAAGTTTTAGAATGGATTACAGAGTTAACAGCAAGCAAAATATCTGCGCTCTCGTCGATAATCGCAGGAGTGTTGCCTGCGCCTACACCTAACGCAGGCTTACCGCTTGAATAAGCCGCCTTAACCATTCCAGGGCCGCCCGTCGCCAAAATGGTATCAACCTCTCTCATAAGGAGATTTGTCATTTCAAGCGAAGGCACGTCTATCCAGCTTATAATTCCTTCGGGCGCACCTGCCATTACTGCCGCCTCATAGACAACCTTTGCCGCGGCAATTGTCGAAGCCTTTGCTCTGGGGTGGGGACTGATAATACAGCCGTTACGCGTTTTTAAACACAAAAGCGTCTTGAATATAGCTGTTGAAGTAGGGTTGGTCGTGGGAATAACTGCACCGATAACGCCTATGGGTTCGGCAATCTTCTTTACGCCGAAAGCCTTATCCTCTTCAATTACTCCGCAAGTTTTAACGTCGCGGTATTTGTTATAAATGTATTCGGAAGCGTAATGATTTTTAATAACCTTATCTTCTACAATACCCATACCCGTTTCTTCAACGGCAAGCTTTGCAAGGGGAATTCTCGCCTTGTTAGCCGCGATTGCACAAGCCTTAAAAATCTCGTCAACCTTATCTTGCGAAAATGTAGAAAAAATCTTCTGAGCCTCTCTTACTCTTTTGAGTTCAGCTTCGAGTTTATCTACGCCATCGCAAATATTATAAGCAAATTTGAAATCCATAAAATACTCCTTTTTGCTCTATTTTTTCGTATAATATTATAGCAAATATTATATTTTATTGCTAACGCAAAGGAGTATTTTTTGCTTAAACTACTAAAATGTTAAATTATTATAACGTTTGAAAATATCGCACATTTACATAAAACGAATGTAATAAAAGTTAGCCTTAACGGTATATTTGCTTGACACAAAAAATATCATTTATTATAATAAATTCGTTATTGCATCATAACTTATGAATGTAATTAACACTTTAAAAATATCACACAAAAGATTTGCTTGCAAAAATTTTGTGTGAAGAGGAGAGGCAAACGGCAAAAGTGTTGCGTTGCCTTTAATAGAAAAGGCGACGCACTCAAACGGCGTTTTGCCTCGACGAGCGGATGTGGCGAAATTGGCAGACGCGCAGGTTTCAGGTTCCTGTGGGCGACCGTGCAGGTTCAACTCCTGTCATCCGCACCAAAATACGGAGAATTGCTTTTGCTATTCTCCGTATTTTTTCTTGGTAAGGATATGCAGGAGTTGAAATCAGGAGCGAACTCCGCAGGCTCTACTGCGGAGCAAACAACCGTTGCTCCGGTTGTTTGGCGGTGCGTCTGCGCCACAGCAACAACTCCTGTCATCCGCACCAAAACACAGGCGATAGCTTTTGCTACCGCCTGTGTTTTCTTTGAGTGGATATGCAGAAGTTGAATATTTGGAGCGTACTCAGCAGGCTGAACTGCGGAGCAGACAACCCCTGCTCTACATATTTTCGGGCGTCTGCGCTACAACAACTACTCCTGTCATCCGCAATACTACTACGTAAGTTAAATATAAAAGTTGGTTTACGTTATTTTACATTAAAAAAACTGAAATGCTTTATAAAGGCAGTTCAGCTTTTTTGTTATTAAGCGACAAAATTTTGATATACTTATTTAATATTATCAAAATCCAGCTTTAATTCATGCTCTCTTACAGGAATAGCAAAACCCGACGTTCCTACATATATCACTGATTGAGTAAAATATTTTCCGCTAAGCGTTCTACAAACAATATGTAGCCATAATTCCTGATTTTCAGATACGGTTAGCGGTTTACAAGCAAATTGCGCTGAAATGGCGTTTTCCAAATTGCCGTTTAAATATTCAACTTTATAATCGGTTATATCAAGATTTGTTTTCCAAGCATCTTGATGAGCAGACACTTCGTTTTCAAGCAACAAATAATAAAAGCCGTCCTTTTCGTTTAAACTTCCGTCCGTATTTAGATACTCGTTAATTTTGCTATCCAAAAAGTTGCCGTCTTTTTCGTAGATTTCGTAAATACCGCCAACGTACAAATAAAGTTCTTTTATCGCTTTTACCGTACAATTATCATTGAAAGAAACAGCAATATTACGGTACATATTTTTAAAATCGGTAGTGAATAAAACCGAATCTTGTAAGCCATTTCCGTTAATATATTTCATTTCAAATTCTGTTATAATATTGCCCTGCCAATAAGCCGAACTTAAATTATCATTTATTCCCAAACCCCAACCATTATCATTATCTATAAAATCGCCTATAACCATTGTGTACTCCGCACCTTTTATAACGGAATAATAATTGTTGTCCGCAGTCGTTTCAATTCCTTTGATTTTCTTATCAATCGGAGTGCAAAACCTGCCCTCTGTTTCAGAATACAGCATATAGTCTTTATATAATCCAACGATACAATGGTTTTCAGGAACTTTGTAATAATCAGAACAGCCGAAAATTGTAAACAAAGAGAAACACAGTATTATCGATAAAAATATTGAAATAACAGTTTTTTTCATAATATACCTTTTTTATTTTAATAACAATGTATCTGTTGCGACGGTTTCTTCGGTGGGGACTTCTTCCTCTTTTGTTACCTCTTCCCCTTTTATTATAACCGCAGTAGCTTTATCGCCCTTTTTGCGTTTGAGGAAGGTTTCTATTTTGCCTATTACCCTTTCGTTAAAGACAACAAATTTATCCCAGAAAAATTCGGTAACAAAGTTTATAAGCATAGCGATTACCGTGACTAACATTCCGTAAGGGTTGCCCCAATAATCAGCAAGCAATTGCCCGCCCCAAGCCAAAGGAACTACTATTAAACAGTTATAAATAACAACAAGCATCATTGACAGCGGTATGTTAGTTGCCGAGGCGAACGTGAATTTACGGTTAAAGGTAAAATTCCAAATAACGGATAGCGTTAAACCGATTACGTAAGCCGTCCAATAAGGCAACAAATGAGACCAATCGTACAGAGCGGACGTAGTTACAAACTGTATTACGCCTGCAGAGATAGAAAAGGCGGTGAATTTAAGAAGCTGAATAAACTGTTTTAACCCTTTTGATTTCTTGTCTTTATTATCGTTACCCTGCACATTATCGACTGTATTATGAGTAATTTCCCTATCCCTTTCTTCCATATTCTCTCTTAAAATTACTTTGTAACAATATCGATATACTCGTCGTAGTTGACCTTTTTATCGAAGCGTTTCGTACCGTTGATTTCAATAATTCTGTTCGCAACGGTATTCATAAGTTCCTGGTCGTGAGAAGTGAAGAGCATACAGCCCTTAAAGTTTTTCATACCATTATTGAGAGCCGTAATCGATTCGAGGTCGAGGTGGTTTGTAGGCTCGTCAAAGATTAAGAAGTTACTGCCTTCGAGCATCATCTTTGCAAGCATACACCTGACCTTTTCACCGCCCGAAAGCACCTTAGCTTCCTTTAACGCTTCCTCACCCGAGAACAACATTCTGCCGAGCCAACCCCTTAAATATTCTTCGTAGTGGTCGTTAGAATATTGACTGAGCCATTCCACCAAGGATAAATCGCATCCCTGGAAGTACTCGTTATTGTTTTCGGGGAAATATGAAACGGAGATAGTTTTACCCCAACGGATAGTGCCTGCATCGGGCTCAACCTTGCCCGTTAAAACGTCGTAGAGCATAGAGATTGTCGTTGACTTATCGCTGACAATACCAATCTTTTCGTCCCTTTGAACGGTGAAAGAAATGTCCTCAAAATAACCTTTTTTAGTTAAGCCCTCTACCATTAGTATATCGTTGCCGATTTCCTTTTCATACTTGAAGTCGATATAGGGATATTTTCTAAGAGAGGGTTTAAAGTCCGAAATGGTGAGCTTTTCAAGCTCTTTCTTTCTTGAAGTAGCCTGACGGGACTTAGATGCGTTTGCCGCGAAACGTGCAATAAACTCCTGTAATTCCTTAGCCCTCTGTTCGTTCTTCTTGTTTATATCCCTCTGCTGACGTGCTAAAAGCTGACTTGTTTCGTACCAGAAGTCGTAGTTACCCAGCATCATATTTATTTTGCCGTAATCGACGTCGCAGATATGAGTGCAGACTTTGTTTAAAAAGTGCCTGTTATGCGACACTATGATGATTGTATTTTCAAAGTCCAAAAGATAGTTTTCAAGCCATCTAACCGTCTTTATGTCGAGGTTGTTGGTAGGCTCGTCCAAAAGTAATATATCAGGGTTGCCGAACAGCGCCTGGGCAAGCAAAATTTTAACCTTACGCTTTGCATCGACGTCTGCCATTAAAACGTCGTAAAAATCTTCGCCGATGTCGAGAGCGTTCAAAAGAGTTTGAGCCTCGTACTCTGCGTCCCAACCGCCTAATTCTGCGAACTCCGCTTCAAGTTCACCCGTACGGACGCCGTCCTCTTCGGTAAAGTTTTCCTTAGCGTAAAGTGCGTCCTTTTCGTCCATTATCTGCACCAGACGCTTATGACCGAGCATAACCGCACGTAAAACGGTTACGTTATCGAATGCGCTTTGATTTTGCATAAGCACGGACATTCTCTCGGTTTTGTCCATAGTAACCTCGCCCTTATTAGGCTCGATTTCACCGCTTAACACCTTTAAAAAGGTCGATTTGCCCGCACCGTTCGCCCCGATTATACCATAGCAGTTACCCTTGGTAAACTTTAAATTTACGTCCTCGAAAAGCTTTTTGCTACCGTATTGAAGCGAAACATTGTTGACTTGTAACATATTATTAAATCTCCTGTTCTTTGCGATTTTCAGTTCGCAAACTGACTGTAATACAAATTTTTATAAAAACCGCCGTGGGCGATGAGTTGTTCGTGCGTACCCTGTTCTATAATATTGCCGTCTTTCATAACGAGTATAAGGTCCGCCTCTTTGATTGTTGATAACCTGTGGGCGACGATAAAGCTTGTGCGCCCCTTCATAAGCTTAGCAAACGCCGTCTGAATTTTCATTTCGGTTCGCGTATCGATTGAAGAAGTCGCCTCGTCCAAAATCAGCATAGGGGGCAAACAGAGCATAATTCTCGTAATACACAAAAGCTGTTTCTGCCCCTGCGAAAGCGAACCGCCGTCCTCGCCTATTACGGTATCGTAACCGTCCTTTAACTGCATAATAAAGGAGTGTGCATGAGTAGCCTTTGAGGCGGTAATTATCTCCTCTTCGGTTGCATCTGGCTTCCCCATACGTATATTGTCTTTAACCGTACCGCTTTTAAGCCAAGTATCCTGCAATACCATACCGTAGTTGGAACGGAGAGATTTTCGGGTTAAACCTCTCGTTTCCTTATTATCTATAAGTATTTCCCCGCCATTGACGTCGTAAAAGCGCATAAGCAAATTTATAAGCGTAGTTTTACCGCAACCCGTAGGACCTACTATAGCTATTCTTTGCCCTGCCAAAGCTTTTATATTGAGATTTTTAATTAAAGGCTTATCCTCTTCGTAGGAAAATTCCACATCTTTAAATTCAACGTCGCCTTTAACGTTTTGTAAAACTTCGGCATCTTCCGCATCAGGAATTTGGGCAGGTTGGTCGATAAGCTCGTATATGCGACCTGCACAGGCAATCGCGTTCTGAAATTCTGTTATAACGCCTGAAATTTCGTTGAAAGGCTTTGTATATTGATTGGAATAACTTAATAGCGTAGTCAGTTTGCCCACGCCGAAAGCTACGGGAAGAACCGAGGGATAGATAATCGTAAGCGCACCTGCAAGCGCAACCGACGCATAAACAATCGCATTTACGAAACGTGTACTGGGGTTTGTGAGCGACGAGAAGAAAATTGAAGAAAGCGATGCTTTTGTAAGCTCTTCGTTAATCTCGTCGAAACGGGTTTGGTTTTCGTCCTCCCTTCCGAACGCCTGAACAACCTTTAAGTTACCCGTCATCTCTTCTATGAACGCAGTCTGTTCGCCTCTTATTTTAGAGGTCTTTTTAAACATTGAGTACGTTCTTGTCGCAATGAACTTTGCAACGAAGAGCGACAATGGAGTTATTAAAAATACCGCAAGTGCGATTATCCAATTATAGACGAACATTAAAACAAGGGTTGCAATTATTGTAATAATACCCGTAAATAGCTGGGTAAAGCCCATTAAAAGTCCGTCGGCAAATTGGTCAACGTCGGCTATGCAACGAGATACTATTTCGCCGTAAGGGTGAGAGTCGATATAATTTAAAGGTAAATTCTGTAAATGAATAAACGCCGATTTCCTTATATCGTTTATAACCCCATAGACGATGCGGTTGTTAATTACGCTCATTACCCACTGAACAATCGCGGTTACGCCTATTATTATGGCTATTATGATAAAATAGGTTGATATTATTTTAAAATCCACTTTGCCTACGTCAATGATGTTATCGATTGCATTACCGAAAAGAATTGGCGGAAGCAAGTTGCCGGCAACGGTAATTACCGCAAGGAAAATGGAGAGCGCTATTAAGGGTGCATAGGGTTTAAGTTGTTTTAATACCCTTTTTAAAGTTTTTGTCTGCGAACCATTTTTTTTGTTGACATTCTTTTTCATATTCACGCCTCCTCCTTTGCATATTGGGAGTTGTGAATTTCTTTATATACTTCACAGCTGTTAAGTAACTCTTCGTGAGTTGCGCATCCGACCATTTCACCGTTATCCAAAACTACAATTTTGTCGGCAAAACGCACAGAACTCGTCCTTTGAGAGACGATAAATACCGTAGGATTGTAATCTAAAGAACGCAGATTCTTTCTAAGCTTTGCATCGGTTGCATAGTCAAGGGCTGACGCGCTGTCGTCTAAAATTAGTATTTCAGGCTTTCTTACAATAGCCCTTGCAATGGTAAGCCTCTGCCTCTGTCCGCCCGAAAAATTCTTACCGCCCTGTTCAATCTGCTCGTCAAGACCATCGGACTTAGACGCAACAACGTCGTCGGCACAGGCAATAGATAACGCAACCCCGATTTCCTCGTCGGTTGCCTCTTCGTTGCCCCATTTAAGATTTTCCCTAATACTGCCTTTAAAAAGAACGGCTCGCTGAGGTACCACTCCGCAAAGCTCCCTCAATTTTTCGTCGCCTATGCTGTTTACGTTTACCCCGTTCAAAAGAACTTCGCCGGCTGTCGCATCGTAAAAATGGGGAATTAGGTTGATAAGCGTAGTTTTACCCGAACCCGTACCGCCTATTATTCCCACGGTCTGACCCGATTCGACTGAAAAGTTAATATTTTTTAAAGCATCGGAACCGCCGTTGCCGTAGCGCATTGAAACGTTGTTGAAAGATATAAAAGGCACGCCGTCCTTTTTATCGCAAGGCACAACTTCTCCGTGTTTAAGCGAGGGCGACATCTTTAATATTTCGTTAACCCTTCCTGCACAGGCAAAGCATTTTGTTACGGTGATTATAAGGTTAGCAAGTTTAATAAGCTCTACAAGAACTTGCGACATATAGTTGTAAAGGGCGATTACCTCACCTTGAGTAAGATTATTTCCTAAGTTTACATCTATAGCGCCGAAATGTAGCAATAAAATTATGCCGATATTGATTACGGCATAAGTCATAGGATTCATAAGCGCAGATATTCCGCCTACGAATTTTTGCGACTTAGTAAGCTGTCCGTTGCGTTTAGAGAACTCTGCAATTTCTTCATCCTCTTTACAAAATGCCCTGACAACCCTTGAACCGACTAAAGTTTCTCTCGTAGCTTGGGTTACTCTGTCCAAATTTCCCTGCGTCTTTTTGTACATAGGAATGGTTATAAGCATTATTGCAAAAACGATTGCAAACAAGACGGCAATCGTTACTGCAAACACCCAACCTGCCGTAACGCTTATTATAAACGCCATTATCATTGCGCCGAAAACGATAAACGGCGAACGCATAAACAGCCTTAAAACTAAGTTTACGCCCGTCTGTACCTGATTGACGTCGCTAGTCATTCTCGTGATTAGCGCAGAAGTTCCTAAGCCGTCAATTTCGTAATAGGAGAGCGATTGAATTTTTTTGAATAAATCGCTCCTTAATTCCTTGGAAAAGCCTACCGCCGATTTAGCAGCGAAGTATTGTGCGGAGACTGCGCTTATTAGTCCTACCACTCCGAGAGCAACCAAGATAAGACAGGAATAAATTACGTAACGCGTTCCCTCTGCCGTAGCTACTCTCCCTGCGTTGACCGCGTTGATATTATCAACCATAGCCGAAACTACTATTGGAATAAACAACTCAAAGCTCGCCTCTAAGAGTTTAAACAGCGGAGCAAGAATACTCTGTAATTTATAATGTTTTAAATATTTGAGCAAATCTTTCATACTGTTAAATTATACCAAAGCTAAAAATAAAAATCAAACTCTTACGCAAGCTATTTGCAATTATGGGCTTTATCTGTTAAAATCTTTGTATGGGTTACGAAATATATTTAAAAAAAGGCGAAGAAAAAAGAATTATTGCAGGACACAGTTGGGTATATGCCAACGAAGTTGCTAAAATCGAAGGCAAGGATAAAAACGGTTCGCTTGCCTCCGTCTATTCTTATGACGGCAGATTTATAGGCAAGGGTTATATCAACCACGCCTCTAAAATTTTAGTGCGTATATTTATAAGAAATAACGATACGGACACAAAAGAGTTTTATATTAACGCTATTAAAAATGCAGATAATTACCGCAAAAAGTTAGGATATGACAACTGTTACAGAATGGTATTTGCCGAAGCAGATAATCTGCCTGCTTTAATTATCGATAAATACAACGACGTTTTAGTAATGCAGTGCCTTTCCTTAGGAATTGAACTAAGAAAACAGCTTATCTGCGATTGTCTTAAAGAGCTTTTTAACCCCAAGGGCATTTACGAGAGAAGCGACGTTGCTGTGCGTAAAAAGGAAGGCTTACAGGAAGTAAAAGGGCTTTTATACGGAGAAGTTCCCGACTACTGCGAAATTGAAGAAAACGGCATAAAAATGCTTGTTGACGTTAAATGCGGACAAAAAACGGGTTATTTTTTAGACCAAAAGGAAAACAGGTTTGCGGTGAGAAAATACTGCAAATCAGCAGACGTTTTAGACTGTTTCTGCAACAGCGGTGGATTTTCGCTCAATGCGTCAACCGTAGCAAAAAGCGTTACCGCCTGCGATATCTCTGCCCTTGCGTTAAAGAACGTTCAGGACAATGCCGACCTTAACGGCTTTAAAAACGTAACCACCCTTCAAGGCGACGTGTTTGAAGTTTTAAGAAATTTCAGGCGTGAGAAGAGACAGTTCGACACGGTTATTTTGGACCCTCCCGCTTTCTGCAAAACCGCTGACGAGGTTAAAGACGCATACCGTGGGTATAAGGATATAAACCTTACTGCTATGAAGATAGTGAAGAAGGGCGGTTTTTTAATAACCTGCTCCTGCTCCCACTATATGACGATGCCGTTATTTGAAAAAATGCTTATCGAGGCGTCGAGAGAAAGCGGAAGATGCGTTCGGAGCGTAGAGGTTAAAACCCAAGCTCCCGACCACCCCTCTCTTCTCTGCGCTGAAGAGACGAATTATTTAAAATTCTTTGTATTACAGATTGTTTAAAATTATTCGATTTTATAGGAGTTATTATGCCCGAAGTTAAAAAATTGCGATGTGCGAATATAACTAAAACTCTTAAAGAACTTAGCGAAGAGTTAAAGTCGGGCTTGTGTTCTGAATTGGTCTGTGAAGATAAAAAATTGAATGATAGAGTTGTATTGTTATGTTTTGAACAATATTACTTCCGCTGTTCAAATTACGTATCACTTACAGTAATGCTTGTAGATAGCGAAGATGAGCAAGAAGCAACCATTATAGGTTTTGGCGGTGGAGGCGGTTGGTTGAATATAAGTTGGGGAGCTAACAAATCATTTGCGGACAATGCGGTAAATATTCTTAGTAAGTTTGGCTTTACCGAGATTTAATAGAGACAAATTCCAATAGAAAAGGCTAACGAAAATTATCGTTAGCCTTTTATGTTTTTTATATCTCTTTTTTATAAACTCGGCTTGTGTTTCCCCAAAGGTCCTTATCATTACCTATATAGATAAAGCCGTATTTTTCGTACAGTCCGATATGGTCGGTTGAAATGTGAACGCTGTTGTATCCACCCTCTTTTACGACCTTGCACGCATGGTCAATAAGCAGTTTCCCGTAATGGTTGCCCCTGTACTTAGGTACGGTATAGAAAAAGCCCAACCAAGGCGTCAATTGAGTATCAAAAATATCGTCACGGGCGGAAAGGTTGATAAACGACACAAGCGTATCGCCATCGACTAAAAGGAAAAGCCTACACCAACCGCCGAGCTTTTGCTTCAAACTGTTTTCGCGCAGAAGCTTTGCCAAAAACTTAGCCGACGCCCAATCGCACTCCTCTATCTGATTTAAATATTTTTCCCTGTCTTGACACGAAAAATATTCGATAATTCTCATTATTCAACGCCGTAGGTTGCACGGTATTCCTTCATCTTTTCAAGGTAGTCTTTACCGTCGATAATACCGTCTTCGATAGCTTCGATAATGTCTGCCATGGTTACGATTGAATAAACCTTTACGCCGAACTCGTCGTAAACTTCCTGTACGGCGGATTTAGTACTTTCTAAACCCCTCTCCATTCTATCGACAGAGATAATCATACCGGCAATCTCTACGTTTGCCGTAGCCTTTAATTTAGGTAACATCTCCCTTAAAGCCTTACCTGAGGTCATAACGTCTTCGATAAGAATAACCTTTTCTCCGTCAACGAGCTGTTTACCGACAAAGAGTCCGCCTTCGCCGTGGTCTTTAACCTCTTTTCTGTCGAAACAGTAGTTTAAGTCAATGCCGTACTCTTCAGCCAAAGCGACAGCCGTGGTTACAGCGAGGGGAATCCCTTTGTATGCAGGACCGACCAACGTTTCAGCCTGTAAATTATTCTCTTGAATACAATTTGCATAATACTTGCCGAGACGTGCAAGCTGAGAACCCGTTTTATAGTTACCCGTATTGATAAAATAAGGAGCCTTTCTTCCGCTCTTTAACGTGAATTCGCCGAAGCGGAGAACGCCGTTATCCACCATAAATTTAATAAACTGCTGTTTGTAAGTAAGTTCCATTGTCTTTCTCTCCCGTTAGTTTAACTTTAATGTATCGACGATTTGGTTGACGTCGTCTATATTGTGAGCGTCGAGCCACTCGTTCATTTCTTTAATAATTCTGGGCATTGCATAAATATCTGCAAAGTTTGCCGTACCGACTTGAACTGCCTTTGCGCCTGCGCACATAAATTCAAGTGCGTCTTTACCCGTCATAATTCCGCCCATTCCGATTACGGGTATTTTTACTGCATGGGAAGCTTCATATACCATTCTAAGGGCAATAGGCTTTATGCCTGCACCCGATACTCCGCCCGTATTATTTGCAATTACAGGCTTTCTTTTTTCAAGGTCGATTACCATTCCTGTAAATGTATTTACAAGCGAGATACAATCGGCACCGCCCTTTTCAGCCGAACGTGCGTTATTTGCAATACTTTCAACGTTAGGCGAAAGCTTTACGATTAAAGGAGTCTTTTTTAAGTTGGATTTAGAGAGGGCGGAAACTTCCTCTATATTTTCAGGTTTGATACCCAAAGCCATACCGCCTGCCCTTACGTTGGGACAGGAGATATTAAGCTCTATCATATCGACTAAACCGTCCAATCTTTTACAGATTTTACCGTAATCTTCGAGCGTACTTCCCGCTACGTTGGCAATAATTACCACGCCCTTTTCCTTTAAAAAAGGAAGGTCGTATTCGATGAAATGCTCAACTCCGGGGTTTTGCAAACCGACTGCGTTTAAAATAACGCTATTACCCTCTGCAATACGGGGAACGGGGTTGCCTAAACGGGGAAGATTGGTCATTCCCTTAGTGGAAATACCGCCTATAACGCTAATATCGTATGCCTCGTTGTATTCCCTGCCAAAGCCGTAAGTACCGCTTGCGGATATTACGGGGTTTTTAAATTTTACACCGCAAATTTCTACGCTGAGATTAGCCATTAAAGTTCCACCTCGTTAATATCGAACACGGGTCCGTCTTTACACACCCTTGCATTACCGCCGTCTGTTTTTTTACATACGCATACAAGGCATGCGCCTATACCGCAACCCATTCTCTCCTCCAATGAAACAAGGCAGGGGGTTTTAATCCCATCTTCATTCATTTTAGCTTTAAGCGCACGTAGCATTACGGGAGGACCGCAAGCTATTATCATATCGGCTTTGACGTTTTGCATATCCTTAAAATACGCGTTAACGGCATTATCCTTTTGACCGAAAGAGCCGTCGTCTGTTACAACCGTAAGCTTAGCACTCTTTTCAAACTCGTCTAAAAGACAGACGCAATCTTTATTTCTAAAACCGATATATGAATAAAAATTCTTATCGGGGTTGTTTGCAATAACAGGAATAAGGGGGAAAATGCCTACACCGCCACCCAAAACCACTATATTTTTAGCGTTTTCGGGAAGATTGAAGCCGTTTCCCAAAGGTAATAATACCGAGAGTTTATCTCCCGTCTGAGCATTCGATAAAGCAACAGTACCCTCACCTTTAACCTGAAAACAAACCGTTATATCGTTTCCTTGGGCTTTAACAATACCCAAAGGGCGTTTTAAAAGGCGGGAATTATCTCCAGTGGATATGTTTAAGAATTGTCCGCCTTTGATTTCTCCTACACTCTCGGGGAGAGTTACGGTAAGCGAATAGACGTTGTCGGCAATCTTTTTGCATTCTTTTACGGTAGAAATAACTTCTCTCATCTTCCCATTTTTCCTATCGTCTTAGAAAGGTCTTCCTGCATATCTTGGCAAGCGGCTCTTGCAGCCTCTGCATAGCCCATACCGGAATAGCGGGGCTTTCTATAAGCAGTTAAAATACCCCTCGAATTGTTTACTATACCGCCTAAGCCGTTTTCGTCGAAACAGCACTTAAGCATCTCTGCATTAGCGCCCTGTGCGCCGTAACCGGGGATAAGGAAGAAGGTGTGCTTTAACTGAGCGCGGAGCCTTTCAGCCTCTTCGGGGTGGGTTGCGCCTACTACAGCGCCTACGTCCGAATAGCCGTATTTGCCTATGCAGTCCTTGCCCCACTCTTCCACGAGGGAACCCATACGCTCGTAGAGGTATTCGCCCGTTTCAAGTTTAAGATTCTGCAATTCTCCGCTTGAGGGGTTGGAGGTTTTAACTAAAACGAAGATACCCTTATCGTTATTTTTTATATCCTCAATGAAAGGCACGATACCGTCAGAGCCGAGGTAACCGTTAACTGTGAGCATATCCGCATCAAACGCCTTTATTTTTTTGCCGTTGATATCGGTATTTCCAAGATATGCGGTAGAATAGCATTTTGCGGTAGAGCCTATATCGTTACGCTTGCAGTCTGCAATAACTATCATATCCCTGCCCTTTGCATAATTTACGGTATAGTTAAAAGCTCGTAAGCCCTCGAAGCCGTACTGTTCGTAATAAGCAACCTGCACTTTTACCGCAGGGACTATATCGCAGACCTTATCGATTATGTTCATATTGTATTCGATAATCTGTTCGACAGCACCCTCAAAAGTTGCCATACCGTCCCTCATTTCGTCGGGAAGATATGAAAAATCCGTATCAAGTCCTACACAGGTAGGGTTTTGCATTTTTATTATTTTGTTTAATAATTTATCAACCATTTTTCTTTCCCTCTCTATATTTATGCCTTATATTTAATATCTCCGTCAACCATTGTCAAGCATACCTTACCATATACTTCATAACCGTTGAATGGAGTATTTTTACCCTTTGATAAGAATTTATTTCCGTCGATTATATACTTCTCCTTTAAATCGACAATAGCAAGGTCGGCAACACCGCCCTCTTCTATACAACCGCCGTCTAAGCTAAGAATATTTGCGGGATTAGCGGACATAAGCGTCATAAGTTCGTTTAACGTCATTATACCGCTCTTTACGAGATAGGTATAAGAGAGCGCAAAGCTCGTCTCTATTCCGCTCATACCGAATGCGGCAAGATTGTACTCTACCTCTTTATCCTTTTTGGAATGAGGAGCGTGGTCTGTGACTATGCAATCTAACGTACCGTCTTTAAGTCCTTCGATTATCGCAAGCCTGTCCTTTTCCTCCCTTACAGGGGGATTGACCTTTGTAAAGGTGTCGAAGTCTTTAATAATATCGTCTGTTAAAATGAAGTAATGAGGACAAGTTTCGGCTGTTACCTCAACACCCCTCTTTTTAGCCGAGCGGATTATGTCAACACCGCTGTAAGTTGAAACGTGACAGATGTGAACGGGTACGCCTAAGCTTTCTGCAAGCGAAATATCCCTCGCTATCATAATATCTTCTGCGGCGCGGAGACTTCCCTTAAGCCCTGTATAAGTCGAATTCTTTCCTTCGTTAACTACACCGCCGTCAACCAAATCTATATCTTCGCAATGGCATAGACATTTAAGATTAAAACCGCTTGCGTACTCCATACCGAGGCGCATAATAAGCGAATTCATAACAGACCTACCGTCGTCCGATATTGCCACCGCACCTGCATCTGCCATTTTACCAATGTCGGCAAGCGTTTCACCCTTTTCACCTTTGGTAATCGCACCAATGGGGTTAACCTTACATAAATTTACTTCGTTAGCCCTCATCTTAATGTATTTTACTACCACTGCATTATCGCATACGGGGTTAGTGTTGGGCATACAGCAGACCTGTGTAACACCGCCTGCCACAGCCGCCTTAGAACCGCTTTCTATATCTTCTTTACCCTCATAACCGGGTTCACGAAGATGAACGTGCATATCTATTATTCCGGGGATAATTGTCTTACCCGTCGCGTCTATTTTTTCAAACTCATTATTTGCTTCGATTTTATCAGCAATTTTTATAATTTTCCCGTCTTCAACAAGCAAATCGCATTTTTTAACCTTATCAGACAGAACGACGTCTCCGCCGTAAATCAACGTTTTCATAAATTAGCCTCCCTGTACTCAGCAAGCAATTTCAATACCGCCATTCTTACGGACAAACCGCTCGTAACCTGGTCTTCTATTCTGCTCGTTTCTCCGTCAATTAGTCCGGGCGTAAGCTCTACCCCCCTGTTTACAGGACCGGGGTGAACGACAATTGCGTCCTTGTCTGCGTATTTCATAAGCTTTTCGTTTACACCGAAGTAACGCGAATACTCTGAAAGCGAAGGGAATAGTCCGCCCGACTGCCTTTCAAGCTGTATTCTTAAACCCATAACGGCGTGAGCGCCTTCTATGCACTCTTCACGAGATTTAGCGATATGCGCCCCAAGCTCGTCAAATCCTACGGGAATAAGCGTTTTAGGTGCATAAACCCAGACTTCCGCACCCATTTTGGTTAAACCGAACAGATTAGATTTTGCAACCCTGCTGTGCTTAATATCGCCTAAAATAGCAATTTTTAAGCCGTCTAACCTACCGAAATGTTCCCTTATGGACAGCATATCCAAAAGTGCCTGTGTGGGGTGTTCGTTCATACCGTCACCACCGTTTAAAATTGAACAATCAACCGTTTTGGCAAGAAGATTGGGCGCACCGCCCATAGGGTGACGAATGGCGATAAAGTCTGTTTTTAACGCCTGAATAGTCTTACCCGTATCAATAAGAGTTTCGCCCTTCTGTACAGAACTCGAAGAAGCCGAGATGTTGACTTCGGTTGCGCCAAGGTATTTACCTGCAAGTTCAAACGATGAACGTGTTCTTGTACTGTTTTCATAGAAAAGGGTGACTAAAGTCTTGCCCTTAAGAAGGTCAAAACTCTTTTCACCCTTTTGAAGATGCCCTTTCATCTCTTCCGCAGTATCAAGAATAAGCTGTATTTCCTCAGCGGAAATATCCCTCAATCCTAATAAATCTTTAGATTTAAGCATATGTAAACGTCGCCTTATATAATTACTTAAAAAAGTATATCATAACCGAATTATAAAGTAAAGAAGAAAAAGAAAAAAATATAAATTAAAAATTCTAAATAATATAATACCTTATTTAATTAAGGAAAAATTTATAAAATAGTCTGAAGAGTAAACCCAACCTTATCGCAGGAAGTTAAAACGTATTCTATACCGTCTTTAACAGTCCTATAAGGGAAATAGGATTGACCGTGAATATGTCCGAAAACAACCTTATCAACTCTGTTTGACTTAAATAAATCTGTAAACAGGGTATCCGTTAATTTAGGGGGCATAGGCGGATAATGAATCATCACGATAAGAATATCGCCCTCCTCCCTAATTTTTTCAACAGCCGAAAAACAGAGTTTAAAACGCTCTGCCTCCCTTAAATAGAGCTTATAATCCCTATCAGTGTAATCCGCACTTCCCGGGCAAGTCCACCCGCGAGAACCGCATATAATTACGTTACCGAATTTTACGCAATCGTTTTGCAAAAAATAAAAAGTATTATCGGGTGCTAAGTCACGTAGTTTTGAAATTCCGTTCCACCAATAATCGTGATTACCCCTAATAAATACTTTTTTACCTTTTAAAACTTTAAGGCAGTTTAAATCCGCCAACCCGTCGTTTAGAGTTATACCCCAGCTTATGTCTCCACAGATTAGAACGATATCCTCATCGGATACTTTTAAATTCCAATCATATCTAATTTTATCGAAATGTCCTTCCCACCCGGAACCGAAAATATCCATCGGTTTAGGATTGACGGAGGACAGATGCAAATCGCTTATCGAATAAATCTTCATATTAAAATTATAACACTATTTTATTTGTATTTAAAGCGTTTTGCCATATTAAATTAAAAATGATATAAAAGATAAAATTTGTTAAGATTAACTTATATACGCCTTATTATGTGTGACATAACACCACAAAACTATACTATGTGTAACATAAAACGCACTAAAATTGCTGTTATAAACAAATTTTGGGGTAGCAAAACAATATAAGTTCGCTACCCCTTTTAGTGCATTTATTTTTTAATTTATAAAAAGTTTTCTTGTTTTTTACGCTATTTACAAGAACAGTTTTTCCCTTTGGGATATAACGGCAAATCGAAGAATCCCGCACACACCTCTTTGGAAAAATCCTGTGCAGGGGGAATAGCGCAATACCCGTAGCTTGGGATAAGCAACTCCACGTCGATGGCAATTTTTAAAATTATCGTAATGCAAGAGTTTATTCTGAACGTATTGTTATTTGAATTAAACGTCCCCTCTGCCGCCACCGCTGAAGCTTCGGCGACAACTTTAAAAGGCATTATCGAAGGGGCAGGCACAAACAATATTACGTCTTCTGAAACTGAGATTACCGCATTCGCAACCCCCTCAATTCCTTCCGCGTCGGTGAACACCACCTCTACGGGAATATTCACCGTTGCCTGTACCCTTGCGCAACCTTGCTTATCCGCCATTCTTTCTATATTTACGTTTGTAAGCGTAGGGCGTTCGCTTGTCGAACGTGCGCTTATGAAAGTAAGCGGGTATGTAGGGTTTTCAGGCGTAAAGCAAGTAGGCGTTAACGTATAGTTTTCTATCTGTACCTGTTTAATACAGGCGTCGAATATTTTTTGTGCTTGAATACAAACCTTTTCGCACATTCCGTTCAAAGGATTGCCGTTGATTGTTCCGGGGCATTTATCCGACTGAAAATTTGAATAAAACGACATTTTTACCTCCGTTTGTTTTGATACGACTTTTTTCTCTATCGGTTACTTTAATATATGTATTTTTTAATTGATTTGTTACGGGAGCCATATGCGTTTTGTCGGATAGATTACTCCGCCGTTTAATTCTTTCAATTTATCTTCTCCGCAACGAAGCCTTTTTGATATGGAAGAAAAAGTTTCCCCTGCTTCAGCATAAATACTGCATTTAGGTTCCCCCGTCTCTATTATCATTCCTGCGTATAATTCACAACAAACAGGTACGTTATAAGTACTTTCAACGTCTTCTAACGTCACCCCGCTCCTTATTCGTAAATATCTTCCCCTTTCCAAATTAAGAGTTAACATACGTTATTATATTCACAATCGCCCAATTTCGTGAATAATCGCCAAATATCGTTTGTAAAATATTGTGATGAAACAAAATATTTACAGGTCAGCCGCTCAGGTGACGTTTTTTTCTATTATTGAAAAGGCACTCAGCTTTTTTTACCGTATTATTCTCTCCCGAAAGATTGGCGCGGAGGGCGTAGGAATTTACCAAATCTGTCTTTCTGTTTTCGCAGTATTTTTAACAGCTTCTTCAAGCGGTATCCCCGTTACGGTTTCAAGGCTTATAGCAAAGAATTACGCCACGGGAACGCCAAAAGCTAAACATGCCGTAGTTAGCGCAGGCGTAATCTGCTCCCTCCTTTTCACTGTTCCGATTGCTTTAATTTTGTTTTTAACGAGAAATTATTACGGTTTTCTGTTCCCCGACGGCGAATGTGTAAATATTTTTATTATACTCCTCCCCGGTCTCATTTTAACTTCTGTCTATGCGGTAATGCGCGGTTCGTTTTGGGGGAACAAACAGTTCTTGCCGTATAGCATTATAGAACTTGCGGAAGACGCCGTTATGGTCATTTGCGGTTGTATTCTTATTCAGTTTACCGCAGGCGCACAGAGCGGAGCAAGGGCGTCAATAATCGCCGTACTCGTTTCCTACGTTTTTTCATTTGTCGTATCGCTTTGCTGGTACTTTATTACAGGCGGTAGATTTGTTAGACCTAAAAACCAATTCAAACCTCTTTTCACCGCCTCTTTGCCCGTTACCGCAATGCGCACATCGACTTCTGTTTTAAACTCATGCGTGGCGATGTTCCTTCCCGCACTATTATCGCATGCCTGCGGTTATTCAAATGCGGAAGCACTATCTATATACGGAGCCGTTCTCGGAATGGGCGTTCCTATTTTATTTATGCCTAACTCGCTTATCGGCTCTATCGCAGTAGTAGTTGCACCTGAGATGAGCGAAAATTTCTATGCAAAACGCACTAATTTATTAAAAAGAGATATTGAAAGGACGGTTAAAAGTTCAATACTTATTGCTACCGTTTTAATACCTTTTACTTACGCTACAGGCAAAGATTTAGGAATTTTTCTCTATGCAAATCAATTGAGCGGACAAATAATTAGTTATTTTTCCTTTATGATGTTACCCATGTGCCTTGCCATGATTACAACCACCGTGTTAAATTCTATGCATTATGAAGTGCGAACTTTAATCTATTATTCTATCGGTGCAGGAGCAATGCTTGTATGCATTTTTGCCTTGACGCCACTTTTGGGCATATATGCATATATGGTTGGGCTTACGTTAAGCTTTATCATTTCAGCCATATTAAACCTTGCTCTGCTAAAAAAGAATTGCCCTAACGTCAAATACGCATCATATACGATAAGAAGCATTGTAATTTGTTTTTTCGCTTGCCTGTTCGGTCAATTGCTTTCAAACCTGTTAGTCGGCGTTTTGGGCGTTTTTTGGAAAATAGCCGTTTGCGGAATATCTACAACCGTATTTACCGTATCAGCCTTTTACGGGTTGAAGATGCTTACTTTAAAACCCTTTAAAAAACTGTTTGCAAAAAAGAATAAAGAGAGTTCTTCAAATAGCGCTAAATCTTTTTAAATCTTTTAACAATCTTAAACACACCGTTTATTGCAAGCGCAATCAAAAACAAACCGAAAGCCCGCCTTAACGCTTCGGAAGGTATAACCGTCATTATCAAAGAAAACATCACCGAGGTAATTAAAGCAGGAATAATAACGGATAAAATACCTTCCGTTCTTAAAAGTCCGTTTTCTTTATGTTCCGGTAAGGCAAACACCGCCATAGGCAGAAAGGATATTAAATTGGCAGATTGCGCTAAACGTTGGTCTATTCCTAAAAGTAGTGTTAAAGCGGGTATCATCACCGTACCGCCACCCATTCCCATACCGCCGAACACTCCCGAAACGAAGCCCGTTAACATAATTAAGATGAAAGACATTTTAACCCATAACCATCCTTATTCCTGCCGTCAACATAACAGCGATAAAAATTATTTCGGTCATAAGAACGGGTATTTTGCCGAGAAATTTTGCGCCCAAGATACCGCCTGCAACGTTGCCGAGCGTTGCAGGTATTATTACGTTCGGGTTGGTGTAACCGCTTAAAATATAAATTAAAGCACTGATTGCACACACAGGAAGTATGATTAAAATTGCCGTAGCGTGCGCCTGTTTTTGAGAAAAATTCAACCCACCCGATAAAAGCGGTACAGCAATCATACCCCCACCTCCGCCAAACAAACCGTTTACCGCACCAATCAATCCGCCACATACAACCGATAATTTATTTTTTTTCTCCAAATTTAACTTCTTCTCCGTAATAAAAAATACTATTATATAAAAGTTTAAGCATTTTTTTATCAATAATGAATTTTTTATGGCATTTCAATGATAATCAGTTGCAAAAAAACAGCTTTTATATTAAAATAGATTAGTAAATCCTAAGTTTGCAAAAATTACAAACTTGAAGGTTTAGACGAGATAAACGTTTAAAAGGTGTAACAATGAAGAGTAAAAGAAACTCAAAAATCAAAGCGGTAGCATTGGGCGTAGCCACCATAGCAACTTCTTTCGTTATGGGTATGTCTGCGGGATGCGCTAAGACAAATCCTAATACCAATACTGAAGACGAAAAGGTAACTACCAAAGAAGATTTACAGGATATTAAAAACGGTAACTTTGAATTTTACAACGATAACGACGGTCTATACCCTATAAGCACTCCCGACAGTTGGGACTTCTCCTATAAGGGTACAAACTCAACCTCTATGTCAGGCGTTATCGATACCAGCAAAGAAGGTTGGGATTATCTTACCGACCCCGAACTTCCCAAGATTTTAGAGGATAATGACGACCTTGACAGCGACGACGATAATAAAAAAGATTATAACGGCGCTTTAACGGAAGATATGCTCTATAAGGATACGCATAAAGCGACTGAAAAGGGTGCAACCGACGAGGACAAGCAGTATATCGATAACCCTTATACCCGCAATTTAAGATGGGACGAAGAAGCTGAAAAATATGTTTATATAAACGACGAGGGCGTAGAATCAGACGTTTATACCGATGAGGACGGCAAGCTATACTCTGACGAGGAGCTTAAGAACGAAATCGGCACAAGCGTTTTAATGATTCATAACTACTACGAAGATAATAATTACGGTACCGAAGGCTACTATGAATCTTCTACCACGCTTAGCCTTGAAGCAAACACAGCCTGCAAAATCTCGCTTTGGGTTAAAACGGCTGAGCTTTACTCAGGCGATTCGGCTGGCAAACGTAGTGAAGTTACGTTTGATAAGGGTGCTTATATTAAGGTAAATACCGAAGTCGGCGGAAACAGCCTCGATTCCTTCGTTATAAAAAATATTAACACCGAACAGCTCAATAAAGACGCAACTACTGTTTTGAACAACGGTTGGGTTCAATATACCGTCTATGTAGAAGCAAGCAGTTTTGCATCAACTACCGTTAACCTTACCCTCGGTTTAGGCGAAAACGGAAATCATAAGACAATTGAAGGCTATGCTTTCTTTGACGATATTACTTTTGAAAGATATATAAATCTTGATGCGCTTAAAGACGCCAACTCTGATTTTGACAGTCAAATCAGAACGTCAAGCACTCCTAACCTTCCTGCAAACACCTCCTATCCCCTTTCCGCTAATGCTGTCAACGAATTTAGAGTTGACGTAACAAAGAATACAACTAATAACGAAGGCAACGGCGGTTTAGTTGAAACAATCACTAACAAGAACAACTCTGAAGACAGAGTATTCTTTATCGATTTTGCAAGCACGACACCCGACAATTTGTTCGAGCTTACAGCATCTAACACCTTAGGCGGATTTACCGTTGATGACGACAACTACCTCTCTTCTAAGGGTACGTTCACTACAAACGGCGTCGGAGCATTGCATCAAAGCTTAGATTCTTATAAGCTTCCTAAAAACCTTAAAGACGGGCTCAACGTCGAAAACGACTTTATTTCGATAGAGAGCATAACTCCCGAAAACTGGAGCCTCTCCTTATCGTCTAACCCCTATGCAAGTATTCTTACGGAGAGTTTAAAATCAGCAGTCAATCTGCCCGGTGTAAGCGGTAACGCAAACACCCTCGTTATGTTAAGCTCCTGGGGTGCAGGTTACGAAGCACAGATTTCCGACAACAGCTTAAAACTTGCAAACGGTGAGAGCAAACTCATTTCGTTCTGGGTTAAGACTTCAGACTTTAACGGCAAAACGGCTACTACAGTAACTGTTACCGATACGGCTGACGACACCAACACAGAAAACTTTACCATTGACTCCACTACCCATACGACAACAGACTTCGGCGACGAGAAGGACATTTACGACGGCTGGGTAAGATGCTTTATCAGAGTAAACAATGCCTCTGAAGAAGAAGGAGATAAGTCTTTCAATATTAAGATAAACCTCGGCAAAACTTCCTTTAAGGGTACTACTGCAACAGATTATTATAATCAGGCTGGTTGGATAGCAATTACCAACTTGACGATTATGGACCTCGACGAGGACGTTTTCGGATATACCTCCGGTCTTTCCAACACTGCTTCTCTTACGTTTGAAGAAAAGACCCCGTCATATTCCGAAGGTTTTGATACCGAACAGGGCGACAAGAACGAGATTGAAACCGACCTTGCTATTCCCTATAATTATTCAGGCGTTAACGGTGCAAGCGTAAACGTTGCGCCCACAGGTTCTTATAAAGGTGATTACGACGCCACCAACTCTAACGACTTTGCAGGTCTTTTAAATAAGAACAACCTTGAAAATTATTCCGATAAAGACTGGTATTCAAAAGTTGTAAATATTCTCGGACTTACCACTCCCACTTACGATGAGCTTTGGAATAAGCTTGCCGGTGAATATACCGTTCAGCCCTTGCTTATCGTAAATACCGTGAGAACCTTTAACGAGGCAAGCAAGATTTACAACTACGGCTATATCAATACCGACCCCATTACCATTTCTTCCGACAGCTATAAGCAGGTCAGCGTAAGGGTTAAGGCAAGTGCGGGCGCAATCGCTTACGTATATCTTGTCGATACCGATTCTGCCGACAACAGCGTTTTAACTTATAAATTGCCTGAATATAATTTCTATTATGACGACGAAGGCAATCTGCTTAAGACAGCTTATGACGAAGACGCAACCAAGGCTGAAAAGGCTGAAAACATTGCATATACTTTAAGAGACGACGGTCTTTATGAAAAAGACGGTAAGCTTTACGCAAATTTCTATAACTTAACTAAATACTACGATTATAAGTATCAAGGCGAAACCTTCTACGATGAGAACGGCAACACAGTTAAGTTTAAGAACCTTGTCACGGGCAATACGTATTATGCTGATGCCTCATTGACTAAATACGCTTCCCACTATCTTATTGCAGGCGGAAAGGAAAACAACAAGATTTACGAATACGTTTCGGGTATCGGCGACAATGCTACCTACTACTACGTTGAGAACGGAGTAGCAAATACTGCTAAGCTTGTTAACGGCGTTGACAAATCACTTGCAAGATACGTCGCACAGTCGGCAACACCTTATAGCTTTGTAGTCGATACGGTTGCAAACCCTGAATATGCAGACAAGTGGGTAACCGTTACCTTCTATATCTGTACGGGTAGCGAATCGAAAAATTACAGGTTAGAGCTTTGGAGCGGTGCGCGTGACGAAGAGTCAAGCTATTCAACTAACGACGAAAGCTACGTTCTCTTCGATTACAATGCAGAAGACCAAACCGCCTTGGACGAAACAACGTTCAGCGAAAAGCTCAACTATTATACAGATGCAATCATTGCTGACCTTAAAGAAAATATTCCCGACGGTACAGAGATTGCCGATAATGACCTTAATATCGCAGAACTTGAGGAGCTTGTAGGCGACGGTTATAATAAGATTTACGATTACGCTTCAACCTACTACACCTTCTCGCTCTACGATTCCCCCGACTTCATTCCCTTCAACCTTAACACGGCAGAAGACGGCGAAACGGGTTACTCCTACGCTTACAGCGATTACGAAGAAGCACTTGCATTCCTTAAAGTTTGCGACACAACTGACGATAATTATCTTAGAATGAGTGCATTCGTAGATTATTCCGTTGTTGATAAGGATATCGAAATTATCGGCGAGCCTACCGTTCCCGATATCGATGACGACACAAACAGCACCACAACTACGAGTGATACTAACGTTTGGTTGCTTGTAGCTTCTATCGTATTGACCGTAGCTATATTTGTTGCAATTTTGGCAATGGGCATTAAGGCTCTTGTATCTAAGCTTGCTAAGAGAAAGCTATACGTCGGCAAAAACACCTACAACTTCAATAAGAATAAGCGTTACGTTAGAAAATACGTTAAGGCTAACGGCGAAACACCTGAAGTAACCGATAATGTTGAAGGAGACGTTAAAGTTGAAGACGAAGTAAGCAATGAAGCTACTGTTGAAGAACAGCCTACCGAAGAGCAGACTGAAACAACGGAAGAAACTACCGCCACCGAAGAAAACGGTGAGGGTGAAGATAAGAAACCTGAATAATAATTCGATATCTTATATGAGAACAGCTCGGCTTAAACCGAGCTGTTTTTATATGATTATATAAAATAATCGCTCCTCGGCTTTAAGTCGGGGAGCTGTTTTTATGATTAAACTATTAAATTCTTATTCCCTTGGGTAAGTGGTTTTTTGCAACGCCTATGGAACACTTGCACCAACCGAGGGGATAGTTAAGATAGGTTACCACCCTCCAACCGTTCTCCTTTTCGTCACAGTTAAAGGTTAAGCCCTTAAGATAATTTAAGGCGGTTTTCTCGTCTATGTCAATAGAATAAACCTCGTCGGCTTTCAGACACATTGCAAGAGAATGTGAAGGCTCGAACCTGTCGCCCTTAAATTCGCCAAGGCATACACCCGCACGAAGCACTTGTAAATCGGTGTTTAAATCAGGGCAGTCATTAGGCAAAGAATAAATCGTATCGCCGACTAAATATAGATTATCGAAGCTGATTTTTAAGTGTTTTTCTTCAAATTCACGATAAGCTGAAATGCGCTTAGTAGCGGTTTTATCCTGTTTTAAACGTACCTTTTTTGTACCGCAATATCTATCTTCGGAGCTGTGGTCGCATTGTTTTTTGAGGAGAGCTACGAAATGTCCTTCACCCTTTACTTCGTGAGGCAAAAGCTTTTCCTGACTGATTAACGTAAACTCTTGATACCTTTCAAGGAATTTTTCTATTTGTAATTCATCCTCTTCGGGTGCAAAAGTGCAAGTTGAGTACACCATCGACCCACCCTTTTTTAATACCTTTTGAGCGCAATCAAGAATTTTTTCCTGTCTGTTTGCACATAGTTCTACGTTCTTTTCGCTCCATTCATCAATAGCCTGAGGTTCTTTTAAAAACATTCCCTCGCCGGAACAAGGAGCATCAACTAAAACTTTATCGAAAAAGCCTGTAAAATTTTTCGCAATTTTTTCAGGCGTGGCGCAAGTTACTACTGCATTTTTTATGCCCAATCTTTCAACGTTTCGGGATAAAATTTTTGCACGCGAAAAATCTATTTCGTTTAAAACGATTAGCCCCTTGCCGTTCATTTCCTGTGCAAGCTGAGTGCCTTTCCCACCCGGAGCTGAACACATATCAAGCACGATTTCCCCGCCCTTTACGTTTAATTTTGGCGAGGCGCTCATTGCAGAAGGCTCCTGAACGTAATATAAGCCTGCGGAGTGTAACACGGTTTTACCCGCCTTTTCTTCGTTAACGTAAAAGCCGTTACGCTCCCAAGGTACGGGTGAAAGCGCAAACGGCGTTATATTTTTAAATTCTTCGGTTGTAATTTTAAGAGTGTTCACGCGTATAGCCTTATACGGTTGTCTGTCATACGATTTTACAAAGTCTTCGTATTTGTCGCCTAAGTCGCGTTTAACCCTTATTAAAAATTGTTCGGGAAGTTTAACCATTTAAAAGCTCTGAAAGTTTAGAGTCTGAAATTATTGTCAATCCGTCTGTCTCCCTTGCATTACGCGTACGCACAGAATCGTCGTCGTCCGTACATACATAGACAGAGCATTGGGAGAGTTTTGAGGTATATTTACCGCCGTTTTTATAAATCTTTTCAACGTACGGAATAGACTTAGAAATATTGTCCTCCAATAATCTGGAAAAGTTAAATACAGTTCCTTTGAATTTTTCGGACTCTGTCTTATAACGCCTCGTTATGGCATTATAAAATTTTTGTTTCCTCTTTTCGTGTTCAGCCTTGTCCTCTGCACATTTGTCACGGTATTTTTTAAACGAAGCGGAATCGGGCTTAACTATACGGTAATCGTTTATAAACCCCTTATTGATGCCTAATAATTTATCTATTTCATCGCCTTTACAGCCGTGTTTTTTACTAAGTGCCTCTACAACCCTCATTGTTGCATAGGCGTCATCTGCCGCACGGTGGGGCGTGAACTCAACGTTTAAGTTACCCGTTATGTATTCAAGACCGAATTGCCTCGAAAAATCGCCTATCGAAGTCATATACATAAGCTGACTGTCTGAAAACTCGAATTTAAAGGAAGGCAAACGGAAACGCTTAGTTTCAAGGTTTAAATAATTAACGTCGTTTAACGTTGCGTGTCCAAAGACAAAGTTATTTTTATCTTCAAGCAGAGAGCGAATTTTGGGATAAACTTCCTTAAAAAGTGGATAGTTTTTGAACTCGTTATACTCGTAAGGAAGGACAAGCCCTCTTTCGCCCCTGCCGTCTGTTAAATGGAATTTACCCTTGGGGTTGATTAAAATATCTTCTTTGGCTATTATGTTAAAGCTTTCGTCGCACAATACGTAACCGAAAGCACATATTTTAGCCGTATATTTATATACGCTTGCACATTCTATATCAAAAAATAATAGATTCATAACCGAACTGAACTAAAATATAGTGCCAAACGTTTTATTTATTGCTCTTATTTTTGGGTAAAATGTATTCCTTTCCGCCCATATATTTACGGAGAACTTCGGGAATATATATACTGCCGTCAGCCTGCAAATGATTTTCTAAGAAGGCAATCAACATTCTGGGGGGAGCAACTACGGTGTTATTTAATGTATGCGCGTAAGCGTTTTTACCCGTAGCTTCGTCCTTATACCTGATACCGAGTCTTCTTGCCTGAGCGTCTGTAAGGTTAGAGCAACTGCCCACCTCGAAATACTTCTTCTGACGGGGACTCCACGCTTCGACGTCAAGACTTCTGTATTTTAAATCAGCCAAATCTCCCGAACAGCAAACGAGCGTACGTACGGGGATTTCCATTGAAACGAAGAGTTCTACGGTATAAGACCAAAGCTTTTCGTACCAATATTCGCTTTCTTCGGGTTTGCAGACGACAATCATCTCCTGCTTTTCAAATTGGTGAATACGGTATATTCCCCTCTCCTCTAAGCCGTGCGCACCCTTTTCCTTTCTAAAACAGGGCGAATAAGACGTAAGCGTTATGGGAAGTTTGCTACCGTCAGTTACAGTATTCATAAATCTTCCTATCATAGAGTGTTCGGAAGTACCGATAAGATAGAGGTCCTCGCCTTCAATCTTATACATCATACCTTCCATCTCTTCAAAGCTCATTACGCCAGACACGACGTCGCTTCTAATCATAAAAGGAGGTATGCAGTAGGTAAAGCCCTTGTCAATCATAAAGTCGCGTGCATAGGTTAAGACAGCAGAGTGCAACCTTGCCACGTCGCCCATAAGATAATAGAAGCCGTTACCCGAAGTACGCCTTGCCGAATCAAGGTCAATTCCGCCGAGGTTTTCCAAGATATCAAGATGATAGGGAACGTCAAAGGGCTTTTCCTTTGCTTCAAGATAGGTATTCCACTGAACGTTTTCGCTGTCGTCCTTACCAATGGGGACGTCGTCCGCTATAATGTTGGGAATAGCCATCATAGCTTTTTTAAGCTTTTCTTCGACTTCGGCTGTTTCCTTTTCGATTAATGCAACCGCGTCGTTGTTTTCTTTTGAAATACGCTTAACTTCTTCCGCCTCTTCCTTTTTGCCCTCACGCATAAGCACACCGATTTGCTTTGCGTAAGTATTACGCTTTGCACGCCTGTCGTCACCCTCTCTTTGAAGAGTACGCTTTTTTTCGTCAAGAACTAACACTTCGTCAACTAACGCAAGCTTATGGTCCTGAAACTTCTTTTTAATATTCTCTTTAACTAATTCAGGATTTGTTCTTATAAGATTGATGTCTATCATAAATATGCCTCTCAGCTATTTTAATACTTACTAATTATACGGCAAAAATATAGCAAAAGCAATTATTTTAAGCTAATCTGTTGAAAAAACGGAAGAGTTATGATATAATTATAATGATATAATTTTTGGTTAACACAATTATTATTAGGTGATTTATGAGTAAAATAGTTTATAGGGGTAAAAAGGCTACTTCCTCTTCGGAAAGCGAAGTCATAAACGCAGATACCGTCGAACAAAAAGAAGATAAGACTGACGTTAATGCCGTTACTTCTGACAATGAAGATTCACAACAGCTTAAATACGAGGCAGTCATTCAGCCTGCCGAAAAGTCGGAAAGCAATGAAGAGCAAAACAGTAATAGCGGGGAAGCGGATTCAAATTCATCAGCCCAATCGCCCGCAAAACCCAAACGTACCTCTGTCGCAAAAAATAAAAGTGCTGACGGTACAGCCACGGTAAGAAAGACACGTTCGCCTAAAACTCAGCAACAAAGCGAGAGCGAAAATACTCAACCTACTTCCACTCCCGTCTCTATAAAAGAAACGGCTCTTTCGGAAGCTGTGGCTGACGAACCCGAAGTTTCCGAGAAGGAAGGACAAAAATTTGTGGATGAATCTGCCACTACTTATAATGCCGACTTTGATAAAGAAGGGATTATAAAGTATTTCAAGCGACACCCTAAGATGCAGATTAACACTAAGGTCGATAGATTCAACCCCGAACTGCAGAAGGGTCTTTCCTCTAATCAGGTTGAAACAAGATTTAAACAATACCTTTTTAACGACACCAACAAAAAGTATTCAAAATCTTATGCAAGCATATTCATTAGCAACATTTTCACGTTCTTCAACCTGCTATGTTTGCTCGCCTTTATCGCTCTGCTTATATCAGGTATTAAGGGCATAACCAATTACCTTGTTATAGTAATTACCGCTGCAAATATTGGCATCGGTATAATTCAAGAAATACGTTCTAAACTTGCCGTCGATAAGCTGTCTATTATGGCAAAATCTAACACCAAGGTAATACGTGACGGTGAAATAGTCGAAGTACCCACTAGCGAATTGGTTTTAGACGACGTAATTATTCTTGAACTTGGAAATCAGGTTCCTGCCGACTGTATTCTTGCAGACGGAAACGTTGAAGTTAACGAAAGTCTTTTAACGGGTGAATCTGTATCCATTAAAAAACAAGTAGGCGACGTTCTGTACGCAGGTAGCTTTATAGCCAGCGGTAACGGAAAATGCAGGGTTGATAAGGTCGGAAAAGAGACCTTCCTTGAAAAACTTACTGCAAAAGCTAAAAAATATCAAAGACCTAAATCCGAACTGATGAATTCCATTACAGGCATTATCAGAACGGTATCAATCGTTATATTCCCCATTGCTATCGGCGTATTCTTCGTTACGCGTGCAAATGGCGGAACAGACGGCGTTGACGTTGTGCCTTGGCTTTTAAATCTTACAAACAGTCTTGCTCTTGCAAAAACCTGTTCGGTAGTTATCGGAATGATTCCTTCGGGAATGCTTCTTTTAACCTCGGTTGCTTTGGCTGTCGGCGTTATCAGGCTCTCTAAAAACAACACCTTAGTTCGTGATTTATATTCGCTTGAAATGCTTGCAAGAGTTAACGTTTTATGCCTTGATAAAACGGGTACTATTACCGATGGCAGAATGACCGTAAGCGACGCCGTGATTTTAAATACTGTAGGCGAGCTTTCGCTTAACGAAATTATGGGCAATATGCTCTCCGCCTTAGACGATAATAACCAAACTTCCATAGCTCTTTCAAATCATTTCGGTCACTGTGAATCGTTGACCCCTGTTACAAAACTACCCTTCTCTTCAAAGAGAAAGCTATCTGCGGTCACATTCGACGGCGTAGGCACTTTCGTTATGGGTGCGCCTGAATTTGTATTAAAACCCATGCCCCCCAAGGTTGAGAGAATTGTAAAGCAATATGCACAGATGGGTTTAAGAGTTATCGTTTTAGCCCACTCTTCATCTGGCATTATGGGCGAAAAGCTCCCGTCAATTCTTAAACCTATTGCTATTATTTCGATTGCCGATAATATAAGGGACGATGCCATCGACACCATCAAATGGTTTAAAGAGAACGACGTACAAGTTAAGGTAATTTCAGGCGACAATCCTATAACCGTTTCCGAAGTTGCTAAACGAGCAGGCATAGAGAACGCTGATAAGTTCATATCGTTAGAAGGTCTTAACAATAAAGAAGTTGAAAACGTTGCTAATAAATACACCGTCTTCGGCAGAGTTACTCCCGAACAAAAGGCTTTACTAATACGCTCTATTAAAAGCGAAGGAAATACAGTAGCCATGACGGGCGACGGCGTTAACGATATCCTCGCCTTAAAAGAAGCAGACTGTGCAATATCAGTTGCATCCGGTAGCGAGGCGGCGAGAAACGTCAGTCACCTTGTTTTAATGGATAACAACTTTGCAAATATGCCTAAGGTTGTGGGCGAGGGGCGAAGGGTTATTAACAACATTAAAAACTCGGCTTCGCTCTATCTTATGAAAACACTGTTTACGGCTATCCTTGCAGTTTTAACCATAATTTTCAGTACAGAGATAGGCGGATATCCCTTCCTACCGAGTAATATGCTTTTGCTTGAAGTGTTTATAATAGGTATCCCTTCCTTCTTCCTGTCGCTCCAGCCCAACAACGAGAGAGTGCAAGGAAAATTCATTACTCACGTTATGAGCCGTAGTATCCCGGGTGCATTAGTTATGGTATTATGCGTAATGGCAATGTATATTACCTGCACCTATACACCGAGTTTCTTAGCTTACCGAACAGCAATGTGTATGATGGCTTTAACCTTCTCGGGACTTGTAATGCTGTTCAGGGTTTGTCAACCTTTGAACCCTTACAGACTTATTCTGTTTGCATTGATGTGCGCCCTTTGCATAACCGCGCTATTGCTTCCAAAGATTGGCCCTTTCGATATACCCGAATCTCTATGCGCTGGTTGGCGTCAATTGAATTGGAGCAGAGATAGCAATTATGCTAAAGTGCTTATTGTTGTAGTCGCAGTAGAAGCCGCATTCCCCATATCACAATGGCTAATCAAAATAATGCAGATAATTATGCCTTCTTCAACCGAGAATAACGTCAATCCTAAAAACGGTAAAAATTCAAAAACTCCGCCTAAAGATAAACGCCGTTAAACTCAATAATTGAAAAACACCCCCGAAGCTTATCAAAACTTCGGGGGTATTTATTTAAAACTTATTTAAATTATTACTCCTGTTCGTCGGAATTATCTTCTGCCTCTTCCACAACGTCTGTAGCATTTTCTACAGGAACTTCCGATATAGCTTCGTCGTCGCGTTCGGTTAAAGCAACGGTAGCCACTACGCCGTCTTTAAGGCGCATTAGACGTACGCCCCTCGATGCTCTGCCAAAGCGAGAGATATCCGAACAGTGCATTCTAATAATTGTACCGCCCTCGGAAATAATCATCAAATCGTCATCGTCGGTAACTTGCTTTACGGATACAAGATAACCCGTAACTTCGTTAAACGTACCTATCTTTATACCCTTGCCTGCTCTTCCCTGAGTGCGGAAGTTTTCGCTTGCACATCTCTTACCGTAACCGTTAGAACTTACCGTGGCAACGTCTTTATTTCTGTCTATTACAAGCATATCAACGAGCATATCGTCGCCTTCAAGCTTCATTGCACGAACGCCTGCCGTATCTCTGCCCATTGCCCTTACGTTTTCCTGTGCAAACGTAATACACTTACCGCTACGGCTTGCAACCATAACCTCGTCGCCACCGGAGCAGTACTGAACGGAGATAAGGCTATCGCCGTCATTAAGTTTAATTGCGATTTTACCGTTACGGTTGATTGACTCAAACTGAGAAATATCCGTCTTTTTAATCATTCCGTTACGGGTTGCAAAGCAGATGAATTGCTTTTCCTGATTGTAAGGTATTACCGCTTCAATCTTTTCGTCCTGAGCAATCTGTATTATATTTACTATTGCTCTGCCCCTTGCGGACCTTGCCGCTTCGGGAATACGGTATGCCTTAACGGAATAAACTCTGCCGAGGTTAGAGAACATAAGTATATCGTCGTGTGTAGAGCATACAAACATATTCTCTACAAAATCCTCTTCCTTGGGTTTGTGAGCCGTTATGCCCATACCACCGCGATGCTGAGCCTTATATTCGGTAACAGGCAACCTCTTTACGTATCCGCTGTGAGTAAGCGAAATTACAACGTCCTCTACGGGAATTAAATCTTCATCCTCGATATCACCGAAGTCAATAGCAATTTCAGTCTTACGTTCGGAAGGATACTTACGCTTAATTTCAAGTAAATCGGTCTTGATTATATCAAGAACCCTGCTTTCGTTTGCAAGGATATCCTTGTAGTCGATAATTGCGTTTTCAAGATCGTTCAATTCGGAAGAAATTTTATCGACTTCAAGGTGAGATATTCTGTAAAGTCTTAATTCGGCAACAGCTGTAGCCTGTTTTTCGTCAAGCTCGAAGTTGGCGGTAAGCTTTGCTACGCAATCGCTTTTATCTACGGCGTTACGGCAGACTTCCACGACCTCGTCAATAGACGCCTGTGCGATTACCAAACCCTTTAATATATGCGCCCTTTCTTCACATTTAGCAAGGTCGTACTTTGTTCTGCGACGAATAACGTCTTTCTGATGTTCAAGATAATGATAAATAAAATCTTTAAGCGTACATATCTTGGGTGCGCCGTCAACAAGCGCAAGCATAATTATGCCGTCCGAAATCTGAAGGTTTGTGTGCTTATAGAGAAGGTTAAGCACGATTTGAGCGTTAGCATCCTTCTTTATTTCAATAACTATACGCATACCGTCACGGTCGGATTCTTCCCTTATATCCGAAATACCTTCGATTCTCTTATCCTTAACAAGGTCTGCCATAGTTTCGATAAGCTTAGCCTTATTTACCTGATAAGGAATTTCCGTAACTATTATACGCTGACGGGTTGTATTACCGCTTTGATACTCTTCTATCTCGCAACGGGAACGGATTACAATATTGCCACGCCCTGTTTGATAAGCTTTTCTTATACCGCTCCTGCCCATAATCATAGCGCCCGTAGGGAAGTCAGGGGCAGGAATGTACTCCATAAGCTCGTCAATGGTTATTTCGGGATTGTCTATCATTGCACAGACGCCGTCTATAACCTCGCCAAGATTGTGAGGAGGTATATTTGTAGCCATACCTACAGCAATGCCGTCCGAGCCGTTTACAAGCATATTAGGGAAACGGCAAGGCAATACAGTAGGTTGCATACCCGTATCGTCGAACGTAGGATAGAAATCAACCGTGTCCTTTTCAAGGTCGCGGAGCATTTCCGAAGATATCTTAGAAAGTCTTGCTTCTGTATATCTCATTGCCGCGGCAGGGTCGCCATCGACAGAACCGAAGTTTCCGTGTCCTTCGACAAGGGGCATATTTATAGTGAAATCTTGAGCAAGACGAACGAGAGCGTCGTAAACCGAGCTGTCGCCGTGGGGGTGGTATTTACCCAAGCAATCACCGACGATACGCGCACATTTACGGAATGCCTTATCGTTATATAAACCCAAATCGTGCATAGAATACAAAATTCTACGGTGAACGGGCTTTAAGCCGTCCCTTATATCAGGAATAGCACGGGATACGTTTACCGCCATAGCGTAGGCAATAAACGATTTTTTCAGCTCTTCATCGACCTCAACTTCAAGCATTTTGGTCATAGCGAGCGTTTTGACAAACTCATCGGTCAACTCGGGACTCGTTATCTTTTTAGCCATTTCCGTACTCCTTATACGTCGAGTTCTTCGACGAGTTTTGCATTATCTTCTATGAATTGACGGCGCAATTCGGGCTGTTCGCCCATTAAGAGAGCAAACATCTTATCAGCTTCAATCGCATCTTCTACCTTTACTCTAACCAAAGTACGCTTAGAGGGGTCCATAGTAGTTTCCCAAAGCTGTTCTTTGTTCATCTCGCCAAGGCCTTTATATCTCTGCAATTCAAACTTACCGTCGGGATGTTCCGCCTTAAAGGCTTCAAGCGCCGAGTCGTCGTAAAGGTAAGTATCTTCTATGCCCTTGCCGGAGACTTTATATAAAGGAGGCAACGCCGAATAGACGTGACCGTTTTCAACTAAAGGTCTCATATATCGGAAGAAGAAAGTCAAAAGCAATATTCTTATGTGAGAGCCGTCAACGTCGGCGTCGGTCATAATAATTATTCTGTCGTAACGCAATTTACTTTCGTCGAAGTTTTCCTGTATGCCACAACCGAAAGCGGTTATCATTGCTTTAATCTCTGCATTCTCAAGAACACGGTTAATACGAACCTTTTCAACGTTTAAGATTTTACCTCTTAAAGGTAAGATTGCCTGGAAACGTCTGTCGCGTCCTTGCTTAGCCGTACCGCCTGCCGAGTCACCCTCGACTATATAAATTTCGCAAAGCTCAGGGCGTTTATCCGAACAATCTGCAAGCTTCCCGGGGAGTTTTGCCGATTCCAAAACGCCTTTACGCCTTGTCTCTTCCCTTGCAAGACGGGCGGCATCACGCGCCCTCTGCGCTGTTACGCAACGCATAATCAGCTCCTTAGACTCCGCCGGGTGTTCTTCAAGATAAGTTCCGAACTTTTCGGTTACCGCTTTCTGAACGAAGCTACGCACATATGTGGAACAGAGTTTGCTCTTCGTCTGGCTTTCGTATTGGGCATCTGCAATCTTTACGGAAACAACCGCCGTAATACCCTCTCTCACGTCCTCGCCCGCAAGCTTTTCGGAATCTTTAAGCACGTTAAGCTTATGCCCTACGTCGTTAATAACCTTTGTTAAAGCCGACTTAAAGCCGTCGAGGTGAGTACCGCCGTCTGGCTGACGGATATTATTTGAGAAGGGGAAAATCTGCTCTACGTAACTGTCGTTATACTGAATTGCTACTTCAAGGAATTTATCGTCGCCCTCGTTAACTTCAAAATATACGGGCTGAGCAAACAACACTTCCTTCCCTTCGTTAATATCGTTTATAAAGTGAACAACACCGCCTGCATAGCAGAAGGTATCGCTACGCTCCTTCTCACCGCGGTAATCGGTTAAGGTAAGAGTTAAACCCTTGTTAAGATAGGAAAGTTCCCTTAAAAGAGTCCTAAGCGTTTCGTAGTTGAAATCCACCGTTTCAAACATCGTAGGGTCGGGGTGGAAACTTATCGAAGTACCCGTAAGTTCGGTATCTTCGATTATTTTAAGGGGTTCTTCGGGAACACCGCAATGATATACTTGACGGAATTTATGCCCCCTCTGACACACTTCGGCAACAAGAGTATCCGAAAGCGCATTTACGCAGGATACGCCGACGCCGTGAAGTCCCGAAGAGATTTTATAACCGCCGGCTTTATTGCCACCGCCGAACTTACCGCCTGCATTTAAATTGGTTAACGCAAGTTCTACGCCGGATATTCCCTCCTCTTCGTTAATACCCGTAGGAATACCTCTTCCGTTATCCTTAACAGTGCAGAAGCCTTCCTTGGATATGGTGACGTCTATTCTATCGCAAAAGCCTGCCAAAGCTTCGTCTATTGAGTTATCGATAACTTCCCTTACAAGGCAATGAAGTCCCTTCTCGTCGGTAGGGCCTATATACATTCCCGGGTGTTCCCTTACGGGTTCCAGACCTTTAAGGGCTTTTAAGCTGTTAGCATCATAATCGGTCAGGACTTTTTCGGGCATAATTTCACCTCTAATAATAATTTTATTTATTATACCATATTATTAGAAATAACGCAACGTTTTGGAGGTATTTTTGAAATTTTACAGAGCTTTTAAGGCAAGAAAAAACGCATAATAACGGGAAAATGAACCCATATTATGCGTATGAGAATGTGTGAGAAATCAATAAAATATTTTGAAAATTGCGAAGGACAGATTTTTGAATGTCAAAGGTGCGGAAACCACGTTTGCGCCGAATGTGAGGCGGTATGGCGAGGAGTTTGTCCCCACTGCTTTTCAAGACTTTTAAGAATAAGTTAAGCTTAAAAATACTATTACTTCTTTTCGTCCTTATATTCTGAGGGCAGATACTGAATTAAATCTTGATAGCGTACAAAGTACTTATAAGCTTCGCTGTCATTATCGTTCGCAAGGTAATACTCGTACCTCAATTGAGTCAAAATGATAAAATTCAAATCGTCCTCCGGTAATTGAGGAACGTCTAAAAATAAGCCCTCGTCAAGCTCGGTCATAAGCTTACCCGAGCGGAGCGACCCCTGAATTTTGAGAATATTCATCAACACCTGAGCGGTGGGTTGCTTAGTTATGAACTCCCATACGATAAGCCCGTCGGTCTTACCCTGAGCATATTCAAGGGGAGCTACGTTTATTATAAACGAATAGAGAGCATAGGGAGAAGCTAATCCTATAATTGCAGGAACTTCGGGTATTATAAATGCCATTACACCGAGGGCAATCAACAGCAAATCGAAGATTAACCCTGCTAATACAGTTGCAATAAAACGCCCTTTAAGGCACTTAACTCCCTTAGGACACACTTCAACGGAAGAACTTCTAAACAACCTGATTTTAGGTACGCTTACACCCATGTTACACATAACGCCGACCATAAAGTGTGCGCCTTCGTGTACAAATTCTTCGACAAAAACGCCGAGGAAAACGCAGACGATATACAGCGGTATCATTGTATAAAGTTTTGCATCCTCTATTATGGTTTGGGTGGAAAATACATACCCACCCCAGACGGCAAACGCAACCGCTACTAAAACTGCCACAACCGTTACTATTGTGTTTTTCATTACGTAATCCCCTTAACTTTTCTTAACTGTTAAAATTCAATCGGACAGGCATTTATATTTAAGATAGCCTTCAAGGTTATCGCTTTCCGAAACGGACAATTTAGATATTTTAAACTTGTCCATAACACAAGCCAAAAGCTCGGCACCGCCACCGATTAAATCTGCTGATTTGCCACAGATTGTAGTTTGCTTAATTTCGTCAACGGACAACGTTGTAAGTCTTTTTGCCATAGCGTGTATCTCTTCCGCCGTAAGGCAAGTGCCGTTTATAATCTCTGAATTATAGGTTGTAATATTATTCTTAATCGCACCCAGACGTGAAGCCGTACCGCCAACGCCGAGGAAATTGACTTTTGAAAAGTCGTAATCGCCATATTCGTCCATTTTGGATAGGACGAACTTATTTATACGGTTTAAATCTCTCCCCGCCGTATCGAGAATACGGACAGTACCAATATTTACGCTACGGGCATAGATAACTTTTCCGCCCATACGCACTGTAACTTCCGTACTCGCACCGCCGACGTCAATTATTCCGCCGTCGTTTGAGCCGAGCGCACCCGCAAACCCCATTGACGCCTCTTGTTCTCCGCTCACGATGTCAACTTCTATTCCGCATTTTTTTAATACTGCTTCCGTGAATTTGTAACCGTTTTGCGCTGAACGAACGGCGGCGGTGGCAAATGCATATATGCGCTCCGCTCCAGCTTCTTTAGACTCAACAACAAAATCATTTACGCCTTTTACCGTTCTTTCAATCGCCTCGTCGGTTAGGTTTGGAGATTTGGACAGTCCCTCGCCAAGACGGGTTGTGACAATTTTCTTACATAAAGTTTTTCCGTCCGCCCACATCATAAGGCGAACGGAATTAGAACCGATATCTATTACTGCTATTTTCATATAATTTTAAGGAAGAATATTTTGAGGGTCTTCTTTTCCGAATACTTCGATATATTCAAGATACCACCTATAATACTCTTCATCAGTTTGGATTTTATCGTATAAGTCTTCGTCTTCGGCAAGCTCCGCCCTAAGCTGTTCGCCTCTTTCCAAAAGCTCCTGCTTACGGCGTTTTAATACGTTAATCTCTACAACCTGAGCTATCACAACGGTGAAGAGAATGAAGACGAAAATTACGGTGGCAACGATTATTGCCACAATTATTCTTGTTCGCTTTTCGTCTTTCATACCTACTTACAGTACTCCTTATACATTTATTTACTTTATTATACACCCTTTTAATTAAAAATGCAATAATAATATGTAAACTTTTTAAATAAATAAGTACGCCTAACGCACAACCTAAAAGCATGTACAGCCTTATCGAATAAAATTCAAAGCAGACCGAAACGAAGATAAACATCGCTGATAGGACGGCAAAGTATATTAAATCGCATACGGCGGTAAATATCTTATCCTTGACGGTGTAATTTTCTTTATCCGCTCCGCAAACAAACACCCTTGCAAGATATAGTACGTCATAGACTATTCCGCTTGACGCACCGCAGAGAACACATATTAGAAAAATGAATACCGACATCACTTAAACAGCTTTTTTAAACCTGCTCCCTTTTGCGTATATCTAACACCGTTTATATTGCCCGTAGCTACAAAGGAACCGTTACTTTTGGAAAAGGAAGTAATTTTTAAATCACTTCCCGTCACTACTATTCTTCCACCGCTATACGACAATACGAGCTGATTGGACGAAAACGAATCAACAGATTGTATCTGAGTTGCCGTAAACTTTTTTCTGTTTTCAATTGAAATAATATGTCCTTCGGTCTGTTCCATAATCCACCGCCTTGACTTTTTACTATCATATGCGGAAAAGACGGTTAATATGAATTCTTATTCTGCCTCTACCCTTACAATCATACTCTGCCCTACGTTGTTTTCAAAGCCGAGTTTTTTATAAAACTCTTCTTTGCCGTGGTGTGCGCAGATTTCAATAAAAACAGCAGTACCTTTAACGCCTTTGGATTTTACAAATTGTTTTATTTCGTTTACAAGCAGTTTGCCTAAACCTAATTTTTGATATTCGGGTCTTACTACCACGTCTTTTATATAGTAGCAAAGCCCTAAATCGCCTATCAGTCTTGCCATTGCAACCACCTTTTCGCCATCGTAAACCGACACGCGAAAAAGTGAATTTTGCATTGCAAGCCTTGTTTGCTCTAAGGTAGGCGAACCGCCCCACGCAGTCTGCCAAAGGTCGATAAACTCTTCGGCTGTCAACTGGTTGTGCTTAACGGTAAAATTTTGCATTACTTCCTTTTCCTCTGTTTAGGCGGTTGTGCGACGAACTTTAAAACCTCTAAAACTCTATGCGTCAACTCTTGATTTTCTACGTCTAAAATATAGTGTTCCTTTGCTCCCGCGTAGGGATAACCGCAGTCGGCGTCGCACAAAATATCGAAAAGCTCCGGATATTTTTTAACGAAAACCGTATTGTCGCATACCAATAATACGGGCTTACCGTCAATATACACCATATATTCGCCGAACATCTTTCTATAAGTAGGGCTTTCGCCTTGCAGACATTCGCAGACGAATTGCAAGTAGTTTAAATCTGTCGCCATAGTTTATTCCTCAACGGTCTGCGTTTCGGGCGGCATCAATTCATCGGGGCGGTATTCGTAAAAACGCTGGCAAGGTCCGTCATCGCAGGTGAGCACGGTTGAGTTAAAACGGAAAATAAGCATAAACGCTACCCAAATATCGCCCACGCAACCGCCAACGTGAAGAGCGAAAAGCACTATTACCATTAGCGACCAAATATTTGCAGGAAGGAAGATAATGAGCAAAATCATCCATATGCTATGTATTACAAGGGGTGCAAGCACTGACAAAAGACAGGTCTTTTTATTGACGTACCCCTCTTTCAGTCCGCAATACGCAACGGTCAAAGTTAAGCCAAATTTCAATTTCTGCTTTGTTAAAACCTTATAAAATAAACCGTGGGTTAATTCGTGAATTACTAAATAAGCAAATAGCGAAGCGCAAAAAGCTAACATAGCAAGAAGCGTTTGAATTTCAAGCTTAATATCAAGAGATTGTTTGAATTTAGCAAAGCCGATACCAACGCCTAATGCCAAAGCAATGGCGAACGCAATTAAATTCATAATTACGCCCACCGACGTCTTTTTAGCGTTTATACAATACACTTCCTTATAGCCTTCGGGAAGTTCTTTATAGTAGTTTAACATACCTTGTTTACTCATTTTAGCCCTACCGAAAGGGTATTACTCAATACCCTTTTTAATCTTTGCATTCGCCTTTGCACGAAGTTCGCTGTCGAGTATTCTCTTACGAATACGGATATTCTTGGGGGTAATTTCCAAAAGTTCGTCGTCGGCGATAAATTCAAGACATTCTTCCAGACTCATCTTCTTGGGAGTAATAAGTCTTAACGCGTCATCCGATGCCGAAGAACGGGTATTCGTAAGGTGCTTTGTCTTGCAGACGTTTACGTTTAAATCTTCGTTCTTAGGGTTCTCGCCGATTACCATACCTTCATAGACGGGGGTTCCTGCACCGATGAACAATGTGCCTCTACCCTGTGCATTAAACAGTCCGTACGTTACTGCATCTCCCGTTTCAAACGCAACGAGAGAACCCGTGCTACGACGGCTTAACTCACCCTTATAAGGCTGATATTCAAAGAACACGCTACTCATAACGCCTTCACCCTTGGTGGATGTTAAGAACTCCGACTTATAGCCGAAGAGTCCCCTTGCAGGAATTAAAAATTCCAACCTCGTTCTCGTACCAATTGCAGACATATGCAGAAGTTCGCCTTTACGGTTGCCCATACTCTGGAATACGGCACCCGTTGCATATTCGGGGACATCGACAATTAGCCTTTCAACGGGTTCACACTTAACCCCGTCGATTTCCTTATACATAACTCTGGGAGTCGATACTTGAAACTCGTATCCGTCGCGCCTCATTTCTTCGATAAGTATTGAAAGGTGCATTTCACCCCTTCCGCATACGCGGTAGGAATCTGCCGAATTAGTTTCTTCAACCCTCAAAGAAACGTCTCTTAAAAGTTCTTTGAACAGCCTGTCCCTTAGATGACGGGTTGTTACGAATTTACCCTCTTTACCGGCAAAGGGAGAATCGTTTACCGAGAAGGTCATTTCAACCGTAGGCTCGGTTATCTTTACGAATTTATGAGCTTCGGGGCAAGCGAGAGAACAAACCGTATCGCCGATATTGATTTTTTCAAGACCTGAGAAGCATACTATGTCTCCTGCTATAGCCTTTTCCACGGGTACTCTTTCCAAACCCTCTATCTGATAGAGGTTAACGATTTTACCCTGTTGTTTATATGAAGGGTTGTTATAGTTGGTAACGGCATAAGAAGAACCTGCGGTTATAACACCCCTTTCAATTCTGCCTATACCAATTCTTCCTACGTAGTCGTTGTAGTCGATTGACGAGCAGAGAAGCTGAGCTTCACCCTCCGTATCGACTTCCATAGGCTGAATGTGATTTAATATGGTTTCGAAAAGAGGTGTAAGGTCGGTGCCGGGTTTATTTAAATCAAGCGTTGCCGTACCGTCTCTGCCCGAACACCATACGACAGGGGATTCAAGCTGGTCGTCGGAAGCGTCGAGTTCTAATAAAAGTTCTAATATCTCGTCCTGCACTTCGTTTAAACGTGCGTCGGGACGGTCGATTTTGTTTACTACGATAATAAGTCTGTGCCCCATTTCAAGCGCTTTCTGCACAACGAAACGGGTTTGAGGCATAGGGCCTTCCGCGGCATCGACAAGCACGAGGACGCCGTTAACCATCATCATAACTCTCTCCACTTCGCCCGAAAAGTCTGCGTGTCCCGGAGTATCTACAACGTTAATTTTAACGCCGTTATAATGTAAGGAGGTATTCTTTGCAAGAATGGTTATGCCTCTTTCTCTTTCTATATCGCCTGAATCCATTACCCTTTCTTCAACCGCCTGGTTTTCACGGAAGGTATGGCTCTGCTTTAACATCGCGTCAACAAGCGTGGTTTTGCCATGGTCAACGTGTGCAATAATTGCTACGTTTCTCAAATCATTTCTTAACATATATTTTCCTTTTTTAATAGAATTTTAATCAATTATCGTAAAATTGCGTTTTAATCTGTCTGTCAAACAGCCTTAAAATTATCTTCATACATTCTTCCGAACCGCCCTCACCGAAGCCGTTTAAGTTAAAACACACTTCATATACGGCACGTGTTATAGGCAATTCAACGTTAAGTTTTTCCCCAAGCTCAATCATAGCCTTGGAGGTCATAACGCCCTCTGCAAGTTTTTCATACTTATTGCCCTTTGCCAAAGCTTCGCCGTAAGCACGGTTATGCGAATAGGGAGAAAAAATCGTCGTTTCGTAATCGCCCAAATGCGCAAGTCCGTAAGCCGACATAGGGTTTCCGCCCATTGCCTTAATTAGGCGGGCAACCTCGTAAGAGCCTCTTGCCATCAAAGGACCTTTAAGCGTTGCATATCCGCTTCCGTCTAAAACGCCTGCGGCTATACCTAAAACGTTCTTAGCGGCGGCACCTACCTCCGTTCCTATAAGGTCGTCGCCGTAATAGAAACGAATGAGGTTTGAACTGAATTTTTCAGCCAAAGTCCTTTTAAGTTCTTCGTTAACGCTATCTATAATCATACAGTTGGGTACGCCTGCCACAAAGGATTGAATGTGTCCCGGACCTACCCACACTGCTACGTTTTGCAAAGATATTCCGCTTTCCGTCATAACTTCGGAAAGGCGTTTACCCGTAGAAACCTCTATACCCTTCATACACAGAATAAAGGTCTTGTCCGCAACGGGATATTTTGTGACTTTGCGCATAAATTCACGCAGAGCCTGCGAACTTATCGATATAATTATTGTCTGGCTTTCTTCAAGGGCAAAAGCTAAGTCGGAAGTTAAAGATATAGAACCGTCTAAATCTACGTATTCGTTCTTCTTATCTCTCTTTAAACATTCGTAAGACTTTCTTCCCTCTTCACCGAATAATATAACTTCGTTTTTAAGGACGGTTGCGTGGTACCAAGCAATAAAGCTACCCCACCTTCCGCATCCGAGAACGGTTATTTTCATATCTGTTTCCTCTCAAGAAATGCCCTTGATAAGGTCACTTCGTCTGTATATTCAATTTCACCGCCGATAGGTATGCCGTGAGCAAGACGGGTTGTCTTTACACCCAAAGGTTTTAAAAGCTTTGCAATGTACATAGCCGTAGCGTCGCCTTCTACGTCCGGGTTGGTTGCAATGATTACTTCCGAAACTCCGTCCGAAACCCTTGCGAGCAACTCTTTAATTTTAATATCGTTAGGACCTATTCCGTCCATAGGAGATATTACGCCGTGTAACACGTGATACACGCCTTTATACTCCCTTAATTTTTCAAGTGCCACTACGTCCTTGGGTTCTTTAACAACGCAAATAACGCTTTTATCACGTTTTTTGCAGATATCGCAGACTTCCTCTTCGGAAAAATTTCCGCACACAGAGCAGTAGCGCACCTTGTTTTTACAGTCTAAAATGCTGGAAGCAAAGAGCTTAGCCTCTTCCTCCGACATATCTATTATTTTATAGGCATACCTTTGGGCAGTCTTTTTACCTACCCCGGGCAACTTTGTAAACTGATTTATCAGCCTGCCTATAGGTTCTATAAAAGCATCCATTATTACCTCATTCGGCTTTTATTATGCCGACCGAAAATTTAAATTAAAGCAAGCCCTTTAATGCGGAATTACCGCCGACAGGACCTAATTTTTCCTCGTATGCGATATCCGCCTTTTTATATCCGTCGTTGATAGCCGCCATAATAAGGTCTTCGAGCATTTCGACGTCGTCCTCGTCAGAAAGGTCAACCATTTCGGAAATTTTGCTTCCGAACTCAATACCGTTAATGACCTTTTTACCGTTCATATAGACGCAGACCGTTTCGTCGCCTTCTTCGCCACCACCTGAAAAACCGAGAACTTCCATCTCTTCAAGTTCTTCTTCGGCTTTCTGCATCTGCTCTTGAATCTTCTGAGCCTGCTTCATCATATTCTGCATTCCGCCGTTGTTACCGCCCCTGTATGCCATAATTGTACTCCTAAATTATTGATTTAATTTATTTTATTTCTATGTCCGTACCGCTGAAGTTTTTGCGGAGTTCGCCCATAGCCTTTTCAAATTTATCTTCGCCCTTTGCCTTTAAGCGTATATCAAAGGAAAATACTCCCAACTCGCTTAACGCTTGTGCAATATTTTCCCTGTTGTCCTCTCTTATCAGCAATTTATAAACAGTGTCAACCGCCGTGACAAGTACGAAGGTGTCCCCCTCGTAAAAGCTCTCCAAATCCATACACAGAGTAAATAGTACGGGGTTGCGCCTTGTAGTTCTTATAGCTCTTATAAATTTACCGAAAGTTTTTGCCTTTTCAGCTTCGCTAAGCGAACTTACCGACGTAGGCATTGCCGACTCGTTAAATAGCGTACCCTGCTTTAACGAATTATCAGTGTTATTTTCGGATATTGGCTGCGAAGAAAAAGGTGATAAATCGCTGTCAAACTGCTCTAATTCAGCCTTTGGAGGTTTGACTTTTTGTGCTTCTACGACAACGTTTTCCGCCTTTTCAATCGGCTTTTCTTCAATTGTAGGTTGTTGTGTATAACTACTCTCTTCCTGTAATTTTATGTCTTTACGCTCTTGCCTATCTGCAATCGGTTGAGTAACAGTATTTTTAACCGTTACCTTTACCCCCTCCGCAACCTGTTTTTCAAGCTTTTCTATACGGCTTAAAAGCGCTTCTACGTTATAATCTGCTTCGGGCATTGACGCCTTTAAAAGAGCAGTCTCTAACGTTACTCTGCCGTCAACCGAATAACGCAAGTCGCCCTCTGCCTTTGACAGTATTTCGGTAGCACGTAAAACCGTATGACCGCCACAACTATCGGCTATTTTCTTTATTCTTTCGTATTGTACGGCAGGGATATTTAAAATTTCCTTTGCGTTACGGCACATTTTAATTATAGCGAGGTTGTTTAAAAAGGTTAATAAATCCCTTAAAAGCACACCTACGCCCTTACCCGTTGACAATACGTTTTCGGCTACGGTAAGCGTTTCGCCGGCATTCTGCTCCATTACGTTTGAAACGATATCCGCAACGGCAGAAAAATCAGCCTTGCCGAGTACGGTGTTTACATCGTCGTAAGTAAGCCTTCCTTGGGAATACGACGAACACATATCTGCAATAGAAAGGCTGTCGCGTGCGCTTCCGTTGCCGGCACGGGCAATAGCCGAAACCGCTTCTTCTTCGTACTCCTTACCCGTCTTATTGAATACGTCTTTAATAAGTCCTTCCAAATCGGCTTGGGGTATAAGCTTAAAGTCGAAACGCATACAGCGCGATAATATAGTTGCGGGGATTTTTTGCGGTTCGGTCGTAGCAAGGATAAACACGGCGTGGCGCGGAGGTTCTTCCAAAGTCTTTAACACGGCGTTAAATGCAGACGCGCTGAGCATATGAACCTCGTCTATGATATAGACTTTATAATTTCCGTTTACCGGAGGATATTGGACCTTTTCGCGAAGGTCGCGCATTTCATCTACGCCGTTATTAGACGCGGCGTCTATTTCAGAAACGTCCAACGAAGCTCCGCTTGCAAGCGCTTTACAAGTAGCGCACTTACCGCAAGGGGAACCGCCTACGGGATTTTCGCAATTTATTGCCCTTGCAAAAATTTTAGCAAGAGTAGTTTTGCCCGTACCTCTGGGTCCACAGAAGAGATAGGCGTGACCTATTTTTCCCGCTTCTATTTGGTTTTTGAGTATTTTAACTATATGCTCCTGCCTGACCACCGTATCAAACGTGGTTGGGCGGAACATTCTATAAAATGCAAGATACGCCATAATTTCTCCTCCTTATCCTTTTTGTCCTAATTCTTTTTAAGTTCTTTCAACTTGCTTTTTGCACGGGTAAGCGCATTATCAACCTGCTTATAAGTTATACAGAGAGATGATGATATCTCCGCCATAGTTGCTCCGTCGATATACATACGAACCGCATCGTATTCAAGCTTAGACAGAGCCTTTTTCATAGCGGTGAAAAACTCTCTCTTTTCCTCGTTATATAAAAGTGCGTCCTCGGGATTGACAGAGTTATCGGCACCTTCTTCGCCGTCATTATAATCGGCATTGAGTTCGAGGGGCGGATAATCTTTTGCACCGTATCGTTTAACGGCGTCTAAGATTCTGTTTCTTATACAAGCATAGGCGTAAGGAGCAAAACCGCTTTCGCCTTTAAAAGAAATCATTGCTGAGTAAAGTCCGCACATACCCTCTTGAACAAGGTCCTCTGTATCTCCGCCTACAAGAAAAAAACGTCGGGCAACTGACAAAACAGTGTTTTTATAGCGCATAAGCAGTTCTTCGCAAGCGGTATTATCACCGCCTTGGAAATTTTTTATAAGTTGTTCGTCAGTCTGTTTTTTTGCGCTATCCATTTTATAACCTATTGCAGAGAAATTAAATTTATCTTCTGCGCCTTAACACTTCGTATGAAGCGACGCCCAAAGCAACCGACGCGTTGAGTGAATTAACCTTTCCGCACACGGGAAGAGCTACGACGAAGTCACACTTTTCTCGTGTTAATTTTTTAACTCCGCTATCCTCTCCGCCTATAACCAGCGCAACGTTTCCCGTCATATCCGCGGAATAGATATCCGAACCGTCTGCTTCCAAGGCGTACAGCCAATAACCGCTTTTTTTAAGCTCGTCAATAGCCCTGTTAAGCGAATTGACTTTAGCTACCTTTACGTGATTTGCCGCACCTGCCGAGATTCTTATAACTGCTTCCGTTACGCTTGCGGAATTGGTCGATTGAATTACTACGCCGTCTGCACCGACAACCTCGGCTACCCTTATAATCGCACCTAAATTATGAACGTCTTCAATGCAGTCGCAAAGGATTACAAAACCGCCCTTTGCGCCCTTATTTGCGATAATTTCTTCGAGAGAGCTGTATTTATAGTCGGTGGAAAAGGCTATACAGCCCTGGTGTTTCCCCGTTACGCTCTCTTTATCAAGCACACGCCTATCGACGAACTGAACCCTGACTCCCTTTGAACGGGCGTCGGCAAAAATTTTGTTGAGTGAACCCTGAGGATTCTTCTCTATAAGTATTTTTTCTATCGTCCTATCTGTCTTTAAAAGTTCAGCTACGGCGTTCCTGCCTTCCGTTTTCATTGGCTATCCTCCCCTAAAAGTTCAGAAATTCTGTCGTAATTACCGCTTAAATATAAGTAACCAAGCACCGCTTCAAACCCCGTTGAACGGTTATAATCTATTACCGATGCGTTCTTGCTCTTAGTAGTCTTTTTGGCGTTTCGCCCCCTGTGGTAGATTTCCGCCTCTTCGGGGGTAAACCTCTCCTCTAATTTCAATAAAAGAGCGCTCTGCCCCTTGGCTGAAACTTTGTTAGAAGTCCGTTTTTGCAGTTCCGAGAGCTTGCCGTCCGAAATGAGGACTTCACGTTCTCTTACGTAGAGGGAATACACCGCGTCGCCCACAAACGCCAACGTTACGGGACTTATCTGCCTTGCTTTATCTGCACTGATTTTTGTAAAAAAGTCGAACAAACTATTTAATCCCATTATGATTATTTATACCTTTTAAGTATATCACTTTGGTATAAAAAAATCAACAATTCAATAGTATATAGCGTGAAAACCTTGTTTATTAAGAAAAGTTTTTTAATTGTTTTGTCCGTCATTGTCCTTGGCGGTATATGCATTGGCGTGTGTGCAGGTTTTGCAGTAAAAAACGCTTCGGCAATCAACCCCGATATGCCTACCGTAGTTATCGATGCCGGTCACGGCGGAATAGATAACGGCGTGGTTGGAATTAAGTCAAAAACCGACGAAGCAGATATAAACCTTGCAATTGCAAGAATATTAAAAAATAACTTTGTTAACGCAGGATTTAACTGCGTTATGACGAGAACGACAGAGGCTGGGCTGTACGGCACTACCGCAAAGGGATTTAAAGCAAGGGATATGCAAAAGCGTAAGGAGATAATAATTCAAAGCGATGCGGATATGGTCATATCCGTTCATCAAAACTACTGTCCACTCCCATCAAAACGGGGCGGAATTGTATTTTTTGATAAGACGAGCCAATGCAGTACTACACTTGCACAAAAGATACAGACAGAGCTTAACGCCATGCCTGAATGTGTTAAACCAAACGAGGCTTTACACGGCGATTACTTTATGCTTAAATGCACTAAAAGCCCTTCCGTCATAGTCGAATGCGGTTTTTTGTCTAACGAAAAAGACGACGAACTTTTAAATACAGACGAGTACCGCAAAGCGCTTGCATATGCGATTTTTAAAGGTGCGGTCAATTACTTTGCTTCTTGATTGTGCGTTAAACAGATTATTGCGATTTCCGACCCTAATAACGTTTAAGCGGTGGCGCAAAATTGCGCCACCGCCTGTAAATTTTCATTTGTCTTATGCAAGCTTTTCAAGGAGTTTGAAGTCAACGCCCTTATCGCCGATTTTAATAATTTCAACCTTAACGGTATCGCCGATTGAAAGTACATCGTCAACCGTATTAACCCTCTTGTTGGAGAGCTTGGAGATGTGGATAAATCCTGTCTTACCGGGTGCAAACTCAACAACGGCTCCCTTTTCGCTGAAAATCTTAGTAACGGAGCCGATGAACATATCGCCGACTTCGGGTTCGTGAGCAATCGAAAGAATGATTGCCTTAGCCTTTTCTGCGTTTTCAACGGGACCTGTGCAGGAGATATAACCTCTGCCTGAATCGTCTTCGTTGAACTCGATTTCAGTCTGGGTTTCTTCCATAATCTTCTTGATTACGCAACCCTGCTTACCGATAACTTCACCAATCTTGTCGGGGTCGATTTCAAAACCGATAATCTTGGGTGCATAGTCGGAAAGAGTTGAGTTAACTTCGGGAACACATTCGAGCATCTTATTCAAGATGAACTGCCTGCCCTCGTTAGCCTGTTCGATTGCGGTGTGCATAATCTCTTCGGAAATGCCCTTAATCTTTATATCCATCTGGATAGCAGTGATACCCTTAACCGTACCTGCTACCTTAAAGTCCATATCGCCGAGGAAGTCTTCGAGTCCCTGAATATCGGTCAATACCTTGAAGTCGCCCGTCTCCTGATTTTTAATCAAGCCCATAGCAACGCCCGCAACGGGTGCCTTAATGGGAACGCCTGCGTCCATAAGAGCCATTGTAGAACCGCAGACAGACGCCATAGAGCTGGAGCCGTTTGACGACATAATGTCGTTAACCACTCTTATTGCATAGGGGAACTCCTCTTCGGAGGGAATTACAGGAACTAACGCTCTTTCAGCAAGTGCGCCGTGACCGATTTCACGCCTGCCGGGTGAACGGAGTGCCTTTGCTTCGCCCGTGCAGTAGCCGGGGAAGTTGTACTGATGCATATATCTCTTGTAGGTTTCTTCGTCAAGACCTTCAAGCTTCTGAGCTTCTCCCATCATTGCGAGAGTACAGGTTGTTAAAGTCTGGGTCTGACCTCTCGTGAACACAGCCGAACCGTGTGCGCGGGGAAGTACATGGCGTTCGCACCAGATGGGACGTACGTCCTTTAAGCCTCTGCCGTCGGGACGGATACCCTTATCAAAGATTTTTGCACGAACCTTTTCCTTAGTGAGGTAGTAAAGGCTGTCGCCGATTTCCCTCTTGTTGTCGGGATAGATTTCGGCGAAGTGCTCCATAACTTCCTTATCAACCTGAGATTGACGGGTTTCCCTTTCCTTTCTATCGAAGGTGTCGATAGCCCATTCAACCTTTTCGGAAGCATATGCGCGAACTTCTTTGTCAAGCTCTTCGGGAATGTGATAGAGTTCCATTTCAAGCTTTTTCTTACCAACAGCAGGAACAATCACGTCGGAGATGAAAGCACAAATCTTCTTTATCTCTTCGTGACCGTACATAATTGCGCCAACCATCTGTTCATTAGTAACTTCGTTTGCGCCTGCCTCTATCATTAAGATTGCGTCCTTAGTACCTGCAAGGTTAAGGTGGATATCGCTTACGCTACGCTGAGCAAGGTCGGGGTTTATTACGTACTTGCCGTCAACCATACCCACAACTACCGAACCTGTGGGACCGTCCCAAGGGATATCGGAAATTGCAATTGCTACGGAAGAACCTATCATTGCGAGGGGTTCGGGGGAGATATCGGGTTCAACCGATACAGCCTGAGCTATAACCACTACGTCGTTATAAAGTCCCTTAGGGAAAAGGGGACGAAGGGGTCTGTCTATAAGACGGGATGTAAGGATTGCCTTGTCGCTTGCCCTGCCCTCTCTCTTTTTAAACCCGCCGGGGATTTTGCCGATTGCGTACATCTTCTCTTCATAGTCAACCTGCAAAGGGAAGAAATCCATGCCCTCTCTGGGAGAAGCAGACATACATACCGATACCATTACGGCTGTTTCTCCGCAACGTACCACGCAAGCTCCGTTAGCCTGCTCGGCATATTTGCCCGTTTCGATTATCACTTCTTTACCGCCAACGGAAAGAGTGAACTGTTTGTAATTTTCGTTTGCCATTTAATTTAACTCTCCTTGTTCTTTCTTATCTACCAGATTTGCGACGCATACGCGCGTGCGCAAATAGAAAAAAGAGCGCGCAAAGCGTAAAAGACGCCCCGCCCGCCCTTATCTGATTACTTTCTTAAACCGAGAGCTGCAACTATCGCACGATATCTTTCGATATCCTTTTCTTTGAGATAGTCCAAAAGTCCTCTACGGCGACCAACCATCTTCAAAAGACCTCTGCGTGAGTGATTGTCGTGAATGTGGGTCTTAAGATGTTCGTTAAGGTGATTGATTCTCTCTGTCAAAAGAGCAATCTGTACTTCGGGAGAACCGGTGTCACCCTCTTTTGTTGCGTATTTTGCAATAATTTCCTGCTTGTCCATTTAATTTATCCTCCATATGGAACTTATTATTTGCGAACAACAAAGACAGGCGTAGAGTATTCGCACCGCTTTGTAGCCGTAACAGTGATATTTTAGCATATACTGCCGTCAAAGGCAACTGTTTTAAGCAAGGTTTTACAAATAAAATGTGGAACTCGACTTAAATATATGCGCTTATGCTTAAAAACTTTTAAACTTTAAAAAGCTTTTGCCGTTCTTCAATAATTTTATCAACCTTTTGAATATAGGTGGGTATATCTTTGGGGGAAGCGCAACGCTCTATTCTTTCGTCCTCTGCATATAAACGCTTTGAAATGGCGTTTGCGCCTACTGCTACGTTATCGGCAATCTCTTCCATAACGTCTATATTATAGACGCACTCCTTACCGGGTTTTGCCCAACCGCAGTTTTCGTGACCGCCTGCCTGATACTTCTGCCTGTACATATAGTAAGGTCTGTACCCTGCCTCTGTGAGCATTTGACGGGAGAGTTTAATCATTTCGCCTATACCCTCAACCTGTAACCTATCGCACCTCTCCTTTAAGCGTGCGCCAGATTTAAGCGAAAGCGTATGCACGGTTATATTTGCAGGATTGAGCTTTATTGCCTCTTCGAGAGATAATACAAAGTCGTTTGCCGTTTCGTCGGCAAGACCTGCAATCAAATCTAAGTTTACGTCAAAAGCGTACTTTTCCGAAAGCTCAAAAGCCTTATACACGTCTGCGGAGGTGTGTTTTCTACCTATTTTAACGAGCGTATCGTCCTTAAACGTTTGAGGGTTTATACATATCCTGTTGACGCCGTAATCTTTTGTAAGTTTTAACTTTTCGTCGGTAAAAGTATCGGGTCGTCCTGCCTCTACCGTATATTCGCATTGAGGGAGGTTTAAGGCTTTAATTGCGGAATATGTGCGCTCCAATTGATTTGTATCAATTGCAAAAGGCGTACCACCGCCAACGTATATGCTTTTAACGTTATTAAGTATTCCCTTAACCGCAGTCAGCTCTTTTTTAAGACAGGAAACGTAGCCGTCAACATATCCCCTTGTTGCCGTTATAGGCGCTGTAATGAACGAACAATACTCGCATTTTGTAGGACAGAAGGGCAAGGACACAAACAAGTCCTGTCCGCCCTTATTTTCGTAATAGGGTTCCTGTACTTTTAGGACGTTATCAACGTGTTCGATATTATCCTTACTAACACCGAAAAGCGAAAACAGTTCCTTAAAGTCCCTGCCTTCCTCACTTTCCATATAGGCAAGCTTGGTGGGGCGTATCCCCGTGAGTGCGCCGTAGGGCATCTTTATTCTCTTTTTATCCGACAGCAGATTATAGAATGCAAGCTTCGCAAAACGCTTTGCATAGCGTTTAAACTCAAGTTCGTCCTGCGTATCCATATGATACTTACTGTCGAAAATCTCCCCGCCGTACTCTACAAAATTGTAATAGTCGCCGTTATAGTATTCAAATTTATGTCCAAACGACTCGTCTTCGGCACCGAAAAGGCGTATAATGTCGTTTATTTCGGGCAGAAGCCATTCACAATTATAATACAGGAACATATTTATCCCCTGACGTAAGGATTGTATTTGCGCTCGTGGGAGAGCGAGGTATCCTCTCCGTGACCGCAATACACTTTGTAATCGCCTTCAAGGGCGTAGAGTTTTTTTACAGAATTGTTAAGCGCTTTTGCGTTGCCGGAAGCAAAATCCCATCTGCCTACGCTTTCAAAAAAGAGCGTATCGCCCGTAAAAAGGCAATCTTCTATGAGATAACTAACCCCACCCGAAGTGTGGCCGGGAGTTGCAATGACTTTAATTTTAAGGTTTAAAAGCTCAACCTCTTCTCCGTCTTTAAAAGTACCTTTGATTTTAAATTCGGGTATGGTTATATCGTGAAAAATAGCCCTGTTTTCGTCTGAGAAAATGAGTTTTTCTTCACCCTCACCGCAATAAACGTCGGCACCGTTTTCATACAATGCTCCGCAACCGCCTATATGGTCGTAATGGCAATGGGTTAAAAGTACTGCCTTGGGGTTTAAGCCAAGTTTTTTACACTCTGACAGCACCCTAGGCTGAGCGCAATCAATTAAAATACAGTCTTTACCGTCATCAGTTACGGCATAGGTATTGCATGCAAACCCTTGGGGGTATATTTTAAATACTTTCATCAGTTGGTAGTCCTGAATACGTCGATAATACGCTTATCGCGTTTTAAATGTTTAATTAAAAGGTCTAAGTCGGAGAGCTTGTTAAGCTTAACCGATATATCGAACACAGCCTTTCTGTCCTTGCCTATACGCCCGTTAATTTGCGTCATATATAGTTGCATGGACGAAATCTCCGCAGTTATATATGCGGTAAGTCCCGCATCGTCGGTTGCTATAATTTTTATTCCTGCAAGGAAGCCGTCCTGTGCATCACCCGTCCATTTGGCAGGTTGTATTCTGTCTGCCTCGTAATCTTTAAGGTTAGGGCAGTCACGCCTGTGAACTATTACGCCCCTACCCCTTGAAACAAACCCAACGATAGGGTCGCCGGGAACGGGATTACAGCAATGCGCAAAGCGGACCAATAAGCCCTCCAACCCCTTAACTGAAACACTGCCCTCGGGGGTATGCTTTAACTTTTCAACGTCGTTATTTGTTAAAAGAAGGGGTTGCTCTCTGCGGTAATAGTCAATGAGTTTGAATATTACCTGATTTACGCCCACCGCACCGAAACCAACGGAAGCCATCATTTCGTCAACAGAGGTGAACACAAGCTTTTCGGAAAGCTTTTCAAACGATTCGGGAGTGAGCAAATCGGCAAGCGAATAGCCCCTGCGCTTAGCCTCGGCCTCTAACATTGCTTTACCCGTTTTGACGTTTTCCTCCTTCATTGCATGTTTGAAAAACTGCCTTATCTTTGCTTTTGCAGAACCGGATTTAACAAACTTTAACCAATCCCAAGAAGGTCCTTTTGAGTTTGAGGCGGTGAGTATTTCAACCACATCCGCCGTCTTTAATACGCTGTTTAGAGCAACCATTTTACCGTTGACTTTTGCGCCGATGCACTTATTGCCCACTTCCGAATGGATAGCATAGGCAAAATCAACGGGCGTTGCACCGATTGGCAGAGATATGACTTTACCGTGGGGAGTGAATACAAGCAACTCCGAAGAGTACAAATCATTCTTCAACGAGTCAACGAACTCTTTGGACGTATCTAAACTTCCCTGCCAATCCATAACGTCTCTTATCCAGCTTAATCGCTGGTCGAAAGAGGTTTCGTTACCCACTCTCTGTTCTTTATACTTCCAATGTGCGGCGATACCGTATTCCGCCATTTTATGCATTTCGACAGTTCTTATCTGTATTTCAAAATACTGACCGAAATCGGTAACGACAGTCGTATGCAACGACTGATACATATTGCGCTTAGGGGTTGCTATATAGTCTTTTATTCTTCCGGGTACGGGTTTCCACTGTTTGTGAATTACGCCGAGTACTTCGTAACACTCTTCAATTTCATTTACGATTACCCTTACCGCAGTTAAGTCGTAAATCTGGTCGAGAGAAAGACCTTTATTCTTCATCTTTTTATATATAGAATAGAAATGCTTAGGTCGCCCGACAACCTCTCCTTTTATCTCGTGGTCTGCGAGCATCTTCTTAAGCTGAACTACCACGGTGTCAACGAACTTCTGCCTTTCTTCCAACTTCTGGTGAATGTTCGTAGCAAGGTATTCGTATGCTTCGGGGTCGAGATATTTAAGACATAAATCTTCCAATTCGCACTTAACCTGCGAAATACCCAATCTGCCTGCAAGGGGTGTAAAGACGTCGAGGGTTTCACGGGCAATGCGTTGCTGACGCTCCTTTGAAAGGAAGTTCAAAGAACGCATATTATGCAGTCTATCGGCAAGTTTAATTATTATTACCCTGACGTCTTTTGCCATAGCAACAAATATTTTGCGGAAGTTTTCGGCGTCCTCTTCTTCGTGTGATTGGAATTTAATCTTATCGAGTTTTGTAACGCCTTCAACAAGGTTATATACCTCTTCGCCGAACTCACGTTTAATATCTTCTGCCGTGGCGGGGGTATCCTCTATTACGTCATGCAAAAACGCCGCGGTTACAGTAGGCGCATCTAAACCTAAATCGACCAAGATTTCTGCTACGGCACAAGGGTGGGTAAAGTAAGGTTCGCCCGAAGCCCTTTTTTGGTTTTCGTGCATTTTCTCGGCATAATGGTACGCCTTTACAAGAAGCTCTCGCTCCGATTCACTATAATTATCGTTTATTTTATCTATTACCGTTCTCATATTCACTCGGAAACATTATTTACCAAATTGTACAAAGGGGAATTATCAAGACTTGTTTTTACCCCTCTCATAACAGTAAGATTACCGCCTTTAAAGGAGATAAGGTTTAATTGTTCAAACACCTTTACGGCAAACAAAGCTTGCTCTGTTGAAACGCCTAAATCGTAATTTTGTGCAAGTTCTTCTGCATTAGCACAATTAAAACGCATAGAATTTGAAGCTATATTTTTAAATACGGTTAAAAGATTTACCCTGTCGCAGTCGAGACCTTTAATACAGCCAAGACCGCTATTGTCTTTGCAGACATAGACCTTTTTACCCTTAACCGAAGGAAGCGTTATATTAACAGGGTCGTCTAAAAACACTATATTTTCATATGCGGAAAAATCACATTCTATCGTAGGTGAAAGCAAAATTACAGAAGCAAGACTTCCCGTTGAGAGATTGAACACGTTAACCTCGATTTTCCCCAATTTGAATTTTTTCAGCGTTGAGTAGGAATATGCGATAAATACGCTTCCGTATTCTTCGCACGTATCCATAAGCTCCTGCACACGCGAATGGTCTATCGGAATTGCGTTACACTCAACCTGTTTCTCGGATATTAAAGAAATTGCGTTCAAATCTACCGCGTCTAACGCAAAAGCACAGCTTTCGGGGTAATACACAACGTCCTGCACATAACCCTTTATCTGCTCCCTGCCCTTAAAGTTTGAAATATTATATTCAAATACCAAGCGTTTGGGGAGTGCGCTGTTTAACAGCTTTTGAAATCTTTCACCCGAAAACCATATCATATCCAATCCGCCAAGCTTTACGGAAATATGGCTTGCACCCTGTTTTAAAAGTCGCGTCTGGCAATGTGCTACGTCCGCAACGAAACGGGGTTTGCGGTTGCCTACTCCGCAGGGTTCTAACAGTTCAAGCTCTTCAATAAACTTTTTATCGGGCTGACCTGAGAACTCACCGTTTACATAATATGTAGGAGTGAACGCTTCCGCTGAATAATTGTTATGGAAATAGGCGTTTAATGCCTCTTCTAACGCAGAAAGATTTTCTTCTTTAATATTTACGCCTGCCGCCTGCGAATGTCCGCCGAACTCAGAGACCAAATCTCCGCAAGATTTAATAGCCTCGAATACGTTTACACCGTGAATACTCCTTGCGCTTCCTTTAAGCATATCTCCGTTTTTGACAAACAAGAGCGTGGGACGGCAGTATTCTTCTGCAAGCCTTGCGGCAATTATTCCCACAAAACCTGCATTCCAATCCTCGTCCCAAAGGACGATTACTCTGCCCTTTGCACCCTTTTCCTTAAGCTTGCGCTTTGCTGAAAGATACAATTCATCGCAATTAGACTGTCTTTCAGCATTGTATGCAGAGAGCTTAACAGACATATCGAATATTTCACTGCTGTCGGAAGATAAGAAGAGCCTTAACGCCAAGTTAGCATCACCCATTCTGCCGGCGGCATTGATTTTGGGTGCGACAGAAAATGCCAAAGTCTGTGCCGTTACGTGTTCACCGCTCTTATAAAAACCCGAATAATTTTTTCTGGGGGAAGAGTTTATAAGCTTTAACCCTTCTGCTACAAGAGAACGGTTTTCTCCCGTTAAAGGCACGCTGTCCGCAACAGTTGCAATTGCCGTAAAATCAAGATATTTATAAGCTGATTTGCTGTTTAGCGCACATGCCACCTTAAACGCAACTCCCGCTCCGCATAAGTTGTCATAGGGGTAATCGTCTGCGATTTTAGGGTTGATGCATATGCAATCGGGTAGCCTTTCGGGCAGTTCGTGGTGGTCGGTAACAATTACCTCCGCACCCTGTTCCTTTATATACTCCACCTCTTCGTAATTGGATATACCGCAGTCAACTGTAATAAAAAGCTGAGGGAAATACTCGTCGAAGATTGAGTCGATTGCGTTTACGCCCATACCGTATCCCTCTTTACGTTCGGGAATATATACGTAAGCTTCTATTCCGAAGTCGGCAAGGGCGCGACACATAACCGTTGAGGCACATACGCCGTCGGCGTCGTAATCGCCGAAAATCACAACCGACCATTCCTCGTCTCTTGCTCTCGTTATAAGCTCTACCGCCTCTTTCATTCCCTTCATTAAAAATGGACTTAAAAATTGCTCTTTAGAGGGGTGCAAAAATGCTTTTATTTTATCTTCTGTATCAAAACCGCGACCATATAAAATGGAAACCGTCTGATTACACAATCCGCATTTTTCGGCAAGCGCCGAAATTTCAGCCGTTTGTTCGCAAGTAAATTGCGTCTCGTTTACTATTCTTTTCAAATCGACGCCTCCTTTATATTTTTTAAAATGCAAAAGGGCGGGATAACCCCGCCCAAATTAAACCTTTTTATTTTTCTTCCTGAGCGGATTCAGGAGCTTTAACCGTCTTTGACTTTGCGCGTACAGGCGTTTTTGCCTTAATATTCAAGCGAACCTTTTCGCAGGTTGCATCAATTGCGCTGTGAACCGCAGGGGTGAAAAACACCATTCCGTAACAGCAAGCAATCATACCGAGAGCGCCGACAATATAGGGAGCATACGCACCTATATACAAAGACGAAATGCAAGCAAACGCACCGCCGATTAGAAGCGAAGCGATTGCAAATGCAATCAATCCGTAGAAAGTTACGTTACGCACTTCGCAAGCGGAAACATCGATAACTTCCGTCCTTGCAGTCTTTTCGTACTTTTCGTTCTTGAAGTTCTTTCTCGTCCTGTCGAATAACAAACCGCAGGCAATCATTGTTACGAGGACAACTATTCCCCCGATTGCTACAGCTTCTGTTCCTAAAGGTATTCTCGTAATTGCCAACAACGCTACGTATAAGCCGAGATTGTGAATGCAGGCAAGAAGCGAAGAGAATGCCGAACGGAGTTTATAACGGAACACGTAATATAAGAACATAAACGCAACGGCAGAAGCCAACGCAATCGAAGCGCGTACTATGTTTTTAGCTCCGCCAACGTTTACTACGCCTTCGTGCAATACAACGGTACTGAGCGTCTTATCGCCTGAAACAAGTTGAGTATTTAACGCATCAACTGCCGTTTGCAATTTTGCGCTATCAGCTCTTAGTGAGAATTTATAGACGATTTCACCGCCCATATTGGTTTCGCCATAGCTCGTTTCGTAGGGATTAAAACCCTTGAATGCATCATCGCACAGGGGCTTAATTGCCTCTTCGGAATATTCGGAAGTATAATAAGTTATCGAAACGCTTTTATAGGACGAAAATTCTCCGCCGTAATTGAAAAAGCCGTTTGATATAAAGTGACAGATTGTTCCTACCGCCATTCCAATGGCAATAAGCAGAGTACTTATTATTATAAACAGATGGATTTTTGAACAAACTTTAAACTTAGTCATCTTCGTACACCACCCTTTTAAGTCCTGCAAACTTGAATTTATCCTTTTCAGGCGAGGAGGTTACATACCACATAAAGCGTGTAAACCAATACAATACGTAGCTTGCAACAACACCGATTAAGGAAATAAGTCCGCAACATGCAACCTCGCCGACTCCGACTGTTGCAAGCAGAATTGCAAGTACGAGAAGCACTATGTGTAAGTCGGTTACGGTCATAATAACGTTCTTATATGCGTCCTTAACAGAGGCCTGAACGGTACGTCCGACAGACGTTAAACGCTTAACCTCCGAATAAACTATTACGTTGCTTAAAACATACAGTCCCATAAGAAGCAGACATACGAACGCTACTGCTATCGTAACCTGTATTTCAAGGAGATACAACGCATATATTTCAACGAGCATAAACAGGAAGGCAATCGCTGACGTTACCGCACCGAGCTTTTTGTATTTAACTGTTAATGCTACGCAAAGCCCTGCAAAGACAATAAGGCAGGATATAAACATCAGCAATGCCGAGACGTCACCGTAAGAAGCATTCGACGTTATAATGTTTTCAATATCTCTGTATTCAATTTTTAGGTCGTTTCCATGAACAGCGGAATTTAAAGTTATACCTATATCTTCCGCCATATCGCCGTCGGTTGTTGTAAGCTGTAAGCTTGACCTGTCTATCGCACTTGTACACTCGCTAAATCCGACAACCTGTTTATCGCCTATGAAGAAATAGAGCGTTTGGTCGGAAGACGCCGCCACCTTGGTAGTTATCGACTTGAACTCCGCCCTTCCCTCTTTGGTAAAGTTAAAGGTAATTACGGGGGTAGAACCTACCATAGAACCCTTTATACTCTTAAATATCGAGCAGACGTCTGCATCGGAAAGGGAATAAGTTTTAGAACCGTCATCTAAAGTAGCAGTGTCGGTACGCTCGTCCTTAGTGCCGATACCCTTTGTAGAGTCGGTAGTTCTTAAAGTAAGCTCACCGCTGTATATAAGTCTTTGAATGGAATAACTTGCAGACGATAACGTTGTCGCACGACTGTCGCCGTCGTTACCTGCGTATTCTGCCGTATTGAAGTTAGTGGGAACGGAAATCTTTATAGATATTCCGTCTTCAACGGCAACGGAATAGGAAGAATAACCCTTTTCTCCAAACCTTTTATTTAAGCTTTCTGCATCTTCGGCAACTTGCTTTTTAAGCTCGTCTAAATCGGAGTGCGTTTCGTTTTTAACGTAAAGCCCGCCTACTTTTGTGTAAGCTGTTGCAGGATTTTCACCTTCCTGAGATTCATTGTAATCTTCCACATACCCGTTATATTCCTCTGCGGTATAAACGCCTTCGGGATAAATAGTGGTATATGCATAACCCGTGAAGTCTGCACCTAAATGAATATTACTGAGAAACGAATTGTACCTTTCTGCGTTTCCACCGGGAAAAGAGACGAAAGCGAAAAAAGCCGCAACAGCCATAACCAAAGCTAAAAATACAGTTATGACAACGGATTTTGCCTTACTCATTATACCCTCCTTTAGTCAGCGACCGTCGCAAAGCGACAATACGCATTTAAACTTTATAACTTATATAAGTATATAGAAAAAAGGCGGAGTAGTCAAATAATTTTCTTGAAGAAAACTATTTTTTACTCCGCTTTAACCCTTATTTTTCAGTTATTGCTTTCTTTTAATCTTTTCTTTTGCGAAAGAACGTGCATTCCGCACTCTATACGCTTTTTCATCATAGCGCACGTAACGCCGTAGGGCATATTGAAATCGCCTTCAAAATAGTAGTTGTTTGCGCTACAGCCACCGCTACAAATAAATTTTGCAAAACACTCGTCGCACTTCTTTCTCGTGAAAAGACAGTTTTCGGCAAACGTTGAACGTATGCTATTATCAAGCTCACCCTCATAGACGTTGCCCATTTTAAACTTCTCGTCGCCGACAAACTGGTGGCAGGGATACAAATCGCCGTTGGGCGCAACGGAGAAATATTCGTTTCCGGCACCGCAAGCGGATACGCGTTTAGAAAGACAGGGTCCGCCCTCTAAATCAACGTTAAAGTGGAAGAAGTTAAAGCCCCTTCCCTCTTCGTATCTCTTTAAATACTCGTCGCACAATCTTTCGTATTCTTCAAGAATTTGAGGCAGATGCTCTTCCTTAATTGCAAGGTCGTCGATGGTTGTTACAACAGGCTCCATGGAAATAGAGTCGAAACCGTTATCGGCAAGGAAGAGTACGTCTTTTGAGAAATCAAGGTTTTTAGCAGTATATGTTCCGCGGACGTAGTAGTGCTTATCCCCCCTGCTCTCTACAAACTTTTTAATATTGCCAATCACAAGGTCGAAACTGCCTTTGCCGTTGACAGTCTTTCTTATAGCGTCGTGTACTTCCTTTCTTCCGTCGAGAGATAAAACAACGTTCTCCATCTCTTCATTGAAGAATTTGATTGCCTCGTCGTTGAGCAAAAGTGCGTTAGTTGTGGTTGTGAATAGGAATTTTTTACCGACAGCCGACGCCTTTTCCTTAGCGTAATATACGACGTTCTTTATTGTTTGAAGGCACATTAAAGGCTCTCCGCCGAAGAAATCAACTTCTAAAACCTTTCTGTTTCCGCTGTTTTTGATAAGGAAATCAATTGCGCGTTTAGCCGTTTGCTCGCTCATAAATTCCCTTTCGGAATGATAAGCGCCTTCGTCGGCAAAACAGTATCTGCACCTTAAATTACAGTCGTGGCAGATGTGTATGCAGAGTGCTTTGACTTCTTTCGATTTTACAGGGCGGGCGCAAGTTTCCGCCTTGAATAAAAGCCCCTGCTCTTCAAGGGTCTTTAAGTCGCCATCTATCTCACTCTTCTCGTCCTCCGTAAGATATGAAATATCTATCGGCTGACCGAGTTTATTGGCAAGATAGTCGTAAGTCTTGTCGTCACATTCATGCAGACTGCCACTGCCCGAATCGTAAATGTAGTTATAATTTTTATATTTAAAAACGTGAACCATACCCAAAATTTCCGCTTTAGTTTTACACACAAATATAAACGGCTAATTTGCTCCGTCTGTACGCAGAAATTAACCGCTTAAATTTAATGCGCAAAATAACATTAAGGAGCAGAAAAAAACACTCTGCTCCTTTGATAAAGTTGCATATAAAATTACTTGCTGATTTTATCGGGGTTCTCTTCCCTCGTAATTCTTTCACAGCTCTGGTTGCCGACGGTACAGCTCGTTTTGCAAGCTGACTGGCAGGTGCTTCTGCACTCACCGCAAGCGGTTACTTTCTTTTCTGCAGGTTTAGCGATAGTCTTTATCATAATTTTTCTCCTTAACCGAAATTACTTGTTTACAAAATTATATTATACGCAAGAATAAAAATCAAGTGATTTTATGATTTTTTTATATTTACGGCAATAATTCCGCTAATAAGCCCTGCCACTACCCCTAAGAGTATTTCAAAAACGAACGTCCATTTTACCGCAAACGAACCACCAATGATTGCAAACAGGACGTAACAGGCTACGACGGAACACAAACCGTATATGGCTCCCTTTATAAACCCCTTTTCTCCGCGTATAAATAATATACCGCCCAATGCTATGCAAATTATTTTAAAAGCCTGATTAACGGGCGTAATAACTCCGTTTGAGATGGACGTTAGCTTTATAATAAGCGTAAACACAAGTACATAGACAAGTGAAAACACCACCGATGCAAGCGTAGCCTTTGTGACCTGCAACGCACTTTCTTTAACCATAGAAAACCCTCCGACAATCATAATGATATGCGGAGGGCATAAGAATAAGAACTTATTTAATGATTAAATACAAATTTGAACAGTTTAGCCCTTTTGCGCTAACCCTCAAATTATTTGTAAGTTATTCGGATACCGTTTTATCCTCGTTTGAAGAAGAAACTTCTAAAGAAGCAGTCTCTTCCGTAGCCGTTTCGGTTACCTGTGAAGGCTCTTCATCTTTAGATTTTTCTTCTGCCTTTTCAAGTGTTGCATCGCTTTGATAGATAGCCTGTCTTATGAATTTGATATAGCTTTTACCGTGAGTTTCGCTACCCGTTTCTACGATTAGACAATCGTCTTCGGGGTCAACTTCCACAACGATACCGACGATACCGCCGATAGTTGTAACCTTATTTCCTGCTTTTACTGCATTCATAAGGTCCTGAGATTCCTTTTCACGCTTCTTGTTGCGACGGTTCATAAGAATCATTGTAGCGATTAAACCCACAACTAAAACGCCCAATATTACGTATGAAGGCCAGGAAGCCTTAGCCTGTTCTGCCAATAAATTTAACATATTTTTACTCCGATTAAAAAAATTTCCTATTTATTATAAACTAAACGCCTACGTTTTGCAACTGTTTTTTTATTAACAAATGTGAATTTACTGTGAACCGTACTTTGAATAGAACTCTTCGGCAAAATCTTTTAAGCTATCGGCAAAGATTGCCTCCCTCATATCAGCCATAAGCTTATGCAAAAAGGTTATATTATGCTGGCTTAACAGCATTGCCGAAAGCATTTCACCCACGTTTATAAGGTGGCGCAAATATGCCTTTGTGTAGTTTTTACAGCAATAGCAATTGCACTCGTCGTCTAACGAGGTAAAATCTTCTTTATACTTTCCGTTGCGTACAACGACTTTACCCTTTGAAGTAAATGCCGTTCCGTTTCTCGCTATACGGGTTGCGAGAACGCAGTCGAACATATCTATTCCCCTTTTAACGCCTTCCACAAGACAATCGGGTGAGCCGACCCCCATTAAATAACGGGGTTTATCTTCGGGAAGTTCGGGGCGAATGCAGTCGAGCATTTCATACATTAAAGACTTAGGTTCACCCACAGATAGACCGCCTATAGCTATACCGTCAACGGCATATTTCTTGCTGCGATTTAAGCTTTCGAGCCTTAAATCCTTATAGAAATTGCCTTGAACTATGGGAAATAACGCTTGATCGTCCCTTGTCTTTGCGTTAAAACAACGCTCTAACCACTTGGAAGTTCGCTCCATTGCCGAATAAGCCTGTTCGTGAGTATAGCCGTATTCACTGCATTGGTCAAATGCCATTATTATATCAGCGCCTAAATTTTCTTGAATGGCTATTGCGTTTTCGGGATTGAAGAAATGCTTTCTTCCGTCTATTGACGAATTGAAATATACCCCATCATCGGTGATTTTATTCAGCTTCGCGAGAGAAAAAACCTGAAACCCACCGCTGTCTGTTAAAATAGGTCCGTCCCAATTCATAAATTTATGAAGTCCGCCTGCCTTTTTTACTATTTCATCGCCGGGGCGTTCGTATAAATGATAGGTGTTGGCGAGAATTATACTCGAACCAGCCTCCTTAACGTCCCTCGGATATACTCCCTTTACGGTAGCCTGAGTGCCGACGGGCATATAAACGGGCGTGGGAATATCGCCGTGCGGAGTATGGAATACGCCCGCGCGTGCGCCCGTGTATTTATCTATATGTTGTAATTCAAACGAAAAATATTTAGACATTTTTTAAACCTTTGTCGAAGTTTATATTATAAACATAGCGTCGCCGAACGAGAAAAACCTATACCTCTCCCCGACTGCCGTTTTATATAAATCTAATACTTTTTCCCTGCCTGTCAATGACGCTACAAGCATTATTAACGTACTTTCGGGTAAATGGAAGTTAGTTATAAGCGCATCAACTACTTTAAACTCATAAGGGGGATAGATAAAAATACTCGTATCCCCGCTTCCGCTGTTTATGTGACCTTTGCAGTCCGACGCACTTTCAAGAGTTCTTACGGAAGTAGTTCCTACCGCGATAACTCTCCTCCCCTCCGCTTTAGCTTTGTTAATCGCCTCAGCCGATTTTTCTGTAACTTCGTAATGCTCGGAGTGCATTTTATGGTCGGTAATTATCTCTTCCTTGACGGGGCGAAATGTTCCTAATCCTACGTGAAGGAGAACTTCTACCACTTCAACGCCCATACCGCGTATTTTTTCAAGAAGTTCGGGAGTAAAGTGCAAACCTGCAGTAGGCGCCGCCGCCGAACCTTCGGTCTTAGCATAGACGGTCTGATATCTGTTTTTATCCTTTAACTTTTCCTTTATATACGGGGGAAGGGGCATAGAGCCTACTTCCTCTAAAATATTTTCAAACACGCCTTCATACTCGAAGTTGACAATTCTCTCACCGCTGTCGGTTATGCCTTCTACGGTAAAAGAGAGCTTGTCGCCGATAAAAAATTTTTTACCGATTGCACACTTTTTACCGGGCTTTGCCAACACTTCCCACTTGTCTTTTTCAAGCCTTTTCAAAAGGAGAATTTCTATAACACCGCCGTGTTCGGTATGTGCGTACATTCTTGCAGGCAAGACCTTGGTGTTGTTAACGACAAGCACGTCGCCCTTTTTTAAATAATCGGTTACGTCACGGAAAATTTTGTGTTCTATTTTATCTTCCGCCCTGTTATAGACGAAAAGGCGTGAAGAATCCCTCGGGGTTGCAGGCGTCTGAGCAATCAGCTCTTCAGGCAAATCGTAATAAAAATCGCTTTTTTTGTACTGTATTTTATCCATTTTTAAAATTTAATTATCGTCCTTATCAAATAACGATATCTGCTTCTTTTGCGCTTCGGTGAGCTTATATCCCAAATGCTCGTAACCGCCCCTTAAAATAACCCTTCCCCTCGGCGTTCTTGCTATGAAGCCCAATTGAAGAAGGTAGGGTTCATACACGTCCTCTATCGTTCCCGCGTCCTCGTTGACGGTTGCGGCAAGCGTTTCAAGACCTACGGGCTTACCGCCGAATTTATCCGCCATTGCGTGAAGAATAGCTCTGTCGGTTTCGTCAAGACCGAGACTGTCTATCTCCATTCTTTCAAGGGCATATCTTGCATCTTTTAAAGTGACGGTTTCGCTGTTATTGACGGTAGAGAAATCTCTTACCCTCTTTAAAAGTCGGTTGGCAATCCTGGGCGTTCCCCTTGAACGGCTTGCAATTTCCTTTGACGCCTCTTCATCAATGGCGATACCGAGTGTCTTTGCGCTTCTTCTTACAATCTCTTCAAGCTCTGACGGGGTATAGAGTTCCAAACGGCAGATTATACCGAATCTGTCCCTTAACGGGTTGGCAATCATACCCGCCCTCGTGGTCGCGCCGATTAGCGTGAACTTTTTTAAAGAAAAACGTATATTCCTTGCGCTGGGACCCTTACCTACTATTATATCCAACGCATAATCTTCCATAGCGGAATATAAAATTTCCTCTACGCTGTGATTAAGTCGGTGAATTTCGTCGATAAACAGCACGTCGCCGTCGTTGAGGTTGGTGAGCAACGCGGCTAAGTCACCGCTACGCTCTATGGCAGGGGCGCTCGTCATCTTTAACTGACCGCCCATTTCGTTGGCAATTATATGCGCAAGCGTTGTCTTACCGAGACCGGGTGCGCCGTACAAGAGGACGTGTTCTAAAACCTCACCCCTCTTCTTTGCGGCGTTCATATATACTGTAAGGTTGTCCTTAACCTTTGTCTGACCGACGTATGCGTCAAGCGTTTTAGGGCGCAGAGCGTTTTCCTCCGCATCGTATTCGCCCTTTGTGCTTTGAATAAGCCTTTCGTTGTCGTCGGAATACAAATCTTCTTCATCAAACATAAATTACATTCCCTTTAAAGACTGCATAATAATATCTTCTATTGTCTTAGCGCCTTTTGCCTTTGCCTTACCTACCGCTGTTTCGGATTCGGCACGGGTAAAGCCGAGCGACATTAAGGCAACGATTGCATCTTCGTCACCGCTTGTACGGGCAACGATAGGAGTGCCGACGGGAGTAGCCGACGATACGGGGGCGGACACACTCTCTTTGAGTTCGAGAATAATTCTCTCTGCCGTCTTTTTGCCTAAGCCCTTTACCCTTGAAAGACCTTTAACGTCACCCGTAGCAACCGCAACGGCGACGTCGTTGATATTCATTTGAGTAAGCACAGCCATACCCATTTTAGGACCTACGCCCGAAACAGAAATCAGCTTTAAAAACATAGCCTTTTCCTGTAATGAAGAAAAACCGTATAAAGATATACCGTTGCTTTCGCTAACCTGCAAATAGGTATAGACTTCGCACTCTCTCCCCTCCGTCATTTTGGAGAAAGCAGAACCCGAACAATACACCTCGTATCCCACTCCGCCGACAACAATTATTGCCGAATCGGCTGTCATATTTGCAACCCTGCCCTTTAAATATCCTATCATATATCCTCTTTAAAATTACTTAATTCCGTACATAAGTCCGAAGCGCGAAGTGTGCGCATGGCACAGAGCAACCGCTAAGGCGTCCGCCGCGTCGTCGGGACGGGGAATAGACTTTAAACGGAGAATGGACTGAACGACGTGCATCATCTGCACTTTATCCGCCTTGCCGTAACCCGTTAACGCCTGTTTAATCTGATTGGGGGTGTATTCGTAAAGCCTTCCGCAGTACTTAATTGCGGAAAGAAGTATTACTCCCCTCGCCTCAGCAACCTGAATACCTGTTGTTACGTTCTTTGTGAAGAACAGTTCTTCAAGTGCGATTTCATTAGGCTTAAACTTTTCGTAAAGCTTGTTTAGTCCCTGCTCTAAAATGGCAAGGCGTACAGGGAACGTCTCGTCCTTAGGGGTGGTTAAAACTCCGTAATCAACGGGGACGATATTTCCGTTATTGAGTTTTTCTATTACACCGTAACCCATAGTGCCGAAGCCGGGGTCTATACCCAAAATTATCATTTCCCTAACGCCGTGACCTTTTCTGTATATATTGAAACTGTATATACTATATATTGTATAGTAAAATCTAAGATAAGTCAATTTAAAAAAAACGTATATTTTGTACAACTTTTTTTAGAAAAGGTCTTGCTTTTTTTTAATTAGGTGATATAATGAATACGCTAAACAAAATCAATAGTTAGGGGGATTATACTTTCCGCATTTTTTTATGTTGCTTTTTTGCGCATAAAATTTTTTATAATACACATATTAAATTTACCTGCTACAGTCAGCCTAATAAGCTGTCTCTCCTTATGGGTAAATTTTAATATGGTGTAATATACTTTATTGTTATAAAGTTGATTGCGGAAAAACCCTTATGATTTTGTTTAGCGGCAATTAGGAGATTCAGCTAAATTATTAGGGGTGCGTCTCTTAATTGAGGCGCATTTTTTATTTTACCAAATGCCGTCCTACTTCTGCACCCCAAAAGATTTTTTGGAGGTCTTATGAAGAAGAGATTTTTAGTTGTACTTATCGCAATCGTTGCCGTAGTGTGCTTAACATTAGGCTTATCTGCGTGTGAAAGGGTGATTATTGAAGGCGGTATATCGACATACGGTACGTACTACCTTTATGAAAACGGAAATTATGATAAAACAAATTACGTTGTTTTAAACAAATCCTCTTGGTCTGACAGCAACGGTAAAAACGGAACGTATAGCATTGTTGGTATGACGGACGAATACGAAAAACCTATAACCAATCAACTCAACATTCAGTTTAACGAGATAGTACTTAAACAAACGCAAAACAATGAAACGGTAGAATTTAAAAGAGGCTTACTAAGAAAAGGTTATATCACCTTTGAATCTGAAGGCGAAGAAGTTATTTATTGTCAAGAAGTAAGCGCAATGTGCGAATTCAGAAAATATAAGAACTACTATTCCTTATTCAGGTACCTAGGCGAATTCCCCGACATAACAATCCCGAGTGAGTATAAAGGTCTGCCTGTCACCACAATTGGACCAAGCGCATTCTATTATTATAGTGATGCGGTAAACGTTACGCTCCCCAACAGCATAACTACTATCGATAATAAAGCATTTAACGGGTGTACGAATTTAGCAAGTATTACAATCCCCGATAGCGTAACTTCAATCGGTTCCGAGGTATTCAATTCTTGTTCTGCGGTAACGGTCTATTGCGAAGCCACACAAGCACAAGCCGACTGGAATGAGAATAGTTTAAGTTCTATACCCGTAGTTTATGACTGTAATAATAACGACGTTGCCACCGACGGCAATATCTATACTATGATAGGCGGTATAAGATACGCTTTAAAAGACAATAAGGCAACGGTTGTTAAACAATCAACAGCATTATTAAATAATAAAACAATACTTGAAAACGTATCTTATAATGGCAACAATTACACTGTTACTTCAATAGCCTCTTCCTCTTTCTCAGGTTGTAAAATGCTTAGGGGATTAACTATTCCTGACAGCATAACCTCTATCGGCAATAATTCATTTAGTAATTGTAGCCAAATTATAAATTATACAGGTCCCACATTGTTTATTTCTTATTTACCTGACAGTATCGTAAATGCAACACTGACAAGCGGTACTGAAATAAAAAACAATGAATTTTCACGTTTTAAAAGTCTGAAATCAGTTACTATTCCCGACAGCATTATTTCTATCGGCAGTTACGCTTTCGCTAATTGCAGTAATCTTACAAGCATTGAAATTCCTGACAGCGTAACTACAATCGGTTCCAATGTATTCAATTCTTGTAGAGCGTTAACAGTTTATTGCGAAGCTACACAAGCACAAGCTGGTTGGAATTTGGATAGTTTAAGCTCTTTCCCTATAGTTTATGACTGCAAAAATAACGACGTCGCCAACGACGGCTATATTTATACGATAATAGACGGTATAAGGTATGCTTTAAAAGATGACAATGCAACGGTTGTTAAACAAGCAATCTCATTATTGGGAGACAAAACTATACTTGAAAATGTATCTTATAAGGGCAACAATTACACTGTTACTTCAATAGTCGCTTCCTCATTCTCAAGTTGTCAAGAACTTAGAGAATTGACAATTCCCGACTGTATAACCTCTATAGGTGACACAGCACTTTCTGGTTGTAGCAAACTTGAAAGCATTAACTTTAACGGTACTATAGCAGAGTGGAACGCAATAACAAAAGGAAATAGTTGGAACAGCAACACAAGCGCCTATACAATTACTTGTACGGACGGTACGCTGGATAAGGACGGTAACGTAGTTTCATAAAGCTTAAATTTGAATACTTAAAGTCGTACGGTTGCGCCGTACGGCTTTATTTTTTAAACTTAAAAACAGTTGATAATAGGCGTAAAATAGGCTATAATGGTAGAAATTAAACTTTTAAGGAAGATAAAAATGAAACTTTGGGAAGGGCGTTTCGATGCGCCTACTGCTAAAAATGCCGACCTGTTCGGCGACTCGCTACCATTCGACAAGCAACTTTGGGAAGTAGATATTACCGCTTCTATTGCCCATGCGACAATGCTCGGCAAATGCAACATTATCCCCGAGGAAGACGCAGAGAAGATTATAGAAGGTCTTAAAGCAATTGCGCAAGATATTAAAGACGGCAAAATTGAAATTGCAGGAGCGGAGGATATTCACTCCTTTGTAGAAAACGAACTCGTTTCTCGCATTGGCGATGCCGGCAAAAAACTGCACACGGCAAGGAGCCGTAACGACCAGGTTGCTACCGACTTCCGACTCTATGCGCGTTGCTCTTTCGATAGTTTAAAGGACAGCCTTATTGCCCTTGTAGAGGCGCTTACCGTTAAAGCACAGCAGGGGTTAAAATACATTATGCCCGGTTATACCCATCTTCGCAAAGCACAGCCTATGTGTGCAGGACATTTCTTTAACGCATACTCGGAAATGTTTTTACGCGATATAGACAGGGTTATTTTTAGCAGAGAAAGGGCAAACGTTATGCCCTTGGGTTCGGGTGCGCTTGCAGGCACTTCCTACCCCATCGACAGGAATTTAACCTGCGAATTGCTTGAATTCGACAGACCTTGCGAAAACTCCTTAGACGGCGTTTCCGACCGTGACTTCGTTGCGGAATACATCTTCGACGCCTCTTTAGTTATGGCTCATTTATCCCGCCTTTGCGAGGACATTATTCTCTACACCACGGAAGAGTTTGGTTATCTTGAAATTTCCGACGCCTACTCTACGGGTTCTTCCATAATGCCCCAAAAGAAAAACCCCGATATCTGCGAACTTATCAGGGGTAAGACGGGCAGAGTTTATGGACACTTAACGGGTATTTTAACCGTAATTAAAGGTATTCCCCTCGCTTACAACAAGGACTTGCAAGAGGACAAAGAGGGCTTCTTCGACGTTGAAAAGCAAGTTACGGGTTGCGTGAACATAATGACCGAAATGTTAGGGGCAATTTCTTTCAAACCCGATAAAATGGCGAAAGCATCGGAAGGCGAATTCTGCTGTGCTACCGACGTTGCGGACTATCTTGCAAAACAGGGCGTCCCCTTCCGTACCGCACACGCCGTAACGGGCAAAATCGTACGTTGGTGCATTGAAAACAAACGCACCTTGCAGAATATGACGGCTGACGAATACCGCACTTTCGCACCCGAATTCGGCGACGATATTGTTCAAGCTGTCAAGGGTAAGTCCTGTGCAGACGCACGCACTTCTTACGGCGGTGCCTCCTCTGCTTCCGTAAAGCAAAATCTTAAATCAATAAAAAAATGCCTAAACTCCTTTAAAAAGTACGGCAATTAAACTTAAAATTGATTAAACCGCCCTGCGATTTTGTCGCAGGGCGGTATAGCTTTTAACGTATGATTTTAATATAAATTTACTTTTTATAGCTCTCTGCCAAAGCCTTAAATGACGGCAGGGAATTTTTAATTGTTTCGGGACTTACGCAATATGCTATACGCACGTAGCCCTTTACGCCAAAGCTGTCGGCAGGCACAATCAGCAAATCGTATTTCTTTGCCTTTTCGGCAAACGCGAGAGCATCGTCTTCCAACGCCTTTACGAAAAGATAGAACGCGCCGTCGGGTTTTACCACTTCATAGCCGTACTCGGTCAATGCCGAACAAAGGGTATCCCTGTTTCTCTTATACACCGAGATATCCGCGGTCTTGCCCGTCACCCTTGATGCAAGCTGTTGGAACATAGCGGGTGCGCATACGTAGCCTAACGCCCTGCCTGCACCGCAAACGCCCGCGTAAAGCTCTTCCCTGTCTTGCATATCCCCGTTTACCGCTATATAGCCGATTCTTTCGCCGGGGAGAGACAGGCTCTTTGAATACGAATAACACACTACGCTATCCTTATAATAATTCATAATAAACGGCACCTTAACGCCGTCGAAAACAAGTTCTCTGTACGGCTCGTCGGAAATGAGAATTACTCTGTTACCCGTCAATTTTTCATGTTCATAGAGGACGGAACAGAGATTTTTAATTACCCCTTCGCTATAAACGACTCCGCTGGGGTTGTTGGGCGAGTTTATTATTACCGCCCTTGTCTTTTCGTTGAGAGCCGACTTAAACTTTTCTATATCGGGTTGAAAGGTTTTAGGAGTGCAGTCAACGGCAACTAATTTACCGCCTGCGTGTGCCGTGAATACCGAGTATTCGGGGAAGAAGGGAGCAAAGGTTATTACCTCTTCGCCCTCATTTAAAATGGCGTTTAAGGTTATACACAGCGACGCGGCCGCACCGCAAGTCATATAGATTAAATCGGGCGTTACGTTTGCACCGAAGCGTGTGTTCAAATCTTCGGCAATAGTTTTACGAACGTTAAAATCGCCCTGTGCAGAAGTATAGCCGTGCAATGCTACGGGGTCGGTTTGGGTAATGAGCTTTTCAAGCTCTTCCTTAACTTCCTTAGGTGCAGGAACGGAAGGATTGCCGAGAGAAAAATCATACACGTTCTCTTCCCCCACTTCCGCCTTGCGTTTCTTTCCGTATTCAAAAAGCTCTCTGATAACAGAGCGAACCTTGCCTAAATGTACGTTAGTCTGATTAAACATAATAATTACCGCCTTGGCTTATATTATAGCGCAGAGGCGGTCTATTGTAAAGAAAAATGTTCAAATTGATTTAATAGATTATATAGCTTAAAAGGCTTATACAATATTAAATATGACTACAAATAATATAACAATAACGGTGAGCTTATAAGTAATATTTATAAAAAATCAACTGAGAAATTTATTCATTATCCGAGGAAAAATCGATACGTACATTATGTATATCAAAAGGACTCACAGGGCAACATTATCGCCATACTTGACAGTAATGGCACAGTTGTAGTAAAATATGTGTACGATGCGTGGGGAAATCATGATGTATTTGATTTGAACAAAGCAAATGGAATTGAAGTTCGCACAAAACCTATTCCTTATGAACATGTATTATATAATTTATTCAAGTATTGGATTAAATAGGAGGACTATATGAAGAAAAAAGATAATGATTGTATTGTTGGCAGAATGAAATTAGAATGTATCGATAAATACACTATTCAAATCGAACTTGATAATAAAAGTATTGATTTTTTAATTGAAACTCTTTTAGAATTAAAAAATGAACCTGGTCTTCATCATTTTAATTTTGATTCTAATACGGGATATTCGAATGGTTTTATGACCAGTGATTCACTAAATTTAATCTT
>JBJEVA010000044.1:0-5058 GCA_051884115.1 Candidatus Coproplasma sp. | reverse complement strand
ATTATTTACTTTTTAGTTTTTATCTCCACCACAACATTTGACAAAGAGCCAAAAAAACGCCCGAACAGCTTTAGGCTGTCCGAGCGTAAATTATTGATTATTAAAGATTAAAGTTCTGCAAAGTACTTAATGGTTCTTACCATCTGAGAGGTGTAAGAATTCTCGTTATCGTACCAGGATACAACCTTAACAAGGGTTGTGCCGTCGCCAAGAGGCATACACTTTGTCTGAGTTGCATCGAAGAGCGAACCGTAGGTGATACCGATAACGTCGCTGGAAACGATTTCGTCTTCGGTATAACCGAAAGATGCAGAAGAAGCGGCCTTCATAGCGGCGTTTACACTGCTTGCATCAACTTCGCCTTCGCATACAGCGATGAGCTGAGTAAGCGAACCGGTAGGAACGGGAACACGCTGAGCGCATCCGTCAAGAACGCCGTTGAGTTCGGGAATAACCAAGCCGATTGCCTTTGCCGCACCGGTGGAGTTGGGAACGATATTTACGGCTGCGGCTCTTGCTCTTCTTAAATCGCCCTTACGGTGAGGTCCGTCAAGAACCATCTGGTCGCCGGTGTATGCGTGAATGGTTGTCATATAACCCTTCTTAATCTGGCAGAACTTATTCAAAGCGGCAGCCATAGGAGCAAGGCAGTTAGTAGTACAGCTTGCGGCAGAAATAACTGTATCGCTTGCCTTCAAAGTATTTTCGTTTACGCTGTAAACGATTGTAGGAAGGTCGTTGCCGGCAGGTGCGGAGATAACACACTTCTTAGCGCCAGCCTTGATGTGTGCGGAAGCCTTTTCCTTAGAAGTATAGAAGCCTGTACATTCCAAAACAACATCAACGCCAACTTCTGCCCAAGGAAGATTAGCAGCATCTTTTTCTGCATAAATCTTTATTGTTTTGCCGTTTACGGTGATATAGTCCTCGCCTGCCTCTACTGCATCTGCATACTTGTATCTGCCCTGTGCAGAATCGTACTTAAGAAGATGAGCAAGCATTTTGGGGCTTGTCAAATCGTTGATAGCTACAACTTCGTAACCCTCAGCGTCAAACATTTGTCTGAAAGCAAGACGTCCGATACGACCGAAGCCGTTGATAGCAACTCTTACATTTGCCATAAAAATATATTCCTCCGAAAAAAAATTTATCTTTTCTTGTTAGCTGTACAGTTTTACCTGTATTTCCAGCTTTTGTATTATAACAAATCAACGTATATAAGTCAACAAATTAAAAATATATCACCAACTATTTTTATAAACAATTTGAAAAATATACTTGAAATTTATAATATATGGGTTTATAATTATTGTAGTTAAAAAATAAATTTAATTATAAATTGGAGGTTTTCTATGGCATTGGTTTCAGCAAAAGAAATGCTCGAAAAAGCAAGGGAGGGCAAATACGCTGTCGGTCAATTCAACATCAACAATCTTGAATGGACTAAATCTATTCTTCAAACAGCGGAAGAACTTCGCGCTCCCGTAATCTTAGGTGTATCGGAAGGCGCCGGAAAATATATGTGTGGCTTTAAAGTAGTTGCAGATATGGTTAAGGCTATGATTGAAGAGATGAAAATAACCGTTCCTGTTGCTCTTCACCTCGACCACGGTACTTACGACGGTTGCTATAAGTGTATTAAGGCAGGCTTCTCCTCCATTATGTTCGACGGTTCGCACTTCCCCATCGAAGAAAATATCGAAAAAACTAAAGAACTCGTTGCAGTTACCAAACAGCTCGGTTTATCGCTTGAAGCAGAAGTCGGCGCTATCGGCGGCGAAGAAGACGGCGTTGTAGGCAAAGGCGAATGTGCCGACCCTGAAGAATGTAAGAAGATTGCCGACCTCGGCGTAACTATGCTCGCCGCCGGCATCGGCAATATCCACGGCAAATACCCCGCTAACTGGGAAGGACTTTCTTTTGAAACTCTCGCCTCAGTTAAAGAAAAGGTTGGCGATATGCCCCTCGTACTCCACGGCGGTACAGGTATTCCTACCGAGCAGATTAAAAAGGCAATTTCTTTGGGCGTAGCAAAAATTAACGTAAATACCGAATGTCAGCTTGCATTCCAGGAAGCTACCAGAAAGTACATAGAAAACGGTAAGGATTTAGTAGGCAAAGGCTTCGACCCCAGAAAGCTTTTGGCTGACGGCTCTGCCGCTATCAAAGCAACCGTTAAGGAAAAAATGGAAATATTCGGTTGCATAGGCAAAGCATAAATCATATTAAAACAACCATACCCGTTCGCATCCACTGCGGACGGGTATTTTTATTTAATCTACACATAATAATTTTATGAAAAAGAATTTTACCGTCGCAATGCTTTTCGCTACTTTATTATGCCTGTTTTTGTGTGCATTTACTTTTGACGCTAATTCTTCCGTCAAATCACTTACTAAACCGTATATAACGACTTACGAATGTACCACGGCAAGACTCGGAAACGAAAACCTTATCGAACACTACGACTATATACGTATTACATTTTTAGACGATAAACAACTTGAAGTGAGCTTTAAACACAAAAAAGGCAAAAGACACGCATACAAATGCGACTATAAATATAACGAAGAAAAACAGACTTTTAATGCGGAAATAGGAATTTTAGGCTTCAAATTTAAACAGGAAGCCAAGATTTCAAACGGCAAGTTCACCTTATGTATGCCTCTGCTATCCCAAACGTTAGTTATGAATTTCTCTTCATGATAAACGCCACAGAATCAATCTGTGGCGTTAAAATATCATTTTACTTGTCAGCTGTCGCTATCAGGATTATAAACACCGATAATCTCTTTAAGTCCGTTGTCCTCAATCGGCGTACATATATCCAATACGACGTTTTGTCTTTTTTCCTGCTTGCGGTTAACGACGTCTTCTATCGTAACCTGCTTATCTCCGTTTTCTGTTTGTGAATTATCAGATGCTGAATCATACGAAGCTACGTCGTATTCCATTTTACTTAAATTGTCCGAAGCGTAATAATAAAACAATCTACGTTCGTTATAACGGAAGTTGTTTATCCTGTTAATTTCTACTGCCATATAAAGAAGCAACAGAAATACAAATACGCTCGCCGTTACAATCATTATAATTATTTCATATTTCATACACGTATTGTACTACCTTTATTTTTCTTTGTCAACTATAAGTAAAGTGCTTATTTTAACTATTTGATATAAAATAAGCTATATTCTTATTTATAGCATTACTGTTGCCTCTGACATAAACCGCCATAAAATATAATATACTGTTGATATGAAAAAGATTACGTTTTGTGGCGGGGGAAGTGCGGGACACGTCGTTCCTAACATTGCAATTGCCGAAGAAGTATGTAAAAAATATTCTATCTCTTATATCGGTACCGACGGAATAGAAAAGACAATTTGCAAAAAAAACGGTATTTCTTTTACACAATTTAACGGCGTAAAGCTTGTCAGGGGTAAAATTATTAAAAATCTTTCCATACCTTTTAAGCTTGTAAAAAGCGTAAAAGAATGTATTAAAATTTTAAAAAAAGAGAAGCCTGACTTATTATTCTGTAAAGGCGGATACGCGTCTTTGCCCCCTGCTTTGGCTGCGCATAAGCTTAATATTCCGATTTTGACCCACGAATCAGACCTAAGTGCCGGTCTTGCAAATAAAATTATCGCGCGGAAAGCGCAACGAATACTGACCTCTTTCCCCGAAACCGCAAAGAAATTTAAAAACGGAGTTTATACGGGTTCGCCTATAAGAAAATCACTTTTCAATAATTCTAAGCTCTATGCAAAAAAAGAGCTTGGATTTGACCTTCGCCCTACTATTTTGGTGTTTGGCGGTGGTAGCGGTTCGCAAAAAATAAACACGGCATTAAGACAGGTCTTAATATCACTTTGCAAAAAGTATAACGTTTTGCATATTTGCGGTAAAGGTAACAACGTCGAAAATTCAATTTACGGATATCGACAGATTGAATATTGCGAAGATATGGGTACTGCCTATGCTTGTGCCGATTATGCCGTTGCCCGTAGCGGTTCAAATTCCGTATTTGAAATATTAGCTTTAAAAATCCCCTGCCTGTTTATTCCTCTCTCAAACAGTTCTACGCGCGGAGACCAGATTGAAAACGCCAAGTATTTTAAAGAAAAAGGACTTTGCAGGGTATTAGAAGAAAACCTTTTAACCCCCTCCACCCTGATATCCGAAATTGAAAATCTAATTAAAGACGACAAAATTAAAACCGCACTCAAAAATTACAATTCTGAATGCGGAAATAAAAATATTTTGATAGAGATTGATTCGATTCTTAAAAATTGATGACACCGTAACCGCTTAACAGCATTTTTACAGCAAGCAGAATAAGTACGACACCGCCGATAATTTCGGCTACACACGCCTTTTTACTGAACAGCTTCCCAAACTTTTTACCTATAAACAGACCGATAAATGAAATTGCAAAGGTTATGATTCCGATGATTGCAACACTTATCCATGCCCAAAGCTGAATGTTTGATATGTAATCGACGCTGAGCATAGAATTGAGCGAAAAGCCTACGAACAATGCGTCTATGCTTGTGGCAACACCTTGCAAAAGCACAGTAGGAACAGAGAAACTTTTAGAAGCTTCCTCTTCAACGTCACCGGACTTTAACTCTTTAATGCCGTCTAAAACCATTTTTCCGCCGATAATCAGCAACAATCCAAAGGCTATCCAATGGTCAACCTCGTCAAACTTATCAATCTGACTGAAAGCCATACCGATATAAAATCCGATAATGGGCATTAACGCCTGAAAAATTCCAAACGTAAGCGGAATAAACACGCTCTTTGACTTAGATAAGTTACGATAAACCATACCGTCGCAAATCGATACGGCAAACGCATCCATTGCAAGCGATACGCCAATTAGTATTATAGATAAAATTAAACTCCAAAGCATAGGGTTATTATAACATAGGTAATAATATTTTGTAAATATTTTTTTTAAAAACAGGTCAAATATATTTGCTTTTTTTGTAATATTAAGTATAATACTATTGTTGTCAGTTGATGAGGTGTAGCGCAGTTTGGTAGCGCGTC